>DKKJ01000237.1 GCA_002455175.1 Opitutaceae bacterium UBA6669
CCGCTCCGCCATGAAACTAATTTGGATGGAGCGGTGTGCCGAGCAGGTTCCTCTCGTAATCTCAGCGCTGCGTATCAACCGCATGGCCAGCCTCCATCTGCCGGCAGAGATGTTTGTCGAATACCAACTCCGCATCCAGAAATTAGCACCTTCCCTGCAAATTGCCACCGCCGCGTATGGCGATGGAGGTCCCTGGTATATTCCCACGGCCCAAGAATTCCCCGCCGGAGGATACGAAGTCGATTTCGCGTTCTGTGGGCCTGAAGTGGATACGATTCTCTCCGCAACGTTCCGCCCGCTTCTTAGCTAGCCCCCATGAAATTGCTGCTAGCCTCTTTCTTATCCTTGGCCGCACTGACGACCGCATGGAGTGAGTCCACGACGGCCCCAGGTCCCCGTCTCGATCGCACTCATCTGCTTTCTTACCGAGCCGATGATGGCAAAATCCGCCCCGTGCGCTCCGTCGACGAGTGGCAGAAACGACGTCAGGAAATCGTCCAAGGTATGCTGGCCGTTATGGGCCCCCTACCCGACCGGACCCAGCGAGTGCCTCCCGACGTGCACATAGAAGAGGAGACCGAGGTGGGTAGTTACGTTCGCCGCCGGATTACCTACCAGTCAGAGCCCGGCGCTCGCGCGCAAGCTTACCTACTCATTCCGAAAACAGCGCTTTCCGGCGAGCGAACTGCTCCTGGCGTCCTCTGCCTCATGTCCACCGACAACCAGCGAGGCAATAAGCAAACCGTCGGCGTGCTCGAAGGAAGGCCCGGGCGTGCATATGCGGCTGAGCTCGCTGAACGGGGTTACGTGGCCATCGTTCCCGCGTATCCCCTGCTCGCCGACTACCAGCCTGACCTGGCGAAACTGGGCTATCAAAGCGGAAGTATGAAGGCTATTTGGGACAACATGCGGGCTCTCGATCTCCTGGAGACGCTTCCCTATGTGCGTAAAGGCGGATTCGGAGCGATTGGTCATTCCTTGGGGGGCCATAACTCCATTTATACGGCGGTACTCGACGAGCGCATTCGGGTCGTGGTCTCAAGTTGTGGGTTCGATTCCTTTTTGGATTATTACGACGGAAACGATGCCGTGTGGCAGCCCGGAAAGGGATGGACGCAGACTCGTTACATGCCCCGATTGTCGGGGTATCCACGCCAGGAGATCCCGTTCGACTTTCATGAGTTACTCGGAGCGCTCGCTCCCCGTCCTGTTTATGTCAATGCACCGGTCAACGACGCCAACTTTCGGTGGCAAAGTGTGGACCGGATCGCAGCGGCAGCGGGACAAATCTACCGGCTCTACGACGTTCCGTCTCTCCTCCGAGTCGACCACCCGGACTGCGAACATGATTTTCCTGACGAGCAGCGCGAAATCGCCTACCGCTGGCTCGACCGTGCGCTACGATAAGCACGTGTGGCCCCTAACGTTCGCTCCGGTAGTGACACGTGTCGGAGGCCAGCTCAGGGTCACCTGAAAAATTCAGGTATTCGGAATGAGCAAAACATTCCCTTCGACGGACAAACGCTGGAGTACGAAAAACAGAAACGAAANNGCGTCCGCTCTCCTTTCCAAATTTCAGCGTTTCAGCTTTTCTCTCTTTCGGCATTTCTTCTGTCCGCTTTCCGTTCAGTTTTTCCTCGACCACCAAGCTGCCAAAAAAAGAGGCGTCGACGCACCTTGCGTCGACGCCTCCACTGATTCGGCGGGGTGGACAAACCACCGAACCAAAAGGCAGGATTAGAAATTACCAGTGATGCCGGCGACAATCTTGGCGACGACAATACGTGTTTCACCGGGGCGATCCTCGCGACCAAAGTAACGCTCCGTGATCGGCGATTTATTCAAGTTCTGAATGTCGCAGAAAAAGGACAACTTCGGACTTACCGTATACTTGACCTTCAAATCGACTTGGAACTTCGGNNGCGGATGTAGGAAATGTTGAAGTTAGCCGCTTTGGGCAGGAAGCCCGCCAACTGTGTTGTCGCCACCGCTCCTCCATAGTTACCTTCTGTTTCCAATTGGGTGTAGTTGGCTCCCGCCCCAAACCCTTTCCAGAAACCGGGGAGGAACGTGAACTGCTGCTGGTAGGCTAGTTCGAAACCCTTGTAAGTCGCATCGCCACCGTTCTTGGGCTGTGTAAGCGTGAACCCTTCGTAGAGTCCATTAAAACCGTTGTTCGGTCCGGGCCCAACAAAACTGGTGTCCCTATATTGAAAATCCTGGATTTCCTTCATGAACACGCTCGCTGAAAGAAGTCCAACTGGCTCGAAGTAATACTCCACGCTGAGATCGAAATTGTCGGAGTACTGGGGCTTAAGATCAGCATTGCGCAGTGATATCGTCCGACTTGTTTCATTGATCACCTCGAGCGGGATCAGTGCGTCAAAGGAAGGCCGGCCAATACTCGTCGAATAACTAGCCCGCGCCACCAATCCAGACGCTGGTGCATACTTGAGATGCAAACCAGGAAACGTGTCGCGATAACCGCCCTTACGCTTAGATCGACCGGTGTAAATCCCGTANNAAGCTTCAGTTTTAGTGTCTTCCATTCGAACACCGGCCAAAACGGAAAAGTCTTTGTACGCTGCAGTACCCATCAAATACACCGCCGATACGGTTTCGACGATGTCGCGATCCGCCGCAGCACGTTGCTGTTGGGCGTAGTTGAGGTCTTCCAGCCAGCGTGAGGGATTGGCTTGGACGTCTTGAGCGACTAGGTTCGTATTGGGCCAGGGCGGTTGCCGATAGCCTTCGTTGGAATCGGTCCATTTTGCCCGGGTATCCAGAAACTGACCAATGTTAGTACCCGTGTAGGTATATCGGCGAGCTGCACTCCAGGTCCCACGGGTTTGCTCACGAACATTGCCACCCACCTTGATGGCGGTCGGAAGAGACCAGTCGAAGCGCTTCAGGACATTGAGACGCGCTGACTTGATCTCGTCCTCGCCGCCGCGATTATTCTGCGTCAAGGACATGTTCGAATAGTTGTTTAGATCGTAAGCATTCAGCCCTTGAGTCTGTGTGATCTTCGGCCATTGCAGGCTTTCGCGTCGATCGATTGTGAAACCAATATTCGGAAGCGACATTGAGATCGCTCCTTTCGGGCGAGCACCATAGTGTCGGTCAAACGGCGAGTAATCGTAGTATGTCTGAGAGTTAGAGATACTCAGCGAGTAATCGATATCCATCGTCGGGAAACGATGACGTCCCGACGGCGCAAGAATCCAAGTCCTGCCTGACTTATCGTCCGTCGTAGTCGTGAGCGTGCTATTCGAGGAGGTGTTCGCGAGAATCTCCGTAAAGGTATTGGTGTACCCGGGAGCAAAATTCGCGACATTTTGCGACGTCTGCCAGAGCATCTGTCGGGTGTCGTTATTCTCGTGAAACCAGTTGTAGCTGGTGTTCAAAGCGAAGGTCGTACGATCACTCAGTTTGAACTCCACTTTACCACTCGTGGCGAGTCGAGTGCGTGGAGCGCCTGCGGGACGAGGCACCGCGACGCTATAAATGTAATAGGGATCGGCCAACGTATTCTGGTAATTCATCAGAGCAGCCGTGTCACCTCCGGGCTGAGAGTGGTAGGTCGTGTTGAGTGAAACGCCGATGCGCTCATCCGGACCAAACCGATCTGCGTATCCAAAGTTCAGGGAAGGACCCACATTATCTACCGGCTCTTTGGTCCAGTTTCCGCTGCGTGTGTAAAACCCCGGCCGAGAAACACCGCCCAAGGTATAAGAAAAGTAACGTTTCTGAGCACGATCGAAGGCACTTTTCGAAATGATGTTCACATTCCCACCGATCGAGTCTGCGTCCATATCAGGGGTGGGAGCTTTGATCACTTCGATTGTTTCAATGCCTCCCAATGAGGCCTGCTCGAACTCAAAGGTGCGCCCCAATCCTGCCGACTGCGAACTAGCTACTCGATCACCGTCCATCGTCACGGAGTTTAAAGCACCATCAATCCCACGAATTTGGACGGATCTTACGTCGGCACCGACATACACTGCGGTAATGCCGGGCAA
>DKKJ01000027.1 GCA_002455175.1 Opitutaceae bacterium UBA6669
CGCTCAGCCGCGCAACACCTGGAACGTGATGGCGCCGCACGAATACGGATTTTATGCGAACGTGAATCCGAAGGTGGACCATCCGCGTTGGTCGCAGGCCACCGAGCGCGTGATCGGAGCGGGCTTCTTCGCGGGCAAGCAAGATACCCTCATGTTCAACGGCTACGAAAAACAGGTGGCGGCGCTCTATGCCGGACTCGACCTTCGCAAAAACTACNNACGCTGGACCGAGCGGCTGCTGCGATCGAAGCTTTTCGTGGTTGCCTGCTTGGTCCTGCCAGGACTCTGGCCCGTGTGGCCGCTTCTACGTCAGGAACCCAGTGTGCTGGCGGACCCGGAAAAGTACCTTCTTCATCATCTCGGATTTGTCGCCTGCGTACTTCTTGCGGTGGTGCTGACCTTCACGCCGCTGCGTACGATCTTTCCGCGTTCGCCCGAGGTCCGGGCACTGAACCGTCATCGGCGTCTCGTGGGGGTCACGGTCTTCGTCTACGCCGGGCTGCATTTCATCATGTACCTTATCTACGAGGGAGGTTTCGGTACGCTCACCAACGACATCGGCAAGCCCTTCATTCTGTCGGGTGCGGTGGCGTTGGCGATCCTGCTCGTCCTGGCGGTTACGAGCCTTGACCGCGTGGTGCGTACGTTGGGCGGTCGCCGGTGGAGAAACCTGCACCGCCTGGTCTACTTTGGCGCCGCGCTCGCGGCGTATCACCAGATTGCCGCGAGCAAGTTATTCCCAATACAGGTAGTATGGATCTTCGGCCCGATGCTTGTGCTGCAGGCCGGACGGCTGCTGAAACGTCACGTGATTTCGACGTAGTGAAGGGAGGTCGCCGCCAGGGACAGCAGTGCCCTAGACTCGAACGTTATGGATCGATGGACGCAATAATCCACGGAGGAGATAAAGTCGTGTCGTTTGTACTTTATAGAACCTGGAAGATAAATGTATCGGAATTAGTGACGAAATGAGCCGAACAAGACGTCTGGGCTTGGCAATTGACCACCTGCGATGTCGTTGCTAATTGTGTATCTAAACTCCGGAGACAACGCGATCAATGGTGATAGCTACTCCGGAGAAGTTTGTTCAGCGATAAGGACTACGGCGGGCGCGGTGTGCTTCCGATTTGATGGCCAGCTAGCAAAGAAGGCGCGGCGCGAAATGCTCCGGCAGATAGAGGAATGTTACGATGCCGGGAAGACGTTCGTGATTTTCGCGACGGCATCGTTGATCGGCGAGGGCTTTGATCTCTCTCGTTTGGACACGCTCATACTGTCAATGCCGCTCTCTTTCAAGGGGCGGCTCATTCAATACGCCGGGCGTCTGAACCGAGTGCATGAGTCGAAGAACGCTCCCTTGATTTTCGATTACTTGGACGGGAACCATGCGCTCACCAACGAGATGTTCCGCCGTCGACTAGCAGGGTATAAGGAGCTGGGTTACCAGATCGAAATGCCGCAAGACGTAGCCTCCGCGTGGTTTGAGGTCGAAGCCGGTAGCGCCAAATAGCTTTATAGTTGCAGGACCCGGCAAATTGCCGGATAGTGGTTCATGGCCGCTTTAGCTGCAAAATCTCGTTCTCGTGCCCCCTCCACCGCCCGACTTGAGGCGAGGATTCCCCGCGATTTCAAGAAAACGCTGGAGCAGGCCGCTGCCGTGACGGGGCATCCCACGGTCACGAGCTTTGTTCTCTTTTCCCTTCAGGCCAGCGCCCGCAGGGTCATTGAGGAGCATCAACAGGCCAAACTTTCCGCGGAGGAATCGACCCGTTTCGTTAAGGCATTGCTTGCGCCCGCCGCCCCGAATGCGGCGTTGCGGGGTGCTTTTAAGCGTTATCGCGAGGCCAGCACCTGATGGCCTATCGTTTTGAGCCGCTGACCAAGCAGCACGACCGGGCTGCGTTTCGTTGCGCCAGCGCGCCGCTCAATATCTATCTCCGGCAGATTGCCCGGAAGGACGCGGAACGCCATGTGGCCGCTGCGTTCGTCATGGTGGATGAGGCCGCCCCGGCCGCCATCGTGGGTTATTACACGCTTTCGGCTTTCGCCGTGGACGTGACGGAGCTTCCGGAAGCCATGCAAAGGAAGCTGCCCCGGTATCCGCGGCTGCCCGCAACCCTGCTTGGACGGCTGGCGCGTGATGAGCGTTTCCCTGGCACGGGATCGCTGCTTTTGATGGATGCGCTGGCCCGCGCGCACCAGAAATCGGCCGAGATTGCTTCGCTCGCCGTGGTCGCAGACGCGAAGGATGAGCCTGCTTTGATGTTCTATCGGAAGTTCGGCTTTGCCCAACTGGGCAACNNCGCTTTGACGTTCTATCGGAAGTTCGGATTTGCCCGATTGGGCAGCGATCCGAAGCGGGTTTTTCTGCCGATGGGCACCATCGCGGAGCTGGTTGGAAAGCCGGTTTAGCGACCTACTCGGGCGAGACGCAGGCGGCGAAACCGGAAAACGCAATTGTGTGGGAGCTACCGCGATTGCGGTAGGCGAATCGCGCGGCGGCCGCCCTTCGGCGGTGCATAAAACTCGTTGTAAACCTCCCCCGCCGCTTGGAGTGCTCTTTTCGCAGAGGTGACAAACTGCGTGGCGAATTTTTCGAGATCGTGGACCTGCGGGCATTCGAGAGAGCTGCCACTGTGTCGAATGCCACCTTCTTTGATTCGTTGTCCGACCGGTTCCCACTTGCGTTTTAGCGCTGTAAGAGCCGCTTTGCAAGTGAGCACCTCGTCTTTGGCGATCCGCATTTGCGCCAAGATTTTACCTTCTCTCCGCGTTTTGCCCCACACTTCTCCAGCGTGTCGTGCACTTGAACGAACAACTGGGCAACGATCGGATTCTTTGTGCCGGCGCTGGAGGCTTTGGCCTGCGTCCACGGCATCGCAGGATTGGTCGTCGCCGGATCGTTGTTGTCAAGAACCCCGCATCTCCTTGATGGAGATGGCTGCCCGGGTANNACCTGCTCTGCCACTGAGCTACCAGGCAATCATTTTCCCGAAAGGGACGGGGAACAGATGCGGCGGGAAGGGGCTTGTCAATGCTCCAGTTGAACAAAAAATGAGCTCATCCAAGTTTTGATTGCTTTCCCTTCTTCCAAGGGATTGCCTTGCCCCTTTTCCACTACGCCTGCCTCCATTCCGGAGCGACCAGGTGGAACGAATAATATGAAGCAAAACCTTGTTCTCAACGTCGCATCGCGCGCCCAATCTGGCCGTAGTGCTTCACGCCGCCTTCGTAAGGCAAATCGCGNNGCACACCAGCCCTGAAATGCTGGCCGTCGATGGACCCGAATTCACCCGCCTTCTGAAGGCTTTGGGTGGCCGCTCCATCCTTATCGAGCTTGCTCGTGAGGGAAAAAGCGAAAAGGCCTTGTCCTTCCTGCAAGAAGTTCAACGTGACCCGATCACGGATCGCTATCTGCACGTTGACCTTCAAGAGGTTAAGGCTGACGAAACCTTTGAAATCCGCGTTCGCATCCAGATCACCGGCGAGTCGTTTGGGGTGAAGAATCAAAGCGGCGTGTTGGAAGTGGCGACACAGCAACTGCGTGTGCGCTGTCTTCCCAAGGATCTTCCTAAGTCGATCCTGATCGATGTGACCGAGCTAGCGGTGGGTGAGACGATTAAAGTCTCTGAATTGAAGCCGGTTCCGGGAGTTAAGTTCCTCGACCCCAAGGGTCAACCAGTGGTGTCTTGCGTTGAGCCGGTGGCCGAAGTTGCTTCCG
>DKKJ01000171.1 GCA_002455175.1 Opitutaceae bacterium UBA6669
CCGAAGGGAGCGCTTCGTCCCACGAAGCCAGCCAAGCCCCACTGACGGGCCTCGGCTTCAGAAAGGAGCGTCAATTTTTCATCCGCCAGTTTTAACGCGTCTTCCGCCTGTTCGCGGCGCCGAATCTCCGCTCGCAGGCGCGCGTTGGATTTTTCTAGCTCCGCAGTGCGAGCCGCTAGATCGCGCGTCAAGCGGNNAACGGCTTGGTGATGTAGTCCACCCCTCCCGCCGCGAAACCCTCGACGAGGCTTTGCGTTTCTTCATTCGCGGTGATGAAAATCACCGGAATCTCTGCCGTCGCCGGGTTCTCCTTGAGCTGCAGGCAGGTTTCGATGCCGCTCATCTCAGGCATGAGCACGTCGAGCAAGATAAGTTCAGGCAACGCTTTCGCTGCCGATTTTAACGCCGCGGGCCCTGAAAGAGCCGCCAGCACGCGGTAGCCAGCGGACTCCAGCGCTCCGCTCAGCACTCCGATGTTCGCGGAGACATCGTCTACGATAAGAATGGTAGCCGGGGCGCTCGAATGCGTCACCGAGCTAGGCAGTTCCAGGGTGGCAGATAGAGGTGAAAACTCGGTCATCCTCATCACGCGTTCGCCGCAGCCGGCGTTAGAACCGTCACCTGGGACAACGTTTTTAAAACCGCCTCGGTGTCGAAACGCTCAGTCGACAAGCGCAGCGCTTGCGCAAACTCCACCCCTCCGGATTCTTGTTGTTCAATCTCGTCCAGAAACCGGCGCACAGCCGCAAAATCTCCGATCTCCGCTGCCGCTTTCAACCCACTTAACTGAGAACTGGGCAAACTGAAGCCGGTGGCGACAAACGGCGTTACCACCGGTACACGCGATGCCTTGGGGTTGGCAAAGCTCACTCCTAAGAGGCGCACCAGGACATCTCCGATACGCTCCAAACGAAACGGTTTAGGCAGCACGTCATCGAAGCCGGCTAACTCGCACTCGCGTCGTTCATGGGCAAAGACACACGCCGAGTGAGAAACGAGTTTGGGAACGATCGTGCTGCCGGCCTCGCGCAGCGCTTTCGCTGTGGTGATCCCGTCCATTCCTGGCATTCTGAGGTCGACAAAAACAATCGTTGGCTGAAAAGCGCGCGCGAGTTCGATCGCTTGGTAACCACTGTCGGCCTGCACCGTGGTACATCCGAGTGCCTGCAAGAGATGATCCAGCATCTGCCGGCTGGTCGTCAGGTCATCCACGACCATCGCCCGTACTGGCGTTTCCCGGGAAAGTTTGAGGTGGGTCACCCCTTCGCCCGCCAGCGTCGTGACGACGGTGCGGGCGGGCGCAAACGAAAGCGCAAAGAAGAAGTTACTGCCCCATTTTGGTGCCGAATTGACCGCCAATGATCCCCCCATCATTTCGATCAACCGACGAGCAATGCTTAGGCCCAAGCCCGTGCCGCCTTTCGCTCTCCCCGCGGAGGCTTGTTGAAAGGGCTCGAAAATCGCCGCTTGCGCCTCGAGAGGAATCCCCGGACCGGTGTCGATGACTTCGAACCGGTAGGTGCCCTGCCCTCCCACAGGCACCACGCGCAAACGGACCTCACCCGACTCCGTGAACTTCACGGCATTGCCCAGGAGGTTGACCAACACTTGGCGTAACTTGCGTTCGTCACCATGCACCCAGACAGGGATATCGCCCAACCCCTCCAATCGGAGACGAAGTCCGTGCTGATGACACCGCTGCACAAACATCGCCGCCAACCCACGAACGAGGACGGTCAGATCAAAATCAACTGTCTCCAGCTCCATCCGGCCCATTTCGATTTTGGTCAGATCGAGGACACCATCAATCAAGCAGAGCAGGTGGTCCCCTCCTTCGACAATCGCACGCATGGCCTGAGCTTGGGATGACGAGAGCCCGCCATCGCGCCGCAGCAGTTGCGTGTATCCGAGAATCGCATTCAACGGCGTGCGGATTTCATGGCTCATTTCCGCTAGAAAAAGCGATTTCGCGCGATTCGCTGCCTCTGCACTGGCCTCCGCCCGCTTGCGAACTTCGATCTCCGTTNNCCTCATTGAGCTCAGCCAATTGCGCGGTTCGCTCCGCGACATGTTCCTCTAGGATGCGATTGGCCCGCTGCAGGGTTTCCGCGGCATGCCGAAGCCACTCTGGATCACCAAACTTGAAGCTCTCGCCAGGTGTGAAGGTGAAGTGCCACACGCGGCCTGCCAGCGGCAAATCCTGCTCGTAGCTCCAGGCCGGAGACTCGGGCACCTCGGGTCCAGCGACGTAGACGAGGCTGGGAGGGTCTCCGCGATCTTGCACCTCTACTCGCAGACCGCGTCGCACGAGGGGTGCAAAAACGTCCTCTACCAACTGGCCGATCTGAAAGACGGCGAGGCCGTAGCCCATGATTCCGCCCTCCGGATGAGTCACCGGCATCACCACTAAAATTCCCAACCCGCCTCCTGCCGACTGAGCCAGGCGCAGCGGGGCGGTGGCAGTAGCCAAACCGGTGCGCGCCGCCCGTTCAAGCGCTTCGCGGCGGCGCTCATCAGCCGCCAAATCAAGCCCGAGGGCGGGCGCATTCGTCGCCTCTGGCTCAGCATAAAAGACGGGCAAGTAGTCCGAACGCTCTACCGCCGGCACCAAGTTTCCGTCTTTATCAATCTCGGTAAAATGAAAACCATCCAAGCCGTCTTTCTGCGCACGGACCTCATAGCGAGCACGCTCGGTCGCTGCCACACGAGGGATCCACTCTAGAGCCTGAAGCTCGGGCAGACGCATCAGAGCTGACTGGACAAAGCGGCGAAATTCCAGCCGGGTGACCTCAGGTTTCACCTCAAAAAGCGCCCGAACCGAGTGGA
>DKKJ01000432.1 GCA_002455175.1 Opitutaceae bacterium UBA6669
GTCAGGATCTTTTAGATACAAAGCTTCGCTGACCCCGTGATCGGACGCGCCGTCGAGTGAGATTTTTGCTGAGATCAGTCGGCGCAGCGCATCGGCCAAAGCGGCTCGCGAGGGGTAAAGGATTGCCGTGTGGTAGAGACCGGTTGATCCACGGGGATNNGTTTGTGCGCCGTAGCGCTGCATGAGCTGAAAGCCGAGAGTACCGCAATAGAAGTCCAAAGAGCGTTGCAGATCTGCGACCTTGAGGTGGACGTGACCGATTTTGACGCCCGGGTGGATAGGCACACTGAGTTGAGTGGACATGAATCCATCTTACTGGGCAGACTGGAAAAGGCAAAACGACGTGCCTTCACTCAACGGCGTAAGTGAACAAGCGGTAAAACTGACGCTGGGGTTAGTCTTGGTCAGTTGCATCGTCTTGACCCAGCGGAGTTTGGCGGATCGAATCGTGACCCGCGAGCTGAAGGGAGTACTGTGACTTTCGAAGGCCCGCCTCCTATCATGACCACTCTTGTTGCGCTTGGTATCGGGATTGGGCTCGCGGCCGTACTCTCCCTCGTGTTTGGCGTCTACTCCATCGGTCCTACGCAGCGTGGCGTGCTCACCACGTTTCGCCGAGCTCAGCGGATTGCCGGCATGACCGCAGACGATCCGGTTTTGGGTGCGCTGCTCAAAACCGAGGAGCGTCTCCGATACAACTATCCCAATATCCGGGTAATCCCGCCAGGCGGCCCGTATTTCAAGTGGCCTTGGCAGAAGCTCTACAAGGTCGACATGACCATTCGCACCACGGACATCACGTGGGATCCCGAAGTGAAGCAGGGGTTCATTGAAGCCGTGACCAAGGACAATCTCACGGTCGCGATCAACGGACAGATTCGATGGAAGCCTTGCGAGCGCAATCTCTACGCCTACCTCTTTGGCGTCGCTCAGCCGGAGGTCCATGTCATTGGCTACTTCATTTCTGTATTACGTGATCGTATCGCGACGTTTCAAGGTGGCGAAGGCGAGGGCGCGGTCGAAGGTGTATCCATCAATGACCTTCGGAAGAATCTTTCTAGCATCAACCGCTATATGGAAGAAACCTGTCGTAAGACCACGGCCCGCTATGGCGTGGAACTGGATGCTGCTTTGATCACGACCATCGATCCTCCTGCGGATGTCGATGAGGCTCTGGCGTCGATTAACACGACGCAGAACCAGGTGGCGGCGGCGATTAGCCAGGCGCGTGCGGATGCTGACCAGAAGCTGAAAATGGCGGAGCAGGCGGTGCAGATCGCGCAAAACCGTGCCGCTGCCCAAGCGGCACCCTTGCTTGAACTAGGAAAGACATTGGCGGCCATGCATGCCAGCGGGGGAAAGAATGCCCTCGATGCCTACCTCCGCAATGCGAGCCTGCCTTAGCGCGAGCGGGCTGCGCAAACCATCGTCACCCTCTAAGCAAACAAGCCATGCAATTTCTCATCACGGTTTTCGCTGCTTGCGTCCTCACTTTCATTCTCGTGCCCTTCGGGCGTTTCTTTGGAAAGCTTTTCCAGCTTTGGCGTCTGCTCCCCGAGCGTACCGTGATTGTGTACACGCTCTTTGGTCGGGTGATTGGCCAGGTTTCAGAGCCGGGGTTGTTTTTTCCGGTACGCCATTTTGGTGTTCGGGCGTTGCTCCTGCCGTTTTTNNAAGACGAACCTGTTTCAATCTTACCTGCGCAATCAACTCGTGAATTCCGAGGAAGGCGCCCCAATGGGAGTGGGCATTTGGTTCGAGGGCTTCGTGAACGATCCGGAAGCTTTTCTTTTTCAAAACTCCGATCCGCTCGGCTCGCTCAAGGCCAACGTATCTACCGCCGTGGTCAAACAGCTTTCGAATCTCAAGCTGGATGTGTTGCTCGAGAATCGTGACGCGCTTTCTATGCGTGTGCGCGAAGAGGTTTCCCCGACCTCCGCCAAGTGGGGGTTTGCGATGGGGTCGACCTACATTCGCAAAGTTGCCTTCAGAGATTCTGGCATGATTATCGAAATTCAACGTAAGGTCGTGAATCGCTTGCGACAGGTGACTGCGGCGATGAAGCAGGCGGGAGACAACGAAGTGGCGCTTATTCAATCGTCTGCCGATATGCAAGCGGCACAGCGCATTGGTGAGTCCCAAGCCGTGCGTCCGTTGGTGGTCGGGAAAGCACTGGCAGAAATCCAACGTGATTCTGAGGTCGCCGAGGCCCTCTTTAAACTTCTGGATATTCAAGCCACCCTCCGCAGCCCAGGGAAAACCATCATCACGCCCATAGGTGGCAGTGGTGTCTTGTTGAATACCTGAGGAGTCGGGGGAGGGAGACCTCACCTTTGAGCAGTGGAGAACCGAAGTCCTTCGGTTTTCCATCGTGGCACCAAATCCGCTACCGCCTCTGCCCAAGTAGGGAATTGGAACGAATATCCCTCCTGCCTCAACCGTCCAGGAATCACTCGGCGGCTTTTCAAAATAAGCTCGGTTTCTGTTCTCATGAAGAACGCGCCGATTTCTAATAGCCAAGCTGGGTTGCGCGGGGCGAAACGCACGCCTAGCGAGGTTCTGAGTGCATGCAGAAAGTCACGATTGGGGAGGGGCGCAGGTGAGCACAGGTTGATCGCTCCGTGAAGATCGTTGCGCCTGAGAAGGAAGATAACCGCGTGGGCGAAGTCAGTTTCATGTATCCACGAAACAAACTGGTCGCCACTGCCCTGAGTGCCACCCAGCCCTCGTCGAGCGAGGCTGCAAAGTACGTCGAAAATTCCTCCACGATCCGGACTCATGACCATCGCGGAGCGTAAGGCTACGCGGCGGACGTTAGGCGTTGATGCACGGAAGAGTGTTTCTTCCCAGGCTAGCGCGATCTCGACGCTCTTCTTCCAAAGTGCGGGCACCCCGATTTCGGTGCCTCCGATAACCCCTGATTTTTCGTCGTTGGGCGCGTCGTAGCGATGGGCATACACGGTGGCGGTGGAGGCTTGGAGCCAGACGGGTGGAGGGAGTCGAGCTTGGCTGAGAGCGATTCCTATGACTCGGGTAGATTCTATCCGCGACTCCATCATGGCTTGGAGATTCTGTTGATGATAGCGGCAATTCACACTGCGCCCGGCCAAATTGATGATGGCTCCCGCCCCCTCGAGCTCATTGACCCAAGTCCCCAGTGAGGCTCCGTCCCAAAGAACAAATTGAACCGCTCCTTTACCTTCGGCCTGCACGGATGGAGCTACTTGGCCTTTCCGGGTGAGCACCACGCAGTCATGACCCGCGGCATGCAGGTACCGTATCAGAATGTTGCCTACTTGACCCGTGCCACCGGCGATGACGACTTTCATGAGCGCAGTTTTTGGTTCAGACTTGATAGACTGATTAACGGGCTTCTGGAGCTGGCGTTGGAACAGGTAGGCGAGGAGGGTTGAGGCCCTTGCGGCGCATTTTATCGAAGTTGAACATATTGAAAAAGTGCATTCCCCCAAGCACGAGGAGCACGATACCAATCTTCGTACTTACGAATTCGAAGCCTTCCTGCGCGGTGACCGGCTTGTGACCAAAGCGGAGTGCATAAGCGATGAAACCAAGGTTGATCAGGTAAAACCCGACTACCAGCAGGTGGTTGACCGCGTCGGCCATGGGCTCGCTCCCTCGAAAAGCCTGAACGAGGAAAATGCGTCCATTGCGGTGAAGCGTGCGAGCCACCCACACCGTGAGGGTCACGCTGATGGCGAGATAGAGTGCATAACATATAAGGACCATATTCATAACAGTATTATTGATATTTCAGACAAAACAGAAATTATGAGTTAAAAAAACTCGCTACTCGGCGAGTTTGAAAATGGCATCCCCTAGTTGACTCAACCGCTTCAAGCTTTTGGGCGAGAGTCGACTAGCGCGCTCACCCCAGGAGTTTGCGGCTTCCATGAACTCGCTCATCGCGGTCAAGCGAGACTCAAGCTGAGGAAACCCAGAGTGGGGGGCATCCCGAACCTGATCCTTGCAGGCGCGAAGGACCTCCAGGGTAGGCTCCAGTTCGCGGCGTTTACGTTCGCGAATTAGGATACGAAATAATTCCCATACATCACCTTGCGTTTCAAAGTGATCCCGACGATCCCCCAGCGATTGGATCACGCGAACTAGGCTCCAGCCCTGGAGTTCGCGGAGTCCCGTACTCACATTGGAACGGGCGATAGCCAGGGTCTCGGCAATCTCGTCTGCTGGCAACGGTCGGGCCACGAGGTAGAGCAGCGCGTGAATCTGGGCGACCGATCGGTTGATGCCCCACTTGGTGCCCATTTCGCCCCAGTGGACGATGAAGCTTTGGGCTGTGGGTGGTAGTTCCATAATTTCAGTCATTACAGAAATTATGAGTGTGTCAAGCACGCTTCGGCTTAGGGACGAGGTGGAATTGAGAACCTCCCGGGTACGTCCCCGTTGGATAGGCCGCTAGCGCCTTTGACGCTGGTGAGTAGCCAGTATCTTGGAGGGTTCCGCTCTCTAGGCTGCCTCAAAGGATGACCGCTCAACGAATTTCAGCACCCAGCTTTGCGCTCGTTTGCAGGAGCAGCGCGGTCGCTCGCGTCCGGAGATCGCGCAGTGAACACAACGCTGGCAGGTTTACGTAGGCGCGGTGCCAGCGAGGACAAATCCGGCCACGAGGGGGAAGAATGTCTCTGAGTCTAGATACCTATGTGGTTTCGAGACGGAGATGAGGCTTTCGTAAATTGCCGGTGGAGGGACTCGCTCCGTGGAGTCTGGCTCGTATCCGAGTGAGCGATAGGCTGCCTTTGCCAGTCTTAAAATCGATCCCCGCCTGAGGGCGGTGCTCCGAACGAGAAATCCTCGATCCAGACTCGATGNNGAGTCCCTCCTTCGGAACGTGTGATCGCGCTCTGCCCGCGGGTGCGATCGAATCTTCGTCGCCGAGCTGCGCTTGGCCCCGGCAGAGTGGGGCCTCTGGCAACCCGAATGGCTATCGTTTTCTCGAAACTGTTCTGCGAGCTTTTGAGGCGTGCGGACAGAGCGAGCCGCCGGACACTGTCCGACAGCGTTCGAATGTACTCAGTGACTTAGTTCGGAATCTCGGGTTCTACTAGGTTGGCGAGCTGGTTTAGCGACTCCTGCCAGCCGAGGTAGCACGCTTCAACTGGGATCACCGAGGGAATTCCTTCCTGAACTATGTTTACCTCCACCCCCGTCGAAACAGTTTTCAGGGTCACCGTGACCTGGATCTCGCCCGGCAGGTTGGGGTCATCAAAGGCGTCGGTATAGTGAAGGCGCTCGTATGGCACCAATTCGACAAATTTCCCGCCAAATGAATGACTCTGTCCCGTGGAGTAATTGGTGAACGACATCTTATAGGTGCCACCCACTTTGGCGTCGATGTGATGGATCGTACCGGTGAAGCCGTGTGGTGGAAGCCACTTACACATGGCGGGGCCGTCCATGAAAGCGCGGTACACTTTTTCGAGCTTGGTGCGAAGGATGCGGTGGAGTCGGACAGTATTGGAGGTAGACATGAGGTTGATGAGATTGAAATCAGGGAAGTTCAAGGTGGCCAGCTCGTGGCCTCATATCCTTAACGAACGCGTCTAGGGGCGGCGGACAANNAATCTCATCGGGGCCGACGTTTTAGGAGCACGGCTGATTCGCTTGCCTTAGCCTCTCGAGTTGCAGGTCATCGTCTTTAGGCGATTCAACCCTTTCATCGTCTCATTCTCAAAACCAGAATTCTCGTAGTTTAAATCTTACTACGAGAATCGGCGCTCTGACTAAGGGGTTGTTGATGCCAGGCCGCTTCGTTGTTGCCGGGCCCATGTGTAAACATCGGCATAACGAGCTGCGGAGCGGCGCCAACTGAAGTCGCGGCGCATGCCTTCCACTTGGAGTGACCGGTAGTGCTGTGGGCGATCGTAGTACGTAGAGCATGCCCAACCAAGCGTGTTAGCGAGTGCCAAGGGTGTGGCATCGTTAAATCGAAAGCCTGTGCCGCTGCCCGTACGCTCGTCGTAGTTCTCGACCGTATCAATCAGTCCGCCGGTGGAACGGACGACGGGAGGTGTTCCATAGCGCATGGCGTACATTTGAGTCAGGCCGCAAGGCTCGGAGCGACTCGGCATGACAAAGAAGTCCGCACCGGCCTGAATCAGTCGAGCGAGACTGCCATCGAATCCAATATGGACTCCTACACGGCCCGGAAACCGGCGGGCAGCTTCTCGAAAAGCGTTCTCAAGTCCAGGATCTCCCGAGCCGAGGAGCGCGAATTGTACTTGCATGCTTCCCATCACGTACGGCAAGGCCTCGGCTAGGAGGTCCAAACCTTTTTGGGAGACGAGTCGGGCAACGACACCAAAAATGGGAATTTCGCGATGAGGGCTGAGTCCGAGGCGAAGCTGGAGCGCCGACTTGCAGGCGAGTTTTCCGCCGAGTGATTCCGCCGAATACTTTGCGGGCAGAGCAGCATCTTGCGAAGGATTCCAGCTGTCCGCATCAATGCCGTTGAGAATTCCGATGAGATCGCCTCCCCGGAAACGAAGGACATGATCGAGACCAAACCCGCCTGCCGGTGTGCGAATTTCTTCGGCGTAGGTGGGACTGACTGTGGTGATTTTTGTCGCGTGGTAGAGTCCCGCCTTGAGCGGGTTCACTGCACCTAGCGACTCCAGACTGGCGGAGTGAAATTCTGACTCCGGGACGCGTGCGAAGGACAGCGCTCGACGGTGAGCATAGCCTTGGTATTCGAGATTGTGGATGGTGAAAACGCTCGCGGTGTTTCCCAAGGGCGACTGGCGCAACGTAGTATTCAAAAGAACAGGTACAAACCCCGTCGTCCAATCGTGGGCATGGACCACGTCGGGAATCCAGTCTAATTGGAGGCAGAGGGTGAGGGCGCCTCGAGCCAGGACGATGAAGCGAAGATCATTGTCCGGATACGCGCCTTCTGCATCGCCATAAACGCCGCCACGTCCAAAGAAGTGATCGTTTTCGAGGAAGTAGGCAGGCACTTCGGTTCCGGGTAGTCGGGTTTCCCACGTGCGTGCCCAAACCGCCGCATCCCCAACATCAATACCAAGAGGTTCGACGCGAGGCGTCCAGGAACCTACTCGTTTCACTGAGCCGTAGAGAGGGCATACCACCCGGACATCGTGACCCAGGGAGGCCAGTTCTTTGGGTAGGGCACCGACCATGTCAGCGAGCCCACCGACTTTGACGAACGGCTCGACTTCGGGTGTGACGAAGAGGACTTTCATAAGGACGAAGCGAGGAAGAAACCGAAAGAACGAGAAGGTGCCGAGGTAAAAGGTAAAAAGTGCGCGGCCTACTTGTCGCCGTAGAGTGTCGACAAGGAGTGCCAGTGTTCGGTGAGCGCGGAGGCGGCGGTGGGAGGCTTGACAACGTCTCGTGTGAAATACCGCAAGCTGAGCGTGCGCGCGCTTGGATTGGGAAAATGCGCGGTTTTGGCGGTGAGCTCGGCGCGAAGATTCCCTGGTGAGCGCACGGTTCCCCACTTGCATTCCCCGAGGTCAACCCAGCCATCTTCGCGTAATCCGATCACGTCGATTTGCACCTCCTTGCCCCAGTACTCACCGACTTCAAACGGTGCGCTCATTCCCTCGGAGAGATAAAGATGGGGCAGGGCTTCTCGACACAGTCGTTCGAAGCACTCGCCGCAATACGCATCCCAAGCGGGACGAACCAATTCGCGCACGGCACGATCGGGGCCGAGCAGAAGAATCCGACTTTGATTAGGATAAACAAACCGAAACCAGAACCTCAGGAGCGAATCGGCAATTGCATAACGAGTTTCTCGGGCGGTGGCCGCACGCCCATGCAACGGGTGGCGCCGACGCACGTAGCCCAGCTCCATAAGGGTTGTTAGGTAGTAGTGGAGCGCGCGATCACCGATGCCTGCGGCCTGAGCGATGCCGCTGTTGGTGGTCTCACCACCTGCGGCCATGGCCTGAAGGATCGCATGGTAGTTGGCGACATCGCGCAGTTCCTCCCGCAGCAGAAATTCAGGCTCGCGTGCGAGTGCCCCTGTTTCCTGAAAGAAGAGCGTAGCCAGATTTTGCTCGATGGAGCGATCCGGTGCGAAACATTCCAAGTAGGCAGGCAGTCCTCCGCAAACGAAATGAGCCTGCGCCTGGTCGACTCGTGACCACTTCGGGTGGAAAGCGCTTGCCTCGCGAAAGCCAAAAGGCCGAAGGAGGAGTTGAGCCGTGCGTCGTCCGAAAAGCGGACTCTTTTTGCCCAAGACCTCTCGCTCCATGAATCCGAGGTAAGACCCACACAGGATCAACATGATCTTGCCGGATTTCTGCCAGCGCCGATCCCACGCTTCCTGGAGGATGCTGGGTAACTCGGGACTCGCTTCAACCGTCCATTGAAACTCGTCCAAAGCCAGCAGAAGTTTGCCCGGGCCCTTCCAGCGATCCTCCACGTGCTTCAGGGCAGCGCTCCAACCATCGGGTGTCACTTGCGCGAGCAAGGGCTCCTTGAGTGCCACGGCCGCCAGCTCCATGAATTCGCGCAACTGCAGAGCCGCCGGAGCTTGTTTCCCGACGTGATAGATAGCCGGTTTGTTTTGGGCGAACTGTACAATGAGGCGACTTTTGCCCGTACGGCGCCGACCATAGATGGGAATGAACGCGGACGCCGAGCCTTGCCAGGCCTCCTCTAGCATCTTCGATTCTTGCGTGCGCCCAACAAACGACATGAGGTTAGGCTGAACTCATGCCATAACTCGTCAAGTCATGACTTGACATAACAAGACTTAATAAAACGATTGAAAAATGGATGTACCGGTACGTTCTAGATGACGCTGAAGCCGAGGCGTCGAGTTTTGCGCTAAAAGATCTGGGCTGCTTAAAGGCATGGCTTTAGGCGGTTTCGCTAGACGACCGCAGGCGAAAGACAATGCGTGCGGCAGATCTCGTGGTGGTGGATCTGATCGAAACGCCGGGCAATCATCTGCTGGCGGTCCGTTTTAAAATTTTCACTCGCTAAGGGTGGGCTGTGTTTTCTTTTTCACTTCAGAGTGTACTTTGCGCATCAGAAACCCCCATGTACCGCGAGAGCCACTGACGGCCTTGGCTAGTAGGTCGTAGAGCGGACTGGTGTCGGGGTCGCCTGCTAAACCACCGAGCACGATGGGCTGATGCATTCCTCTAAAGCCATCAAACGCGGGGGTTTTCTCGAGGAGCTTCATACCGCCGAGGATAACTGCCAGTTCGTCCTTTACAGCGAGCCGCAAGGAAAGCTCCAGCGGTCGATTCATAACTGGCTCGTTGTCTTGGTTGAGGACTCTCCCGTTGCCCAGGAGGCGGAGTTGAGCAGAATCGAATTGAAATTGGTCGAGACTGATTTCACCAGCAGCTGTCCGGTGGCCGNNGGCGGCCGACGGCGCGTAACTCGGGCGAAAGAAGAAGGGTTCCGCCAAATACCGCCGCGGTAGCGAGACGATCGCCCTTAGGTACAGTGAGGCGCATCACACCGCCTTCGCTTTGCAGAGTGAAACTCGACTCGCTCCGATCGATCAAGGCAGGCAACGTATTTCCGTTGCTGGATACCGAGGCATGGAGATGAAGGCGGGTGTCGAGTGAGGCAATCTGGTTGGGGAAGACCGATTGAATCACGCGTGCTGATTCGAACTGTTGGATGTGGAAGTTGGCTTGGAGACGATGTGAGCCCACCTCGTTCGTAGGATCGTGGTCGACTTGAATCTCTCCACTCCAGCGGCCCGAAAAGAGTTCACCTCCCAGAGTATGGAGGGCGAGTGATCTGTCGGTGGCGTCGAGACGCCCTGTCACCCGATCAATCCGGTAATGTCCCCATCGCAACGTTCCGATCTGGAGATCGAACGAACCGCGGAGCGCGCCCCAATAGGGCAGTGATTCTGATCGATCTTTGGTTGGGGCGGGAGGAGCGTCTGGTGGGCTTGCACTCGCACGCGCGGAGGCCGTTTTGACTGGGATGTTGACGGAAGGGGGACTCGATGCCGCCTGCTCTTTAGTGAAGGCACGAGCGACCTTGAGCAGTGCGCCTGCGTCGAAGAATCGGCTGCGCAGGGCGGACGTGATAGCGAGGTTTCTCTCTACCAAGTTCATTTTCACGTCGAATGTGGCGTCGCTGGGCTGCTGGGGATCAGAGAGGAGCAACTCGGCGCCGCCGATAAACACATCATCACGTGAGATTCTTCCGCGCACTTTGAACTCAAGCGGTGGAAGCTCACCGTCACCGTCTGGATTCGGTAGGCCGCTGAGTCGTGTCGACAGTTCGATGGGCTCAGTACTGAGCAACTGGCCACCCAGTCGTGTCACGAGCGTCCCTTGTCGCGGAAGCGCCAGTGTGGTGGTGTCGGTGAGCGGAGCAAGCGAGGCGAAATCCAAACAGCTTGTCCATTGGACGGCATTCCCCAGCACGAGTTGATCGTTTCCTTTGAAACCGAGTGAGCCTTCGGCTTCGAGCACCTGATTGCCTTCGCTTTCAACGCGGATTGCGGATAACTGAACGGAACCACTATAGGCCATTTCAAACTTTGGTTCTAGTCGACTGAGGAGGGTGATCTCTGCAGCGGGTGTCATGCTGAGATCGATACGAGGCGTAGATTTTTTGTCGCCATGAGGTATCAGAGCACCCGCTACAGTGACAGGTGAGACCGCGCGCAGAGTGTGCTGAGTGACTTGGCAGTTCAGCTCGAACGTTGACGGGGAGAGTATGCCCGTCAGGGGAAGCTCACCCAGCCAGGGACGCAACGATGCCAGTGGAATTTTTCCTACCCGAATAGGCACGGGAGCAGCCGTTGTCGCGACGAGCATGCCATTGTCGGATATTCCGAAAACAAGAGGCGCCTCTGCTTTGAGAGTGAGTAATTCCCCTGCGGCGTTATTGACCTCGAGGCTGAGTTCGCTCGCACCAAGAAACCGTTCGGCCACGGATTGAATATCTGCTCTCAAACTTGCGTGGAGCGGTGCAAAGTCCTTAAACGCCTCTGGAGGCGAGGGGATGTCGGCATCGAAGGCTAGGACGGTTCGCCCGCTTTTTGCGGTCAGATCGGCCGAGAATCCGAGCTGGCCACGCACACGATTTCCCGACGCTTGGGTCCAGTTGATCTCTTCAATTTTTCCGGCAAGTCGCGTGCCGAGCCAAGCGACGCCGAGACTCGCTGTGGTGCTCCCACGAAAGCGATTCGCACCCTCGGCCATGACTGTGAGGTCGTCTACTTCCAAGCGCGTGCGTGAGTGCAGGGCTAGACCACCCTCGCTGGTGGAGGAGAGGCTAAAATCTCCCGTTCGAAAGGTCCCGCTGACTTCGTAGCCGGGCGTCCAGCGCGAAAGGATGCTTAGCGGGAGTTGGCGAACGCTCAGCTGCATCCACTCTTTCTGCTCACCGGTTGCCGCTGCCTCCGGGATGAATCGGGCTAAATCTAGCGTGAAGGGTTGTGTGAGGCGCAAGGAAAGATAAGGTGGCATTTCTCTGCTTTGCGCAGACCGGGCGTTCAAAACGAAGGCCGAGAGACGCAGCTGGGTTTTTCCTCCTTCTTCCGTGAGGCGCGACGCGAACGTGGCTTCCGCGACAAGAGGAAAGGGTGACGATTTTTCTGCCAGCCATGTCGGTAAACGTGCCGTCACGGAGCCTTGGAGCGACAGGTCACCCGTGGTGTCCTCTCGAATTGCGGAGAGAGTGGCATCGAGTGATTNNGCAGATCGGAAAGGGAGACGGCGAGCCGATCGCTGGAAAAGTCGATGTGCGGGCTACAGGTGAGCGTTGCCGGGGACAACGACGCCAACAACTCAGAGGGAAATGCCAGCGGTCCGAGTGTAAGCGGTTGTTCGGGCGAGATGCGTACGGTGCTCGTGCGGTCGAGTGCGATGGCCCACGCGCCATTCATTTCTGCAGAACCAAGAAACGGATGCGCCCACTTTGCAGGCCAGCGTGCCAACGTAAATTGGGCGATCGGAGTTTCCGGAAGAGCGAGCAGATCAATCGGTGCTGCGAGCGTGAGTGAGGCTTCGACGGGCGTTTGCTCACCGTGGAGCGTGGCTTGAAAACGCGACATCATGAGTTTGCCTGCTTTCCGCTGAACGNNAGTGGCAAGATGGCCCCGAAGAGCGTCGACAATGGCGAGTTGCGGGAGGAGGGCTTCCCACCCGCCCACCGCAAACGTACTTTCCACAACGGTATCCAGATCTGCGGTGGTGAGATTGACGTGAAACTCAATCTTCCCGTTGGCCTGGATGTCAGGCAGCGCATGCGTCGAGAACTGTGCTGCCAGCGACCGATTGATGTTAAACGTGGCATGACCACTCAGGTCGGTGCGCGCCGCATCAAGCGAAGCATCGATCTGCAGCACCGCCTCCGGGCCCGCGCTCAAGCGCACATGATAGGTTTCACCCGCCGCCGAAGCAGCGACTTCAACGAAAATTTTGGCCTTGATCGCGTCACGTCGACCCAGGTTCGGCAACTGCAGATCGCCGTCGAGGGTCAGACGCGAAAGGGCATGCGTGCTGTCCTGGACGAGGCGAATCGTTCCCGTACTTCGCACCGTTTGTTCCTTGCCGGTGGGCAGCAAAGCAGAATCCAACGAGAGCTCGTAGGAAAATTGACCGGGAGCATCGACGGTCAATCCTCCGCCGCTGATCGCGAAGGTTCCCTTGAGCTGGCTTTGGGTTTCCCCACGAAGATCTACCTCGCCGGTAATAGACGCAGTATCGAGAGCCCAAGGCAGCGGACTTTGGAAGAGCTTTAGCAAACCGCCGAAAGGCGGTGAGGCGGGCATCTGCGAGGGAGTGATGGCAAGACGCAGTCGCTGCGCATCCACACGTTCGATACGCAACTCTCTCCGACTAAAAAGATGCGACAAGGCAAGCTTCACGGCTATCGGTGCCGAGCTTCCTTCGATTCCTGGAGTGGAGAAACTCAACCCGTGAGCATCGGCCCCGGTCGGTCCCAGGCTAATGTGCTCAAAGTCGACCTTCCAGCCTGGTTGCATGGACACCCAGCGGCGAACGAGCCAGCCTTGAACCGGAGGAGTGAGGAGCAGCGTGCAGGTGATGACTGCACCTATAAACCCCCCGCCCAAAATCATCCACAACCAGCGACGGCGCCGAGATCTCATTGAAGTCAAAATGTGAGAGGTGAACCGTAGGAGGAGAACTCGATCGCAGGGAAAACTCTCCGGCGGAGTTTATTTCATTGCAAGTCAATTGTTTAAGGTCTGGATTGGAGGAGCCCTGCTTTACCTCGCCTTTTTTAGGTGGGGAAGACTCTGCCATGTACCTCCATCGTTTCTTTTCGTACGCGTTTTCTCTGCTGGCCTTCACGGTGAGCGCTTTTGCTCAGGCGATTGCTCGGCCTGCGGGCCCTCTTCCCAACCGGTCGCTCAGTGAGTCGTCACTCGTGGTTAAAAACGCGGTTATAAGGAAAGACGGCAAGCCGATTGACGGCCTCAAGCTGTCTCAGCACGACAAGGAGATCCTGAGTCCGTCGATCTGTGTGACCCGCAGAGGACAGTTTCATATCCTCTTTGTAGAAAAGCATTCCACGTCCTTTGCGCTCGCCGTTTATCACCGGATGAGTGGAGACAACGGAGCAACCTGGACTGAGGCTAAAAACCTTTCTGAAGATATGCCCGACATTCAGACGGGACGTTGTGTCGTCCTCGCGGATGGGGNNCAATCTCGTTTATCGTGTATTGGAGAATGGCAAGTGGAGCAAAATTCTTCCCGTTCATCCGCCGGGCTCTAAGGATAAACAGAATGATGGTTCGCTGTCCTATTTCGCGGCGGTTGATCCTCAGGGGCAAGTTCAGGTCGTATGGAATACGTCGCCTAATCCCTGGCACCCTGAACTTACCAAGATCAGTGGAACCTACCAACAGTATCTGCCCGGGGTGGGTAACGGGTTGGTCTTTCAGGCAACATTGGATGGGCGATCTGCCACGCAGCCTCGAGAGATTTTTCTAACGGAGGTGGGCGGACTAGGCGAGGGCGGTGGGTATGGAACGCACTGCGATGGTCTCGACGCGCTCAACGGTTATTTTGATGCTCAGGGCCAGGCGCACTTCGCCGCGGCGGTGACACGTACGCACGACAGTTCTCTGCAGGGCAAATCCCGATACCAACTGATCGAAGCGGGCAAGGCTGGAGCCTTTATCGATTTTCCTGAGCTCTCATTCCACAGCTGGGCGAGTTTTCCGCGACTACTCGTCGATGCGGAAGGACGCTCGCATTTCGTAGCGCTGTATCCAAAAGGAGAGCGTCCGAGTATCCGCGATTACCTGATTGGTTCGGACGAAGAGCCGGACGTGATTCGCCAAGCCGGTGGCGTGAAAGGCTCTGCCGATGGCCTGCAAGCGTTCCAAGGTCCCGATGGACGGATGGTGGCGGTCTTTCAGATGAATGACACGGGTGAGAGCGGGGACAGTAACACCTATGTCTCAATCAGCACGGGCAAAGAATGGAGCACGCCTGTCAATGTGACGAATAACGAGGGACGTAAGACTTTCGCCAATAAACAAACGAGCCGCGCATCCAATATCGCGGTGACCACGAGTTTTACTCCCGGTCCCGCAGCAGCGGCCTTCGACAACGATGGCCGACTGTTGCTGCTGATGGTGAATAGCGAGTTCGGAATATTTGGAAGCACGGCGTTTGGCGTCACCCTTGTGGGTGGCAACAGCTCGAAACCGGTGCTGCAGTTTCTCCGGTTTTGAGTGACATGTAGCGCGCTCGTACCCGGGAGTGACCATTTCGCCCATTTTTCGTCGCAGCAGAGCACCATCTTTAGGGATCCATATTGGCTACGGTACGCGTTGAGTTAGGTCTCGTAGGAGGATGCTCTCATCCATTTGAGTCCATGGGTAAACTCTGGAACTAAAAACCGTGCTGCGATGTGGGCATCCAAATGGCTGTTCTCTCGTGATTTGATTGAGTGGTGGGTGCGGAGGAAGATGTAGGGTTGAAAGTCAGTTGAAGCCGCGTCTGGATGCCGGTATGAGATTCAGAGCGCTCCGGGATTATTGGGCGATGGGACTTCTGGGATGCGCATGTTCCCTGGGATTGGCTCAGGATAAAAGTGACGCGCTTTCTCGAGTAGAGCCCGTACCGGACACGGTGCCGATTCCTGTGATCGATTTTTTCCGTCCCCGTTTATTCAGCGCACCTAAACTCAATCCATCAGGGACGCATTTTGCTGCGATTGTTTCCACGGGTGATGATCGGACAGATCTTTTGGCATTTGAGCTGGCGACTCGTAAGTCTGAGCGGCTCACCGGTGGGGCTAATTTGGATATTCCCTACTTCGAATGGCTCGGGGAGCGCCGATTGCTCTTTGGGGTTATCAAAGATAAGCTCTATTCTCAGGGGCTTTTCGCCGTAGAGGTCGGGCGGTTCTCCAAGGCGTATGCGCTTCAAAACTACAGTGTGGCTATTCCTGTGGGATTTCCCCGCAGCCATCCGCTTCAGNNCTCTGGATGAAGCAGAGTGCTTTTGCCGACGGGCGTGATGCTGGAGTTTTCAAGATCGATACCCGCCGCAGTTTAAGTGCGGACCTCTCGCTCAACTTTGCGGGTGCAGAGAGCGGGATGCGCGCCGATGTCGTTGAGACGTATCCTAGGATTAGGGGTGCGGGTGATGTGGTGGGTTATTTGTCCGATCGGGAGGGTCAGCTGGCTTATGCTTTCACCGTTAAATCGGGGGTTTATTCGCTCCACGCTTATGCAGACAAAAAGTGGAGCTTAAGTCCGATCAATCTCGATCAAACCGCCGTGATTGACGTTGCGGAGAAGCACGATGAGTTGCTGGTCATAGGCCCTAAGATTTCTGGAAAGCCTCGGGCTTTGCATCTGATGAATGCTAAGACAGCAGCGCTCGGCGCGCTGATTCTTGACGATGATGAGTACGATTTAGGAGACGCTCGTTTCTACCGACATCCGGTTGATAATCGGATTATCGGTGCCCAGTACACTCGAAAAGCGCAGTACACCGTTTGGTTTGATGAGGGTTACCATCAACTCCAAGTCGGCCTGGAAAAAGCGATCCCGGGAAAACTTATACGGATTTTAGGAAGCGATAAGACCGAGCAGAATTTTTTTGTGAGTGCAGCGTCGGATACGCAGCCGGTCACCTACTACCATTTCAACGTTAAGAAGAACGCGCTGGCCATGGTAGCCAATGTGGCTCCATGGATTGATTCGAAGCGGATGTCTCCGATGCAGCCGGTGACGTATACGTCTCGCGATGGAAAGCAGATCCAAGGTTACCTTACGCTACCGCCGGGAACAACGAAGGAACGTCGGGCTCCTCTTGTGGTCCTTCCCCACGGTGGCCCCTGGGTACGTGATGAATGGGAGTGGAATGCGGAGGTGCAGTTGTTGGCGAGCCGGGGGTATGCTGTGTTTCAACCCAATTATCGCGGATCGGTGGGATCTACTTGGCGCTTTCCGGCGGATGATCAGTGGGCTTTCCGTAAGATGCACGAGGATGTCACAGATGGGGTCAAGGCGGTGCTCGCGTCCGGTCTGCTGGATTCAGATCGTGTGGCTATTATGGGTACCTCGTTTGGGGGGTACTTAGCCATCTCGGGCGTAGCCCATGAGAGTAATCTTTATCGTTGTGCCATTACAATCGCAGGGATCTTCGATTGGGAGCGTGTGATAAAGCAGGCCCGGGGCAGTGAGTTCACGCGTGGGCATTATGGTGTTCTGCAGAGACACTTAGGAGATCCCAAAAGCCAGCAGGATAAGTTTGAAGAAATCTCGCCCATTAAAGCGGTGTCCAAGATTAAAGTCCCTGTTTATGTCGCCCACGGGAGAGAGGACCCTATCGCCTCTGTCGCACAGTCGCNNATCGACCATGCGATTGCGCTTTATACGGCCGTGGAGGGTTTTCTAGCCAAGCATCTTGGCCAGAAGTAATAGTCTTGGTTGAAAGCCCATCGCGTCATGTCGTCATCGACGTAGATGGGGAGCTCGGTTTGTCCTAGCCGGCCTCAAAGAATCGCGGAAGATCAGCACGGAGCCGATGAGAAAACCGCCCGCGCTTGCTCCGTAAAACGCGGTGCATGCCCAATAAAGGAAGGGGCGTTCGGAACGCAAAAGGTTGGGCTTCCTTCCCGTGTGCTTGCTCGGAAAAAATGTTCGTTTCTCTTTAAGTGATTCAACGGTCAACTGACCCGCGAGGACCGCGAAGAATAAGCTGACTAAAGCTAAGCCAAAAAGAGACGGCCTCATACGGTGGAGAGGCGTATGATGAGTGGGAAGCGCCTGAAATCCGAGGAGGAAGTGATCGGTGTGCTTTGCCTTTTAAATGCGGGGCTCCCATC
>DKKJ01000175.1:0-12869 GCA_002455175.1 Opitutaceae bacterium UBA6669
CCCTTCCAATAGGTGTTGATATCAGGTGAGAGCTCAGTGCCTGGGTCGTAGTTGCTGTAGATCTGGCGGACAGGTTTGATCTTACCGTCGCGGTCATAGATCAACTGGTTCACCGGTACCGCCCCGGCATTGTACTTGGCGACGTTTATGCCCGCGTAGTCTGGGTTGGACGTTGTATTGCGGGCGCCCGGAAGGTAGGCCCAGTTGTAGTCACTCGTAGCTGCGGCACTTCCATANNGTAGTGAACGCCGTCAGCGTAGGGTGTGAGAAGAGCCCCGCCACCCCCTACATTCGTGTGCTTTGCCTCGTCGTGGGTGTAGTTGTAGCGACCTTCCACCCAGGGGAATGGCGCGAAGTCAATCGTTGCGGAAAACGTGCTGTTACGTTCCCACGATCTTGCTCCTCGGCTGGTCCAGTTAAACCCTTCGTCGTGGATCACTTTGCCGTCTTTATCCGTGTAGTAGGCTCCACGTTCGACGCTTGTGTAGGCAGGAAGATACAGATCACCGGTGGCGGTTCGCTTGTTGTTGATATAGGTAGTATAGGGTAGCGTCGGCGTTGTCGTATTCTGAACTACGTTGGCTGCCAACCCGTTACCAGCATTGGCTGCGATGGTGGTGGATAGCGTCGCTGTCGACGAGCCATATTGTCCAGTGCGTGCTGCGGTCTGCCAGCCGGAGAAATCGCTGAAGATCCAATCGTAGTCGTTGCGATTGAATTTACGGTCGGAGTATTCGCCTTCGAGGACTATCTTCACTTTACCGCTGTCGAAAGGCAGAAACGTTACGGAAGGAGTGATAGTGACATTCTTAGTAAATTCATAGCGCCGTTCGCCTTGAGAATCTTCCCATCCTCCAACTACTCGAATAGCAGCTTTGTCGCTCAGCACGCCGTTGTGATCGATGGTGAGTCGCTGGCCGGAATCACTTGAGATTTGGTAACCGATGTTGGTCGGCACGGGGGTAAGCGACGCACGTTTGGTCACAAAGTTGATGACCCCACCCGGATAGCCCTGCCCAAAGAATACTGCCGCCGGACCCTTGACGACTTCGATGCGTTCGACGTTGTCAAAGTTATGGGAGATGTAGCGGAAAACTCCGTTTCTCATCAACGTGTTGACCGTGAATCCGCGCATGGTGAAGGCGCCCTGTGGCGTTGCTTCGTTAGCNNAACGAGTATCACCGGAGGCTGCAGCACTGTAACGGAAAAGGTCGGTAAGATTGCGCGCGTTGGTGTCAGTCAAAAATTCCTCCGACACCACCGAGATATTCATCGGCACTTTTTGAATTTCCATGCCGATACGAGTGGCCGTAGCTGCGTTGGTCTTCAGGTAACCGAAATCCTTGTCTTCCTTCACGTCGAAGGCGGACATAGTGATCGTATCGCTGTCCGAGGGCGGGGAGACGAGGTTGGATGGGCTGGCTGATGAGGTAGTTGAGGACGCCGAAGCCTGCGGTACCGGAGCCGGAACGGGAACGGCGGTCACTTGCTTCGCTTCAGCGAGTTGTTGTTTGAGGGCAGCTACTTCTTGTTGAAGTGCCCGGATGGTTTCGGCGTCGCTCGTTTGCCCGGCGGCAAAAGAAGCGCTCAGCAGTCCGAGAAGACTCGTCGCCATCAAACCTTGTCGACGGGCGTGCACGGTGTTCTTTACTTGTTTCATGTTGGTTTGCCTTCCCCGCGCGGGTAGTCGCGCGTTGGAAAATGTCGGGGTAGGCGGGGTGCCGGGGAACTAAGGGGGCGAATCCATGATGGCATCGCTTCGGCTGAGGTCCTAACCGAGCGAGCCGAACTAACGGGTGCCCAATGGAAAGAGCTTTCTAGAAAGGCTGCAGCCCACGAATGCAAAGTCAGGGCAAGTCGGGTCCTCTGAATTGATCGGGATATCCGGAAATAAAGGAGGAGGTACCGACACAGCATTTTCAAAGAAAAAGATGAAAATACTGAGAATTAACACTGAAAAATTCAGGAAAATAATGAATTAATTCTCCTGCATCAGCAAATGACCGCTTAAAATGATGTAGTTTTTATCTCATAATATACTTATAGTTAAAGTAATACGTTATTTTTGTGGGTTTAATGAATAATGATGATCGTTCATTTTTCATGGATCGCGATGGACTTGAAAGCTCCTTTGAGTGCCTGTGAGAGGACAAAAAAAAGCGGAGACCCGTGAGGGTCTCCGCTGAGAGATAAAGGCCGGACTCTTTTTAGAACTGAACGGAGTTGGTCAGCAGCCAAGTACGAGGCGCTGAGCCTAGGTAGGTGGCATCGCGCAGACCGCCTGAGCCTTCGTTGTAATCCTTGTCGGTGATGTTCTGAATTTGAAGGCCGGTATTGATCCGGTATCCAAATAGTTCCCAGGGGAAGTTGGCACCACCGTCAAACACGAGATAGTCTCCAGCGGTTAGGCCGCCGGTCTTCGAGTTGAAGTTGATGTCATTACTGATGTTCATCTCTGACGCATAGCGTGCACCTAATGTCAGGCTAAGACCACGAGCAATGCCTTCGGTGAATGTGTACTTGTTGAAGGCAGTGAAGCGGTACTCGGCGACGTTCGGCAGTCGGAACTCATACGCGAAGTAGGAGGCCTGGCTGTATTGACGCTTTTGCGCAGCAGTGAGACCGGGCGTGTTCGGATTAACGATGGTTGGATCACTAATTGTCTTAGCTGTCCAAAGCCATGACGCGCTGCCTACGAGCTGGTAATTGCGAAGAGGACTCCAGGTGACTTCCAATTCAGCCCCTTCTACGCGACGCTTCGAGGAATTGGAGTACCAGCGTACACCACCGTTACCAGTTCCGTATGTGCCGCCCTTGTTAGGAGCGGTGTAGTTCATNNCTTTCTGACGGCCAGAGTCATCGAGTTTTTCGTTAGTCCGCTCAAGACGGAAGAGTGAAAACGTACTGACGATCTTCGAATCCATCAGCGACGTCTTTACGCCCACTTCCATATTCAAGCCCTCTTCGTTTTTCAACGGAGTGTTGGCACCAGCCGCAATCACCCGAGCCACTTCGGCGTCCGGGTTAAGCCCAAGAGAAGCCGCGCGTTGACGGGTAAGTGCTTCATCCCAAAGGCCGAGGAAACCGGTATTTGGAAGGAAGGTTTTACTATAGGACGCATAGACCGTAACATCCTTAATAATCTCGTAGGATGCACCAAACATCTGGGAATCACCCTTCTTCACAGCGTACGTTCCAACGTGATAGCTGCCTGGAGCATTGGAGATGCCGTAGCGAGCAATCTGTTCGGGTGTGGTTAAGCTTTCCAGCATGTTTTCAAACCCAACGAACCACGGTGGATTGGGGGAAACCCGTTGCTCACCATCATATTCGTTTACGGTGCGATAACCCGCGAAAAGGTTGAGACGATCATCTAGCAGCGTAGCGAGGTAGTTAACGTAGTACTCTTCCTTCTTGGGGTTATAACGGTCGACAACGGCGCGATCGATGGCAGTGATACGGCGAACGTCAGGAGCGGTGTGGACCGCGGGGTCAAACTGCGAGAACACCTGGGTGGCCGTCAAGGGCGTGCCAGTCCGCGAGTACAACTGCTGAAGCTGTATTGCCGAGCCGGCTGCCCCGCCTCCCGCAATAAGAGCAGGAGGAACGGAAGGGTCAATCGCGGCACCGGGAATATTAGTATAAAGATAGCCGCTATAGCCGTAGTAATTAAACAAGCTATGATCGTAAATACCGCCGAGCAGGAGCTTGTTCTTGATGTTAAAGATTTCCTTCTTCAGCACAAAATCGTACTGATGCGTTTCAGACTTACGATTGTCGCCACGCTTGGATACACCTCCAAAGTTGAAGGTATTTCCGTCGGCATAGGGGTTCGCTTGAGAAGAGATAAACTTGTAATCAGCTTCGTTGTGGGTGAACGAGTAGCGAACATCCAACCATTCCAACGGTGAAGCTTCAACAACGAGAGCGGCCGTGGTGTCAGTTTGTTGAGTTTCGGTACCGCGACCCCGGTTGTTGAATTTTTCATCCGACACCCGGTTTCCGGCTAGGTTGAAGTATTCAATTCCGCGATGTGTCGTGGTATACAACGCTGCGGGCGGCACGAAGTTGTTGTTCGAATCAAAGTTTGATGGAAGTCCATTCAAACCCTGGTTTACGCGGCGCACGTCTTGGATCCACGCACCAAGATTGTTGAAGATGCGCGAACGATAAGCGTCAGCAGTCAGCGGAGTGCCAGCAACCCCCGTGGCGGGATCAACAGCTGCTGCGGCAAGCAAGGCCTGACTGGGGTTTTTGTAATCAGAAAACCACTGCGAGGGGAAAATCCAGGATTGCCCATCAGAATTATTCTTGGACGTGCCATGTTCCAACTCGGCACGAATTCGGAAATTCTGACTACCCGNNATTCGTAGCGTTGGCTACCGACATCATCTGTGACTGCACCAACAAAGCGGAAGGCCGCTTTTTTGGAAAGAACGGCGTTGTGGTCGAGGGTGTAGCGCTCAGTGCCCATCCGTTGAGTATTACCACCGTAACTGTAGCTGAAGGTAGTGGGAATATCAGTGAACTGAGGTTGCTTCGTTACGTAATTAATAACGCCGCCAGGGAAGCCTTGGCCGAAAAAGACAGCGGCGGGGCCTTTGATCACCTCGATCCGATCGACGGTATCAATATTGTAGTAGGAGTAACGGTTAAGACCGTTGCGCAAGCGCGAACTAAGAGGGAAGCCGCGTAGCGTAATGTTGCCCGATGGGGTGGCACTGTTGCCGGGAGGCTTGATGCCCATGCGGTTGTCCCCAGCGCCTGATGACGTGTATCGCATCACGTCTTGTAAATTGCGAATACCGGCATCCTTGATGAAAGCCTCGGACAGCACGGAAATGCTGAGAGGAACCTTTTGAATTTCCATCCCGATACGGGTGGCGGTCGCGGAATTGGTCTTAAGGTAGCCAATGTCCTTCTCGGTGCTTACCTCGAAAGGCGAAAGAGTTTGAACATCCTTCTCTAGCTCAAGAGTCGAAGTCCGCGGGGCGGTAGTGGTGGTTGAACTACGAGCACGGCCGAAGGCGGGCGCCGGTTCTTCAGGTTGAGCAACGGCCGGAGCGACTGTTGGNNCGCTTACGCAGAGCTGCGTTTTCTTCTTGGAGCCGACGAACAGTGTCCGGATTTGGTGTTTGTCCGGACGCGGTGGTAGCGATGACCAAAGCCGCCAGACCTGCAGCCAGAAGGGCTCTGGTACGGTCTAGAGGGGTATGCGGAGTGCGATTCATGGTTTGGATATGTTGTAGTTTCCGTACGCAGAACCACAGGTGCGGTCTGCACGAAAAAGGGTGAAGCAAGCTCGGATGGTTTGGCTATTTGGGTTGGTGGACGGCGGGGGAATCCCCGCGAGAAAGCAGTCNNCGACCGCCGACGTCACGGTTCTCAATCCGCCAAAGCAAATGGTCGATGACCTTGCGCACGAGCAGAGGGAGGTTGATGTCGATTGCTGCAGGGAGGTGATCTAGATTTGGATAGATCACGGGGTTGTAGTTACCCAAAATGGCTTCGAAATCGCGAGAGGGGTGTTTACCCGCCTCACGGAGCGCTCGGAAAAAGGCGCCGCAGAAATGATCGACGGGAATGTACAATCCCGTCGCCTTCGGCGTGCAGTCCAGGAGGCGCTTCACAAGCTCGGAGCTTTCGCCATTAACCGGGGCGATTTCTAAATAGCTCACACCGGGATTGGAGGCACCGAGGATGGAATGGACGGACATCCCGAGTTCGTTGGCGCGTGCCACGAAGGCCGCATTTCTCCGCACAATGGCGCTGTAATCCGGGTCAGTCGAAATCATCGCCACGGCTTTGTGGCCGCGCTCATGCAGGTAGTCCGCCGCCATCCTCCCGTTTTCCTCGTTGTTGGGTTCCACGTAGTCGCCCGGATATGTCCAGGAGCGACGAGTCATGAACCAAACATGGGGCAGGGTACTGAGTTGGCACATACACTCCGCTGAAGGCTCCATGCCCTGAATAATCACTCCATCGAGGCGTTCTCCCACCAAAACTCGAGGAAGCTCTGCCGGACTATTGGAGAAGAGCACACGGAGATCGACGCGATAGCGCGGATCGGTGGACTGCACTTGCAGAAGCTGATCTTGGAACCAATTCAGCGAAGCATTGTTTGCCTTAGCGCCGACAAACCAAACTCCAATCCGACGCTGTTCAGGCAGACGGGCTTTCGGCCCACGACGCCGGTTCAATGGGGCGGGCACGTAATTGTGCTGCTGCATCACAGCCCGGATTCGGGCCAAGCTTTCAGCGGCAACCAACTCGGGTTGGTTGATGGCGCGTGAAACCGTGGCAGGAGAGACGCGCGCTTTATGAGCAATCTCGGTGATCAGCATGGGTTGGGGTTGAGCCCGCTTCTGAGAATTTCAGTAACCTTAATGAAAGGCTGAGGGGACCCGTCAAGAGATTTTCAGCAACATTCATGAACTGGGGAGGTCTATAAGGGGTTAAGGCGAAGCGCAGGCGGAGATGACCTTTCCGACGATCACCACCGAGGGAGAGGACGTGGGGGCCTGCCCCAAAACGTTCTCTCCACCATGTGATGCTGCGATAAATTTCCTCTGAATAATCACCCCACGTCTGATGTGGCACTCTTATGGCGACGGTAAGCGAGGAGGGTGCTGGCTTAGCAACATCTTACCCTCCTCTTACGCGCGGGCGGCTCGGCTATCTGCTGGATCGAAGGCAGGCCGTGTACGTGGGATAGAGACGAGCGCGAATATGGATTTCAGCAGGGAGGAGCCTTCGGCGAAACCAGCGCGAGCGAATTGCGTCAAAGTGCCCGATTGGAATTTTCTGAAACAATTTTCATGAGGAAGTGAAAAAACCTGAAAACTGGCCTTGAAAAAGGGCGATGGGGCGAGCCATTTTCTGGCTTGGAGTGCGCTTGGCGACTTTCCGCTCTTTGCTGGGCACTGCGCTCCTCCCCGATATGCAACCCCTGCCATTCGTTCAGCGTGCTTCATGGATTTGGTCTCAAGAGGGCACTCACGCCGTCCCTCCTCGCGACCAATCCTCTCCCTCGCACTACCAAGTGCGTCTTTTTCGTCGCCGGTTTGCCTACCAACCGACCGTGCAGTCCGGACCGGTGATTTTACATCTGTCCGCTGATAGCCGCTACCTGTTTTATGTAAATGGCGTCCGGGTTGCTCGGGGACCCGCACGGGGAGATATCCACCATCATTTTTATGAGACGGTTGACGTGACTCCGCATCTTAGGGCGGGCGAGAACGTACTCGCCGCGTTGGTGCTGGACATGTCTCGAGTAGCGCACCGACCCACCGCTTTAGGCGCTCCCTGCGCAATCATGACGTACACTGGTGGTTTCTTATTGGAAGGGGAGATAACCGGTGGTGAGGGAAAACCCGAACGCTTGGACACCGGTTTGCCGGGGTGGCGGGTTGCGGTGGATACCGCGTATCGCTTCCAGAACGACAACACCAAGTTTGAGGGCTACCACGGTTACTTTGAGCATCTCGTTTCCCGTGACCTTCCAGTAGGCTGGACTCAGCCGGAGTTCTCGGATGAAAGCTGGGCCTCGGCGACCACCCTTTACCTTGCTGAGCGAATTGAGAATGGTCGCGATCCAACCAGTCCTTATGGATTGATGCCTCGAATGATTTCCGCACTCGAGGAGCAACCCGCAGCCTGGTTCGCTGACGTGTTTATCCCGGGTGGAGGTGATCCTGGCGTGGAGTGGAAAGCGATGATCAAGGGTGAACGATCGCTGAAGTTACCGCCTAACCATTCAGTCGAGGTTATTTTAGATGCAGGCAAGCTGACTTCGGCCTACCCAGAGCTGGTCGCGTCAGGTGGGGGAGGTGCACATCTCCGTTTGACGTATGCAGAGGCGCTGCGACTTCCGTGGACGACGCCGGGCGCCAAGCTTCTGGGTCGACCCCAGCCGCTGGCGAATCTGGCGTCTCATTATGCGGATGAATCGACCGGGTGGACGTTTGACCGTCGTGGAATGATCAGTGGATGGTCCGATGTGTGGGAACCAGCGGGTNNCTCGGACGGAAACGTACGAGCCGTGGCATTGGCGGGCATTTCGCTATGTAAGCGTCAAGATCAAGACCGGAGCGGAGCCGTTGACCCTGCGTTCGATCGGACATCGCTTCACGGCCTACCCCTACAAGATCACGGGGGCGTTCTCTTGCTCTGACCCTCGCCTGGAGCGCATTTGGGATGCGTCCTTGCTGACCATGCGTCTGTGCTCGCACGAGACGTTCGAGGACTGTCCCCATTACGAGCAGATGCAGTATGCGGGTGACACGATGATCACCTCGAAGATTGCACTGTACACGACGGGAGATGGCTCCTTGAGCCGTCAGTCGCTATACCACTTTGATTGGTCGCGTTTGCCCGAAGGGCTCACGCATATNNCCGGCTGCTCCAGGTGATTCCCTCCTGGTCGCTTCATTGGATCACCACGTTGCGTGACTACGTCTATTGTACGGGTGACCTGCAGACGCTCCGTGACCTGCTGCCTGGCGTCCGTGCAGTGATGGATTGGTTCAAGCGGCACACCGACACCGACGGGCTTCCTTCTAAACTTCCCTTCTGGAATATCACCGATTGGTGCCCCTGGTGGCCCCGCGGGGTAGTCCCGGGTGCCGACTCCGGAGCGACGTGTATTATCTCCGCGCAATACATCGTGGCACTTGATGAGGTCGCGGACCTGTTTCGTCTCCTGGGACGTGATGGTGAAGGGAACGGTTTTGCGTTCGAGGCCGCTTCGTTGCGTGGGGTGGTCCACGAGCGTTTTTGGTCAGAAGAGCAGGGTCTTTATTTTGACCGGCCAGGCGGCCCTGAGGTCAGCCAATATGGCAACGCCTGGGCGGTGGTCTGCGGTGCGGCCGGAGGTCATGAGCGGGCCAAACTGCTCGAGCGCTTTCCGGCCGATGCGAAACTAGCTCCGGGATCGTTCTTCTGTTGGCACGCGGTGTTCAGAGCTTTTGCGATCAGCGGGGTTTATGATCGAATGACCGAGTTCCTTGGGCCCTGGCACGAAATGATCGACTACGGACTCGATACGTTCGTCGAAGAAAACAGCTACTGGCGTTCTCTTTGCCATGCTTGGAGTGCATTTCCGGCGATCGAATTCTCCACTCGGGTTCTTGGTGTGACCCCGACGAAGCCGGGCTTTGCGTCGATCGATATCTATCCGCATATGTGCGGATTGACACATGCCTCAGGGCGTGTGTGCACACCGCATGGGCCTGTCGACGTCGCGTGGAAAGTAGTCGACCAGGAGTTCTCTCTCGAGGTTACCGCGCCCGTTCANNCAGTCGGTGGTTACCGTCCGCCTGCCAGATGGCCATCGTCATGAGCTGAAAGGTGGACATGGGCAATTCAAGGCTACGCTACGATGAGTACCTCCTTTAAACTGATCTCTTTGGACGCCGAGGGTGCGGTGGAACTTCGCCATGCCGGTGGCGGATTGCTGCTGCGCTATGTTTACCGTCCGCAAACGCCGCTGACGGAATCGCCCCGTCCTTACGCGCATCCCGTGCAGACGTTGCGGGGAGATCTTCTCACCCTATTCCGCCCGAATGATCATCCCTGGCACCATGCGCTGAGCTTTACCCTCACCTCTGTCTCGGGGCATAATTTTTGGGGTGGTGGCAGCTACCGCAAAGAGGATGGCTATAAGTACCGTGGCGATCAAGGCACGCAAGAGCATGAGGCTTGGATCGAGAAGAGTGCCAGTCGTCTGGCCCACACCCTACTTTGGAGAGTTGGTGCGGGGGAGCGGATTCTGCTGAGGGAAGAGCGCTCGCTGAGCTTCTCGCAGGTTTCAGATCACGCGTGGTCGTTGCGTTGGCAGGGCTCGTTAAAAAATGTATCGGGCGAAACGCTTCAACTCGGGCACTATCACTCCACGCACGGACTCACCGGTTCTCATTACAGTGGACTGCAATTCCGCGCAGCACGCGCCTTGTTGGATGACCATGGAGATGCTACGATTCGGATCGTCGGAGAGGGCGATCTGCAGGGTGAAGCGGCGGTTCATGGAGCACCCCTTTCCTGGATGGAATGGTATGGACAGAAAGACGAATCCCTCCACCGGGTCTCGATCCGTTTCGACAATGCGGGGCAGCGCCTCCATGGTTTTGTTCGTCGGAATTACCCCTTGGCGTCGTTCCCGCTCAATTATGCGGAAGACCAGGCATTGGCTCCTGAGCAAACTCTGTCCGTTGACCACACCTTGACGTTCTCAGACCTATGAAACTCGACCGAAAGCAGTTCNNAATTCCTGAAAAATTTTGGAGCCGGCGCCCTGGGGGTAGCGGCGGCGAGTGGATGGAAGTTGGGAGCTGCTCCGGAAGCCCAGGCGTTGGGACTTGTCCCTTATGACTCGAACGCGCCTGGTGTTTTCTGGAGTCGGGTCAAATCTCAGTTCTCGATAAAAGAGGGTTTCTCCTATCTCAATTGTGGTGGTCTAGGACCAGCATCCCGTGGAGTGTTGGCGCGCTATCAAGCGGTGACAGCTGAGTTGGAAGAAAAAGTCGATACCGGCCACGGTTTGTTGGAAGANNGGAAATTCGATCATCGCGAGTGGACTCGATTTGAGGGCGGGCGATGAAGTGATTTTTGAGAGCCACGCCCATCCCGGGGGATCTCTTCCTTGGCTGAATCTGATTCGCCAGGAAGGGGTAAAAATAAAAACCTTTGAGCCAGATCCTCATTCCGCCGAGGGGAATCTTCAGCGGATCGCCGAGTTGATGACCTCACGCACGCGGGTGATTCAGGTCAGCCACATCACGGCGCCGACAGGAATCGTCATGCCCGTGAAAGCCATCGCCCAGCTCGCGCGGGAAAAGGGCTGCTGGTTTCATATCGATGGAGCGCAATCTGCGGGGATGATTCCTTTTTCACTGCGTGAGATTGGTTGCGATTCCTACGCGACCAGTGGGCACAAGTGGTTGGGTGGTCCACGTGAAACCGGGGTCCTTTTCATCAAAGAAGAGAAAGTTGACCTGGTATCTCCCCGGCATGTCGGGTCGTACTCGAGCAACGACTTCGATTTTGAGGGTAAGCTTAATTTCGTCGGAGGGACCCGGCGCTTCGAGTATGCCACGCGCAATGTCGCATCCGTAGCCGGATTGGCGGAGGCGGTTCGCTTTCAAGAAGTGATCGGACGCGACCGCATTGCTGACTACGGCGCTTCGTTGGGAGCGCGACTCCAGGAAGGACTGTCCCAGCTTCCTCGGGTAACCGTGCTTACGCCTTCTCGACGGGAATTGCGTGGATCTATGACCACCTTTATTGTCCCAGGTGTGACCGCAGATCGCGTCTTCGGTCACCTACTGAAAAACGACGGATTGCGTTGCCGACCTGTCACGGAGGATGGTCTGCAGGCGATTCGCGTCTCTACGCACGTCTTTAATACAGCGGAGGAGTGCGACCGCGTCGTCCGCTCCATGACTGAATTCGTGAGAACCTTGTAAACCTCCGAAGCCTTCCGTCGATGCTGATTCTCTACCCCTTCAAACAGCGGCTGCTTGCCGAGAATGGCAAACAGCCCCGCGTGTGTCTCGATGGGGTGAGATCAGNNGTCGGCGACCTCGGCTACCAACTCGATTTCGACCACGGAGCCCAAGGGCAGGGCGTTGACGCCGAGTGCGGCGCGGGCGTGGCGACCGGCATCGCCGAAGACGGAGACCAACAAGTCGGAGCACCCGTTGATCACCACCGGTTGGCGCGTGTAGTCGTCGACGCAGTTCACAAATCCGCCCACGCGGACAATGCGTTTGACTCGGCGGAGATCGCCCAGCTCGGCTTTGAGCGTGGCAATCAGGGCAAGGGCCGTACGTTGAGCGGCTTCGACTGCCTTGGCTTCGTCCACGGTGGCACCCACTTTTCCTGCGATGATCTTGCCGTCGGCGTCTCGGCTGACGTGGCCGGCGAGAAAGAGCAAGTTCCCCGTACGTACGGCGGGCACGTAATTGGCGATCGCTTTACTGACCGGAGGAAGCGTCAGTTTCAAATCGGCAAGTTTTTCTTCTGGAGTTTGCCCGGCTGCACCTTGCACCGCGAACCAAAGTCCTAGGCAGATCCCTATTCCACGCGTAAATTTTATGATCATGAGTCCACGACTAACCCCGCCGTTGTCTGCGGCAATCCGTAAACCGATCAGAACTGCAAACAGACTTTTTAGCACGTGTTTGCCCCTAGGCGTCGCTCTCGTCGCGCTGGCAGGGACGATTCTTCCCGCGCGGGCCCAAACGCAGGCTGCGGCTCCGAAACATGACCTCTACCTCTGCGCGACGATCAATCGCGACTACGTTGTCGGGTCGAAACTGGTGACGCTCAGTGGTCTTTATCGGCGCGATGACGCAGGTGAGTACCAGCATTTCGGGAGCAATTTCCCACAGATTTTTTCGATCTCGTTTGATCCCCGTGACCGCAATTTTTTCTACGTCACTAACATCAACGGGTGCATGCAGACCGCCGATGGTGGCAAAACATGGCGAACGGGGACGAGCTGGGATATGACCGAAGCCAAGGACGTCTGCGTAGACGCAAATGCGCCAGACAATGTCTATTTGGTTNNTGATCGCGGCGCGACCTGGGTGCGCCAAGAGAAAGGTCTCCCCAACCGTGGAAAGTATACTCAGACCATCAAAGTGGATCGGACGAAAGCAGGACGCGTGTTGGCAGGATGTGAGTCCGGAATCTATTTGACGGAGAATGGGGCTAAATCGTGGAAGCGTGTTCTCCCTGCAAAAGCCACGGTCAACGAACTACAACAATCGCCGCATGATCCTAAGGTCTGGCTGGCGGCGACCCAGAACGATGGTGTCTTCATATCACGGGATGGTGGTCTCAAGTGGACGCGGTTTGAAAGTTTGTCG
>DKKJ01000175.1:12881-17245 GCA_002455175.1 Opitutaceae bacterium UBA6669
GAATCTCTTCCGGAACGGACTCTTCGTTTCTGATGATTTTGGACGGACTTGGCGTCGAGATGGGCTCGAAGGAGCTACCATTTACACGTTCGCTTACCTGTCGAAGGCGGCGAAGTAAACTGACCCTGCAACTACCTCCTTACTTCCATGCACTTTTCCCTTTCCCAATTTTCCTGTCTCAACCCTGTGCTCTCACGTGCTCGCTCTGCCCGTACGGCGTGGATCGCCGCGCTGATCGCCGCAGGAGTATCAGCACCCGTCGGATCGCTCCACGCTCAGCCCTCGTATTCCGGTCCTATGCCTTCGGCCGCAGTGGTCGAACGGGCAGATCATCGCCGAGAGGCTTACTTCAAGCGAATCGATGAGGCGATCAACTGGCGCGCCGGTTTAGTGAAGCGGGACAATCTCAACACGATGGATATGGCGGCGATCTGCGCCAAGTTGGTGCTGCGCGAGGATGCGGATCTTTGCTCCCGCCGTGTCATCGAGCTGATGAAAGAGCCCGGCACGGGGCCTTTTTGGATGTTCCCCGTTGTTGCGGTGGCCTACTTGGGCCAAGACCAATTGTCTACCGAAGCGAAGGCGGCCATCCGTAAAGCTTGGTCGTCACAGCTCCAACTCCGCGGTGACACCGAGAATCACTGGGCGATGTACTATTCTTCGCTCTATTTGATGGCCGAATTGTATCCGAACGAAGCGGGCAGCACTTGGTTTTCGGGGAAATCCTCCGAGGAGAATCTCGCCGAGGCTCGTGATTATCTTATCCACTGGATGAATCTGGCCACCACGGTGGGGCAGGGAGAGTTCAATCCCACGCACTATATCGGCGAATACGCGATTCCGATGATCTTTATCGCCACGTGGAGTAAGGATCCTGCCATGCGGATTCGCGCTCACATGATGCTGGATTGGATTTTTGCCGACCATGCGGCGAGTACCCTCGATGGCGTCTTGCGCGGAGCGAACGCGCGTACTGACGACCTCTCGGTCACGGAACGGTGGAATGCCTTGGCGACCTTCTTCAGCTGGATCCTTTTTGGCAATACCCCGACGACGGCGAGCTACGGTGGCTGGGGGATCTATTTTGCGGTCGTGGCCAAAAACTACGAGGTGCCTGAGGTGATCTATCGCATCGCGGTCGATCGCGACAAAGACTTCACCCAGGAAGACCTCAAACGCAGTCGTCGGCGCTGGCGCTATAGCGATGTCGAAATTTTCCCGGTCTACAAAACCAACTACATTCGCCGCGATTATGCCGTGGGTTCCTATCAAGGTGACATCTCAGACCCGATTCAGGCGCATGTTTGGGATGTCACTTGGTCCGTGCCGGATCCGCGGGGTGTGCACAACACGATGTTTTCCCTGCATCCGATCTCTTCGCCAGAAGACCTTCAGATGTATTTCGCCGAGACTCCTGACTGGATGCAACTGGGGGTGACGCGGGAAATGAAACCTTCCTACGATTCGCCTGACAAAATGTTGGGGAGTTCGCGTTTTGAGCGAGTGTTCCAAAATCAGGATACGGTAATTGCTTTATACGACATTCCTGCGGGCACTCGTTTTGAGCACGTCAACGGGTTCTTCTCCAAGGATCTTCAGGACCTGACGGAAGATGCCTCAGGCTGGATCTTTGCTCGAGGTGGCAACACCTACCTCGCTTATCGACCGCTCGCCCCCTACACCTGGGAAAAAACCTGGTCGTGGGCGAAAGACAAAGGCGACAAGCGGCTTTATAGCCCGCACCGTAAGAACGGAACGATCGTACAAGCGGCGAGCGCCAGTGAGTTCGCATCGTTTGCCGATTTTCAAGCTGCCATTCGGGCTCTTCCTTTGACGGTTAAGCTCGAGCCTACCCCAAGTGTGACCTTCAAGTCGCTGCGCGGAAAGACGCTTCGATTCACCTATGGACAGAGTCCGTCGGTGGATGGGAAGACGGTGGATTACTCAAAATGGAAGCTTTTCCAGGGGCCCTACCTCAATTCGGAAAAGGGATCACGCAAGCTCACCATCACGCACGGAGCGTTGGAGCGGACACTCGATTTCAATACGCTCTCCATTCGTGATCGTGTGACGGATACGGTTGCCCCCGCTTCCAAAAAATGAGGCTTAATTCCTCCTGTCATTCATCGCCCTCGCAGCACTGGGCGGTTGGTGCTGCGTCGCGAAGCGTTTCCTGGTTATTCCTGATGGGTACGACTCGAATACCCATCGGATTTATCCTGTTGTCTGTCGGCCTCGTACTAGGGGGTTCCTATCCGATTGCGGCGGCAGAACAGCCTGCAGAGCCCGCCCACGCGAAATCGTCTCGCGAGGCTTATCGTTTCCTCAAGAACCTGTGNNCACAGAGCCCTTGTCCCGTCCCCTTAGGGTTGCGGCGTTGTCCTATACCCAACCTCAACCCGCTTTTGAAGCCGACGTCGTATCAATGGGAACGGGACGTGCCGAGGATTATGCCGTGCAGTCGAGCGGGAAGGTGGGACTGCTAGCGCATAATACGCCGCTACAAATGAAGGAAATCGTCGCCACGGCCAAAGAGCGGGGATTGAAGGCGATTCTCTACATCAACCGGGAAGCTGGAGGCCAACTTTTGGCCCGCACGGGGTCTTTCAGTGGTGAGCCCCTGCCTTTTCCCATTCTCAGTATTACTCAAGAAGAGGGGATGTGGCTTTATCGTCTTTTGGAACGCGGTCGTCCCGTGCGGGTAAAAATCCAGATCGAATCCCGGTGCAAAGAAATCGAGACGGCCAACCTGCGCGTGCGTTTCCCGGGTCGTTCTGCAGAGACCATTGTCGTTGGAGCCCATTTTGATAGTTGGGACATTGGACAGGGCGCCATGGATAACGGCTTGGGTGTCGCGCAGCTCTTCGCTCTCGCCCACGCCTTACGCGGAATGGACCTCGACCGGACGGTAGAACTCATTTGGCTCAATGGAGAAGAGCAGGGGCTGTGGGGATCTCGCGTGGCAGCGAGTCAAATTGGCGACACGCCGATCGTCGCTATGGTCAATCTCGATATGGTAGGCGTGCCCATTGCGATCAACGCGCTCGGGGATGAGAGTTTGGTGCCTGCCTTGGAACGCTTCCAAGCCAAACGCGTGGTCAAGCTCCCTCAGGGTGTGCAAAACATCAATTGGTTCGGCAGTGATCACACTCCCTATCAATTAGCGGGAGANNACCATGATTTGGCCGACACCATCGACAAGCTTCCAGAGAGCGTTGTGGTCGATTCGACGGCAGTCATCGCCGATGCCATCCTTGCTTTGGTGGCTGATCGCGAGCTGCGGGCCTTTCGGCGTCCACTTGCTCAGACGGAGGAACTGTTCACTCGCTTCGGGCTAGAACGTCGGATGCGGGCAACGGGCTTATGGCCGTTTGCTCCTCGTTAGGCCCTTTTATCTCCTTCTTCCTTTTCTTCACCCCGCCCCGCCTCTCCCCAACCCATTCCCAGCTCTTCTGTCATGACTTTCTTCGGACTTCATCTGGTCGATACCATCGTGATCGTGGTTTACATGATCGCCGTTCTCGCGATCGGCAAAATGCTCGCTCACGGCGTCAAAGGCGAAAGTGATTTCTTCCTCGGTGGACGTTCGCTGGGCAAATGGTTTCAGTTTTTCCTGAGTTTCGGAAACATGACGGATCCGGGCCAGGCGACGACCACTGCTAGTTCGGTCTATCGTCAGGGAGCAGGCGGATCGTGGCTAGCGCTGATCACCCTCTTTCTGACTCCGTATTATTGGTTTACCTACGTATGGTTTCGTCGGGTGCGTCTGACGACGACGGCTGATTTGTTTGAGGATCGTTTTGGAAAACGGTTTTTGGCCACGTTGTACGCGATCACCACCATCCTGATGGCCATCGTGAGCATCGCGGGAGGAAACGTGGTGGCGTTAAAAACCTTGCAGCCGCTTATGGTGAAGGATCCCGCGGTTTACTCCGTGGAGGAGCGGCAGCAGGTGGCGAATTTCCATGAGTTTTCTGATCTCCGCAAAGAGCGGCTTGGANNCAAGGGGTTTTACGATCGTGGTGAATTGCAGCCCTATGTGACTTACCTGCACCCCATCACCTTCTATCTGGTCTCCTCTATTTTGGTGGCCATTTTTGTCATGCTGGGAGGACTCAAGGCTTCGGCGGTGGTCGACGCCTTGCAGGCTGTGCTAGTCATTGTCATATCCGTTATTCTGATACCGTTTGGCTTGATCAAACTTGGGGGGGCACAGGTATTGCATGAGAAACTCCCGGCGGTGATGTTTAACCTCTTTGGCGGAGGTGGCCTGAGTGAGTACACGTGGTATTCTATCGCGGCGCTGCTCTTTGTTCAGTTCGTGGGAATTGTGGGATCTCAGGCCAATATGACGATCGCTGGGT
>DKKJ01000407.1 GCA_002455175.1 Opitutaceae bacterium UBA6669
CCGCCAGACCGAACATCCTTATTTAATTAAACCGAAAAAGGTCTGCCTCCCGCTATGATCACAAAGCCTTGATCCACAGATAGAAATGGGTGCTCTGGATTTATCACGGTCGCGCGTTCGACAGAAATGTCCGAGACAGGCGCGATCAAACGTAGTGAGTACGGATCACACTCTTCTGTATTTCTACTATGTCTTCACTGCCTGCCTTTACCTCAGAGACGCCGTCACTACCTGCCCGGTCTTGGACCCGATTTCTGCCGATAGCTGCTCGCCTGTTGCTTGGCCTGCCTTTGCTCGTATTTGGACTGAATGGATTTTTCTCCTTCATTCCGCAGCCGGAGATGGAGCTTCCTGCGAAGGCCCTACACTTTCTCACCGCGTTGGAAGAGTCAGGTTACTTACTCCCTTTGATTAGCGGTACGCTTCTCACTGTGGGTTTACTTTTGGTAGCCAATCGATTCGTCCCTTTGGCGCTGGTCCTCTTTGCGCCTTTCCTCGTCAATAGCCTCGCCTTCCACTTCGCTCTGGAGCCGTCAGGTCGAGGACCCGCGTTGGTCTATCTGGTCCTCGAACTCTATTTGGCTTGGGTGTACCGAGCCGCTTATCGACCGTTGCTCCGCGCGCGATTTCAGCCGTAGAGGGTCTGAAGGCCATCCAATCGGAGAAGGCACTCGGGGAACGAAGCTAGAAGGGGCGAGCAAGATACCAATTGTCGATGTCGTCTGAGTAAAGGGTTGGGGTAGCCTTCGCAGCCGGTGCGCCGTCTCCCCTGGATTTCCGAGCTCGACCACTCCAACATCGAGCGGACGACATGCGGCTGTAGTTGTGTTAGCTTATCTAGGCTCGGTATCCTTCGTTGCGGGCGTTTGGCAAAAGAAGGACTTTGTCCGAGTGAATGGGGGCCTCAGTGTGACAACGATGTGGCGAGTTTTCCTATTGCTCGTTTGGCCGTTTCGCCTGCACACTCGGTGCGCTAAGCAACCGTTATCGTTATTAATGTTATGAGCAAGAAGAGCAAAAAGTCCGTTAAACCTGCCGCCCCACAGGTCAAAAAATCAGTGAAGCCGAGCGCATCTCCCGCGAAGTCGGCCACTCGTGGGAAGCCGGTTAAAAAGACCGTTGCTCCTGCTGCGTCTGTAAGTGCGCCGCCTAAACCGGTGCCGTCGAGTCGGGCGGCTAAGAAGCCCTTGTTGAGTCCCGCGATCACTTCGGCTGCTGCCGCGGCGGGTTCGGCTGCGGCAGAATCGGCCGCCCGCTCGCGTGAGGGGATCGCCATTACCGCGCAGATTGACGTGGGCTTCGGAAATGCCCTTTTCATCCGCGGTGAAGGCGGTGGGTTGAGCTGGGAAACCGGCACTCCTCTGGAATGCGCTTTCGACGACCAATGGACAATCAAACTGGCGCCCGTGTCAGGGCCGGTGACGTTCAAGTTTCTTCTCAACGATCTCACGTGGAGCGTGGGAGAAAATTACACGCTCGCACCGGGGGCGAATACAGTTTTCACGCCGGCTTTTTAAGCGAAGTCCGTGCTTATACATGCGGAGGTTGACGGCTCAAANNCGTCCTCAGTGCTGAACGCACCTGACTTCAGCTGCAGTTTGCTCCGTTCCGAGTCAGTCAACTTCGAAAGATCCTCGGGTTGTGGCACGACGTGAGGAGTGAGAAAGATGAGCAACTCGGTTTTGGAGGTCTGCTTCACGGTGCGCTTGAACGCGTGACCGAGGATAGGGATGTCGCCTAGCAGTGGAACCTTGTTGTCTTGGTTGACGCTCTGGTTGGAAATTAAACCGCCGATTACGACCGTGCGATCGCTAGGAGTGACGACCACGGTATCCGCTGACCGCTTGTCGATTACAGGCGTGTTCACGGTTTCGGAAATCGCCACGGTCTTTTCGCTGAGTGCGGAGATCTCGGGTGTCACGATCATTTCCACCAGGCCTTCAGAAGTAATGAAGGGCGTCACCCGCAGAATAATTCCGATATCTTGATACTGGACCGTATTGGTGGTTTGTCCGGTGTCGCTGATACGCGAATTGGTGATGAACGGGACTTCCTGGCCTACCATGATGGTCGCCTGCTGGCTGCTGCGGGCGAGAATTGAGGGACGTGAAAGAATCTCGGTTTTCCCGACCACGGAAAGGGCGTGAACGGTCGCGTCGACATCGGCGTTCAAGATATTGTAGAAACCACCTGTAGTGGGGGATCCAAAGGCCGTGGATGCCGTCGAGACAATGTCATTACCGAGGTAGGTGCCTTTGTGGCTAAACTCTGTGCCCAGATCGAGATCCTTGTTGTGGGTGACCTGCATGAAAACCACGTTGATCAGCACCTGTGGTTTCGGTCGATCGAGACTTTCGATGATTTGTTTGATGCTCTCATTGGTTTCATCGTCCGTTACTACGATCAGGCGACGCGTGACTGGGTCGCTCGTGATCATCGCATCACCTATCATGGTTGAGTTCTGATACTGACGATCCGACGTCGATCGTCCGCCCGTTGCGTTGGTGCGGCGATTGGCGTTGTTGGTCGTGGTATTGCCGCGATTGCCCGTGTTTTGCCTCGTGGTCGTTTGAGCAAAAGAGGGAAGGGAGGAGAATAGGATGAGGAATGCGGCCAACGTGCGCGCAAGAGAAGGGCGAGCGACGGACTTCATGATGGGAGAGAGGAGAACGTGCATGGGGCAATCAGCGAAGGCCGCTTCCGCTGGAGGTGNNTGTTGAGGAAGCCACCACTCGTCTGCTGGGTGTTGTTGTTCGCGCGATTCGCGAGTGGGTCATTTTGGTTGGTGGTGGAGCTGCGCGTACTGTTGGTCTCAAAGAGATTTTTGAGCACGGTTTCGACTTGGCCGACGTCGGCATTTTCCAGCGTGTAAACAAACACCTTTTGTTTGCGGGCGCCGCTCTCGTCGAGTTGCGCGATGATTTCGCCGATCTGCTGCAGCGCGTCTTTCGAACCGGTAACGATGACGGATTGAGTCCGAGCATCGGCGACTGCGGAGATGGGCGTGGCATTGCGGCTGCCGCTGGTACCTCGGTTATTGCCGTCGCGTGCACGTCCGGACCCACCTTGACTTCGTGCGGCCAGGAAGGCCGCCATCCCCGGTGGTCCACCGGCGAAAGGAGTCGCACCTGCCGCAGCCGACCCCGTACCTGACGTGGCGTTGGTCTGAAAGAGCTGTGTGAGCAGAGCAGCCATTTCCGTGGGATCAGCATTACGCAGTTTAAAAATCCGCATCGCGGAGTCGCTTTGCACCGAAAGATCCAATGCGGAAACGATTTCGACGACGTGACGGATGTTTAGGTTGGTATCGGTGACGACCAGGGAGTTGCTATCTTCGTTAGCCGTCAGTGTAGCGCTGCTCGGAATCAGGGTGGCGATATCCGCAGCGACTTTTGATGCCGTGATATGGCGAAGCGGGATGACCTGCATAACGATCTCGGCGTTGGCGGGAATTTCGCGTGGATCGTTGCCGGTACGAATGGGAATGTTTCGCTTTTTCGCGTCGTCTTTGGAGGCGACAATCAAATTTCTCCCCTGAAGGGTAGCGGTGTATCCATTTTTGTTTAGCGCTAGGTTGAGCAACTGAACGGCTTCAGTTTTGGAAACCGGTTGCGAGCTCCACATGTCGACCGTGCCACGGACGGAGGTTTCCAGTACGATGACGAAGCCAGCGGCGTCACTGAGATAATTGAGGACAGTCTCCAAAGGTGCGCCACGAAAGTTGAAGCGGAGTGTACCGTCCTTGGGATAGGATGATCCGGGCGCACTTTCAGCTGGCCTCACATCTGTCGGAGTCGTGGAGGCCGGTGTTGTCTGCGCTCCCAAGCTTCCGGCGAAGGCGAGAACTAGGGTGACGAGAGAAGAGCTCGTGAGTCGAAGCGGAGTTTTCATTCCTTAAGCTGTTTTTGGCGCTGCTCCATGAGACGACGCAGGGTTGCGGAGGCGTCACTCGGGATGGTCGGCGGCGAGGGACGCGTAGGAGTGTTGGCGGTAATGGGCGAGATTTCTGCGGACGGTGTGGGGAGCGTATTGACGGTCCAATCACTTCCCTCGCTACGACGGAGTGACTCACCCATGCGAAGGGTAAGCAGGCGTTCGTTGGCCGTGAGCGAAACACTGTGTGGTGTAATTTGTCCGACGGAGAAACCCGCGATTATTCCTCCGGTAGGAAGCGTAGTGCGATACGCGCTGCTAGACCCGTCGAAAAAGGCGAACAATCCTTTCTCATACTGAAGGGTACCGACAAATGAGATCACGTCGTCTGCGGGTGCTGGGATCTCCGAGGCAGCATTGCGACGGACTCGGGGCTGCCGATCTGGATCAAAAATGTTTCGGTCTCCGATCACCCGGAAGACATCAAAGGGGTCCGTAGCGGTAGTGGCGGAAGTACTTGCCTGCGCGGCTTGCTGACGCCGCTCATTGCGAGTTTGCGCAAACGTTGTCCCGAGAAGACCGCCGAGCACTGCTACCAGGACGCCAAGTCTCAGCCACGCACTGGATCGATTGCCAATATGACGTAGTGTAGGTAGGCTCAAGGCTTCGCCTCCAGTTGGGTCAGACGTAGTCCAGTCACGGTCAGCCCAAGACTCAGGCGCTGTCCCTGATCGTCTCGGCTGGTCAACTCGACGGCATCGATGCGTAGGGCGAGCGGTGATTTTTCCACTTCGTAGAGTAAACGAATCAGATTCGGCAGCGTACCATTGGCGTCGACGCGGCATTCCAAAAGGGAATAACGAGTAGTTGCGCCGCGTTTCCATTGTGGTTTGATGGAGGCAATCTCAATGCGGCTGGTGCGCCCCCATTGATCGAAAGCGGAGAGCACGGTTTGCTCCGCGCTAGCTGCGTCCTTCGGTAAGGAGCCTTCCTGAATTTCATTCCAAACCTGTTGGGTGCGACGAGCACGCTCGATCACACCTGCACCGGAGGAGATTGATTTTCGTAGCGTGGCGATCTCTTGGGTACGGTAGCTCCAATGACGCGCGAGTGGTGTTAGCACCAGGCGATCTAGAAGGAGTAAGCCGATGACCACGGCAGCAGCGACCATCAAAAGGCGTTGGCGGGGAACTGGGCTCATGATCCAGGGGTGCGCGCGACGTTAAAAGTAAAGGTAAACTGCGCTGGAGACTTCCCGCGAATCTGTTCCACTTTGAGATTAGTAACGTCCGGACGCTGGCGCAGTTTTTCTAGGGAACTGAGCAGCGCAGAGTTGTCTCGGGTGATTCCCGTCACGGTCACCGCGGTCTGGTTGCGTACCTCGAAGGATTTAGCGGTCACGGTACCGCTTTCGGGAAACACCTCCGTAATCACGCGAAGGACGTTCAAGGTCCGGAATGAGGTGTCGTGCCAAGGGCGAAACTCTCGGATACGGGCTTGGACGCCGTCGAGTTCGTCCACCTGCGGCTTCATCGCGGCCCAGTCTTCGCGCAGCGTCCAGCTTTCGTACTCTCGCCATCCAAACGCGGAGACTCCCCCTAGAAGCGCGACGATTCCAAGCGCCAACACCGACCGAAGTCGGCGACCACTGTAGCGCTGTGTCCATTGCTGCCAACGTGTGGGCCGGGGTGGTAGGAAGTTGGGGAATCGAGGTAGGTTCTGAAGTCCTTGTGCCGCGAGCGACGAAGCACTTTGTGCCGGAGTCCACTCTCTCACTTCTGTAGGAATCGCCGCACGCGACGCCCATGGTGCGAGGAAGGGGAGGAGGGCTTGAGACGAGATGGAGTCTCCGAAAATCCGGAGGTGCCCGAGTGTCTCTTTGGTAAATGAGGATGTTTCCTCTATGGTGATGCGAACTTCTCGAGCGATCGCCTGCAGGTCGTCGATAGACGCCGGAAGAGCGCGGAGAGCGGCCACTCCTCCGCCGATTCCTATTTGGAAGGAAGGTGGAGTTTCCGAGAGTAGAAGGGAAGCCGCGCCGCTGTCACCGGACGGAAGTGCATCCGGCAATACAGAAGGACTGAAAGTGTAGCGAACCGGTTTTAGGCCTGCGGCGTCTAGTATTTCGGAAAGGCGGGAAAGGTCGGCGATCCGAACAGCGAGTTGAGTTATCACCGTTCGCCCGCCTATTGATTGAGGCGACCTCACGATGTACACCTCATCGTGTTCGCACGGGAATCCGCTTTCGGCTTCTAATTGCAGAAAGCTATCGACGTCGGCGGTGGGCAGATCTGGCAATGGCGTCGCTACCGCCATGAACCAGTCTGTCGGAAGCGCTACGATGCAGCTCTTCTCTTCGAGCTGGCATGCTTTCAGGTGGGCTGCGAGCTGCTGTCCCAGTGGTGTAGTTTCCCCGCTATGCAAATCAAGGTTGAGGACGGTGCCGCTGCGGACCTCGATTTGACTCGCGTGAAGGGTGGCCTGCGCGACGTGCACACCCGCCTGATCGAAGACGAGACCAAGCAGAGACGTTGAACGGGTTGAAAGCCGGAGCTTCATCGTGACGTGTAGAAATTTTCGCGGAGGCGCTGCCTTACAGCCGTTCCTAAAGCCCATCCCGTTCCGGTGAGATCCTGACGAGCTACGATGCGTGGAGTGGTTTGTGTCGTATCGAATACGAAGCGAACGCGAGAGTAGCCGCGACCGTGGGGACCGACACCTACGATATCGGCGGAGAATTGATAGGACTGATCCGTGATAAAACGACCAGCTTGGATGATGGTATTGCGATCGAGGACTTCAGTCATCCAGGCGAACGAATTCAGGTTGTCACCTTGCGAAGTGNNCGCGAGCTTTCTCCCAATCGAGCCCAGGGATGCAGGCGAGAACGGCTTCGGGTGCGGTGTTGATATTGATCAAACCTGACGCGTTTGCTCCGGTGACATCGGTGTGAATTTGTTGAAACTCTGCCGCAGTCAGCTGCCCCCGTATCATAAATTCAGCGACGCTGGAGGGCGGTTCTTCGCCTAATGCGCTCATGATCGCCTGAGAGCGGGAGTCGCCCAGTTTTGAGGCGAGGAGTTGTGCAAGCCGGTTCCGTTGATTAGGGAGTTGCACATTAACACGCATTGTGCCGTCGCTGCGCGTCGTCGGTTGTCGCGAGTAGACGGTCACGTAATCGAGAATGCCGGAATTCAAAAGTCCGTTACNNTCCCAGGGGGCTGTGATATCTCCGTCATCTTCATTGGGATCAAGCGCACCGTTGCGATTGCTATCTTCACCAAAAAGAATTTGTAGGGTTGCACCGTAGACTAAGCGAAGTTCATCCACTGTTTCAAAAGGGGCGTTTTTCGCGCGGCGCGGTGGATCCAAGCGTGCATACGTTTCGTCCTCTGCTCCTTGATCGGTCGGATTAGCATCTTGGTCACGCCAATCGATGATTGCCGCTGCCAACTGCGGAGTCATCCCAGGAAGCGCCTCAAGCATGGACCGTGTAGCCGTGTTAAGGTTTAGTTTCGCGGATTCAACGACGAGATTAAACACGGGATCCTGCATAGGCGCGATATTCGGGTCACGCCCCAGTAGCCAAAGGGTAGCGTCGCCGACGGGAATTTCCTCAGCCACGTATTCGGTTGAAAGTGGACGAGAGCCATTGGTGGCGTAGTGACTCAGCACGTAGTTAACGTAGTGTGCGCCTCCTTCTACCGCAGCTTCGGCGGAGGTCGTGACCACTCGGTTATTGGCAGCACGTAATTCAGAGCTGGTTGATTGGGCAAAGTAGAGGACGAGCGAGACCAAGCCAAAGCATACCCACATTACGATAATGAGAACGGAACCTCGCTCTGGATTGTTTCTTTCGAAAACGTTGGCTTTGCAGGGACGTCTCATGGCGTCGTGCCCGTGGTTGACGTAGCCGTGTCGGCCACAGCCACGGAAATAGGGACTACCACTTCCACGGTGGTAGTGGAGGTGTTGAGGGTGGAGTTTGGTGAGAGTTGCATCGTGAAGCGGACAGCTGACGGTAGGGTGGGCGTAACGGTTGAGTCCCAGGTTTCCGTCCAACTGCTTCCGTCAAAATAGTCGAAGAATGCCGAATCGATTCCGCCGAGCAGGGTTTGGACGCCGGGCTCATCTTCGCTCACGGGAAGAAGGTTTCGGTTAAACGTTCGAACGAGTTCGAAGTGACCAGACTGAGGATGGGGAGAGAGATAGTAGGCGACTCGCTGGGCGTCGGCAAAGGGAGAGTAGGCATCAATCCGGCCGGAATTGGTGAAAAACTCAGCGCTTATCCGCTCCCCTGGGACTGTGCTGTTCAGTGAGTAGCTCGTTGATGTTTGAAAGTCCGCAGCAAGCACACCGCCAGGGAGTAGGAGCCCGGAGAAGTCCTTTTTGATCACTTCAAGCGTACGGTGGATCGCTAATTCCTGATCCATGCGCTGCTCGGAGGTATTGCGAAGCCGCAAAGCCCCGAAGAACACGGTCTGAATCGCGAGAATTACGATCGCGCCGACGGCCATGGCAAGAATCATCTCGATCAAGGTGAACGCGTGGGACACATGCGTCCGAGATGGTATCGTGGTCGGAGTCATCAAAAGAGAACCGACGTGCTGCTCTGGTTGGTACTCGAAGCCGGATCGTAAAGCGTGCTTACGCTAAGATCGTAGGAAGAGCCTTGAAGATTGAAGGCGACGTGAACGGTCACCAGCTCCAAGGCGTCAACGGTCCACGGTTCGCTTTGCAGGCGCCATTGGTAGATTCCATCGGTTTCGATCGTCTGACCTGATGTACTTCCGATTTGTCGTGTGACGACCGCCTCATTGAGTACGCGCTGGGCGATCCGTGTTGCGACCGCTTTCCGATTTCCCAAAGTGCCGGCGCGACTGGCGATACTGACTCCCTCCATGGCGACGGGGACTACCACCGCCATCAACGTGAGCGAGGCGAGAACCTCGGCTAAGGTGAAGCCCCGGCAATCGCGTTTCAGCTGGACGGACCGTTTCATGTCTGAGCTCCTGATACCAGATAGCAGACTTGGGGGGGCCGCAGCCTCTCGTGGCCGGGTTTGCGTTTATGGGAACGGCATCTGCGTGAACCGGCTAGCGTCGTATGAGTCACGCGATCGCTATACGCGAGCGACCGCTTCCCTCCTGGATCCGGGTGGGTGAAATGGGAGGCTGGAGTTTTTTGTTTCAATGGGGCAAACGAGCTTCAGCGCGAAGAGGCGCCGCCTTCTCGGGTGAGTTCGAAGGCGAGGCCGTTTTTCATTTGCTCGAGCGCGACTGTGGTTTGATCGCTGTGGCGTAGAATGACACGGGAGAGACTCGAGGAATCGACCAGACCGTCAGGTAGAAAGAGAATTCCCGTTTGTGCGGTTTCTCGTTTAACGCCTTCGTCCTCATAGGGAGTGAATGCAGTGGAGGCGACGGCCTCAAGTGTCAGACTGGCGTCGAGATCGTACGCCACGGCGCGATCGTCGTTATCGACGAACCCCGGTTGAATTTCGAGTCCGTAGCGACCTATGTTGGGCTCGATCCAGAGCATCATTGGGTATCCTTCGGTCACGGCGCGACTTTGAGCGTAGTGGGTCAGTGAAAGAAGGCGCCGAGATTCCTGCTCTAGGGAGCGCCCCCTAAAAAAAGACGCCATCTGGGGAGCTGCGAGACTCGCAGCGATCGCCAGGAGCGCCATTATGAGGATGAGCTCGATCAGCGTAAACCCGAGGCGGGCGCGTTCAGCGTCCGGCAATGGTGCCATTGAAGATATCATCTCCAGTATTGGGCTGCCCATCGGGGCCTGCCGAACGAAGATCGTAACCGGAGGGGTTGTTCTTACCGGGAAATTCGTAGATATAGGGACGTCCCCACGGATCTAATGGGATGTCGCTTTTCAAGTAGGGACCACGCCTNNAGCCCGAAACGTCGCCGGGCGCGACCACCAAGGATTGAAGACCGTTGGCTCCGAGCGGATAGGCGCCGGTGTCGACTTCGAAGGCGTCGAGCGCCGTAGAAAACGTGGCGATCTGCGTTTGTGCGGCGGTGATACGAGCCTGCTCCGTGCGCCCGGTGAACTTGGGCAGCACGAGCGCAGCCAGAGTGCCGAGAATCACCAATACGAGCAGCAGCTCAACCAAGGTGAAGGCTCGTTGAGACCGAGGAATGAACGAAGAGTAGGTACGCATAGGGAGGAAAGTTATTTGATGTGGTCCTGGAGTGAAAAGATGGGGATGAGCATGCCGATGAAAATGGTGCCGACGAAGGCAGCGATCAGGAACAGCAGCAAAGGNNACGACCGTTTTCAACTGGCGGTCTAGATCGGCCTCGGTTGTACCGGCGATACGCACAAGTTCTTTGTCGAGGCGTCCACCCGCTTCCGCAACGGAGATCATTTCGACAACCGCTCCGGGAAAGAGTGAACGGTTCTTGGCAAGGCTGACTCCGAGCGGTTGACCTTCCTTTACGCGATCGATCGATTCGCTGACTGCGTCGACGAGAATCTGATTACCGATCGAACGTCGAGCCACATTCAAGCCGCTGATCAACGGCACGCCCGCACCCAGAAGCGTCCCGAGCATGCGACAGAAACGAGCCATGGCGTATTGGGCGATCAACGGCCCCAGCGCAGGGATTTTGAGCAGTGCTCCTTCCCAGGTTCGACGACCTCGATCCGATCTGAACCAGCCGCGAAGGAGCAGTGCACCCACGGCCAGGGCTCCTGCGACGAAGAGTCCGTATCCACGAATCACTTCGCTGATGCTGACGATGATCTGAGTGATCAGGGGAAGTTCGGCATTGAAGCCCTGAAAAACCAGCTGGAACCTAGGGATAAAAAAAACGAGGAGGAAAACGATTACGGCGATCGCCAGGACAAGTAAGACAGCGGGATAGACCAACGCTGCGACGACTTTCGATTTCAGCTCTTTTTCCCGTGATTGAAAGTCCGCGATCTGTGCGAGGACTAGGTCGAGAAAACCTCCGGTTTCTCCTGCTTCAACCATGGCGACGTAAACTCGTGGGAAAGTTTCCGGGGAGCGGGCCATCGCCGACGATAACGACATTCCGTCGACCACCAGGTCGTGAAGTTCCTTCCATTTGGTTTTGGCGGCAGGGNNTGACCAAAGCGCGGCTGAAGGGCACTCCCGCCGCGAGGAGACTGGAAAGGAGACGGGTGAAGTTCTCCAGCATTCGAGAGGTAATTTTGTTGCCCCCCCCGAAAGAAAAGCGGGGTTTGAAATCCGAAGCTTCGGACGGCTTGGTTTTCTCGGTTGAACTTGCAGCGCCCGATAAGCCCCCGGAAGCCTGGCTCCCACGACGCGATCCGGGCTCGGAAGCGGCGGAGCGTTCAATCAAGCGAACCGGCTTGAGACCGCGTTCTTCAATTTGACGCAGAGCCTGCTGACGTCCTCCGGCGTCGAGCCTGCCCTCGACCACCACGCCATCTGCCTGCAGAGCCTTATAGGTGAACGCAGGCATCAGGACGATGAAGACGAGCTTACAGCTGAAACTTCGTTCGAGGGTGACACGCTTAGGATTTCGTCGATCGTTGTCAGGCCGTCCTGAATCAAACGGCGCCCGTCCTCAGCTAACGTGCGCATCCCCCCGCGCACCGCGGCTGCCCGGAGCAGGTCGCTAGAGACGTTCTGAAGAATCAATTGACGAATCTCTGCATTCGTATCCATCCACTCGAAAATGGCGCGACGCCCGTGGAATCCCGTTTGCCGACATTCCCGGCAACCGACGGCACGGTAGACTTCCGTTTCCGCAGCCATGCCTNNCCTTGATCCGGTTTTTTGCAATGCGGGCAAAGCAGACGGACCAGCCGCTGGGCCAATACCGCTTCCAATGACGAAGCGACGAGATAAGGCTCAACGCCCATGTCCACCAGACGGGTGATCGCTCCCGGCGCGTCGTTCGTGTGCAACGTAGAGAATACCAGATGGCCGGTGAGAGAGGCTTGTACTGCGATTTGAGCCGTTTCTTGGTCACGAATCTCCCCGATCAAGATGACATCTGGATCGTGTCGGAGGATCGATCTCAGGCCGCGAGCGAACGTGAGCCCGGATTTTTCAGAGACCTGAATTTGGTTCACGCCTCTAAGTTGGTACTCGATGGGATCTTCAATCGTGACGATTTTTCGTTCTGCATCGTTGATCTCATGCAAGGCGGTGTAGAGCGTAGACGTTTTCCCGCTACCCGTGGGGCCGGTGACGAGAATAATGCCGTGCGGAAGTTGTAACACCCGTTGGAGGCATGACAGCTCTCGCGGGGCCATTCCTAGTTCTCGGGCTCCTCGCAGGGATGTGTTCTGCCGGAGGAGGCGCATCACCACCGCTTCGCCGTGGAGCATCGGAATGATAGAGACGCGGTCATCGACCTCGGTGGTTTCAATTCGCACCTTGATTCTCCCATCCTGGGGAAGTCGCTTCTCAGCGATGTTCAGGTGGCTGAGAATTTTGACGCGGGCGACAATCGCTGGCTGAAAGCGTTTGATCTGAGCGGGAACCGGGACCTCTTGTAACACGCCGTCGATGCGGTAGCGAATGCGGAGTTCGTTTTCGAAGGGCTCGAGGTGAACGTCAGAGGCACGCAGGTCGATGGCGTCCTTGAGCACCTGATTTACGAATCTGATGATGGACGCATCTTCGGCGGCGTTGTCCAGGTTTCCGTCGCCGCTCCCGTCGTCATCCACGACTTGGATGGCTGTTTCTCCATCGAGAATTCCGATGGTGTCAGCTCCGACCCCGAGCCGCTTTTTCAGCTCTCGCTGGATATTTTCGCTCGGTGCCAAGACAGGAGACAGACGCAGACCGGTCAGAGTTTTTAGTCCATCCAGTCCTTTGGTGGAAAAGAGTCGAGCGGTGGCAATTTCCACGACCGCCCCATGCCGACGAAGCGGCAGTAATTCGTCACGGAGCAAAAACCGCGCTGGGAAGAGAGCCAGGAGGTCCTTATCGGGGCTAATGTCATCCAGAGCGCTGAAAGGGAGTCCGTATTCGCGAGCCAACCACCTGAGGACTTCATCTTCCGTGAGAGGCGCTGGGTTCTCCGTTCCGAGGAAAGTGCGTGCGTCCGTCTCGGTGAGTTGCCGAGAGCCGACCATTTTGGCCAACAACTCGGGAAGAACAGACGAAGTCGCGGACAGAGACATAAATAGTCGCGAGCGTTAACTCGGCTAGGGAAGCAGGCCCATCAGGACAGCGATCGCCTCTTGGCGAAGATCGAGGATGGCACGGAGTTCCTCTTGGGCGGCAGTTAGCTTCGCGTCATTTTGCTTTCTCACCTCCCGCAAGCGATCGAGACGCGCTTTGAGGTCGGCCTGCGTGGCCTGATTGCGAATGGCCGCGGCCAGGGCCTCCGCCTCGGGATTGGGTGGAGTCGGCCCCATCACTCCCATGCGTGTACGTGCGGAGCCAAAATCGCCAGAGGGCGGGCCTCCTTGAGCGCGTCCCATCAAACCGCCGCCAGTAAAATTAGCTCTCCGAAGTTCTTGGACCTTTGTGATCCGTTCAGAGATGAGCGCCCATTCTTCATCGTTCTCCACCTTGAATTGTTCTCGAAGCGCAGCCGCCATTCGGTTTCTCACTTCATCGGGCGTCATGTTCGCGCGGCGTTCGCGGCGGGACTCAGAACTTTCCGCGCTTGCTCCGGTCGCGGGTGAGGAGTTCGGCTGCGCGTGGGTCCAACAAGCGAGGTAACCACCAGCGATAAAAACGACGAACCAACGGTGGAGGCGGTAAGGTAGATTCATGGTTGCGGACCTAAGTGAAAAAGCCACGGAGACCTTACCCAAGACGCTGCAGGGTTTGCTGCGGTATCGTGCTGAGTGATTATTTTTCCGATTTTGGATAATCACTCACCGCGGCAACTGATATCCGTGCGAACAGGGCAACGTTTTCACGTATTCATAACTACCTAATTGATAGCTGAATGTGACAGTGATTTCCTTGGATCTACTCGCCTTTCCGATGGGTGACGTTTCCCTTCCTATGCCGATGCTATTCCAATGTGTGCACCCGTTAGTCTAGCGATTGGTGGCTACCGACTGAAGACGGCAGTATTTCGTACGAGGTTCGTTTCGCCCGAGCCCAGGTTTGATGCGACATGGATCACGAAGCCAGGGGTTGGAGCGACACGACTGTATCCGTTTGGTTGTGGTCCTTGGTTTGCTATTCCTGCGGAGTTGAGGTGCGAGAGATCGCGGCAAAAGCAAATGTGTGGCCAGGCTGGTTGGAATGTCCTGAGGGAGCGTTGACAGTGCATCCGAACATCCTTGAGCGTGGGAGGGGCGTCTTCGGCTCCACCGTCACGTGCAACTCATTCCACACTTCTTTGCTGATCGAACCTCGATGCTCGATTCTCGTGTTATGAACGAGCGGAGTTGCTCAGCTAGAGCAGCACTCATCTGCCCGCCAGACGAGGTGAGAAGAGTAGTGATGACCTACGACCATTCGGTGTGAGCGCTTACGTTTCGCACCTACATTCACTCTATGTATATTGGGATTGATTTGGGAGGCACCCGGGTAAAAGCGGCCGCTTTTGATCAGAGCGGTGTGGTGCTGCATGAAGCCGTGCAGCCGACTCAGGACGGAGTCAAAGGCGCTGATGGCAAACCCGTGTGGGCGGGAGCGGTGAAAGCTGTCGTTGCAGAGATGGAGACGACGCTCGGCCTGAGGGCGGAGGGAATTGGTCTCGCAGCTCCGGGCTTGGTCGCTAAGGACCAACGGTCGATTGCCTACCAACCGGGAAAGCTAGAGGGGTTAGAGGGATTTGATTGGACACGGTTTCTCCAGAGAGAGTTGAAAGTGCCCGTGCTCAATGACGCGCATGCGGCGTTGTTAGGAGAAGCCTGGCGNNAGACGTGGTGATGCTTACCCTGGGAACGGGGGTGGGTGGTGCTATTTTGTCCGATGGGCGACTTTTGCGAGGACACCTGGGGCGAGCCGGTCATTTGGGACACGTTAGCTTGGATCCAAACGGAGCCCCTAGTATCTTTGGCATGCCGGGTTCGCTCGAAGATGAGATGGGCGAACGCACCGTTCGGGAACGATGTGGTGGGCGTTTTCCTTCCACGCATACGCTCGTGACTGCGTGCCGAGCGGGAGACAGGGAGGCAACTGACGTTTGGCTAAAATCGGTCCGTGCGGTAGGCGTGGCGTTGGCAGGATATATCAACGCCTTCGACCCCGAGATGATTATCATCGGTGGCGGTATCGCGCAGGCAGGGGACGCTCTTTTTATCCCGTTGGCGAAAGTCCTCGATGAGGTGGAGTGGAGACCNNCGCCGATTAGGTCCGCGCAGTTAGGAGATGCCGCCGGGTCCTGCGGCGCGGCTTGGCAAGCGATGCAGGTCAACGGCTGACGCAGCCCAGGCAACGGGCTTATGCCCTTCGGCGAAAATTTAGCTGGAGGGCGCAGAATAGTGGGTCGGAAAGGTGCGACGACTCTGTCCCAATAGTCAGCGTTTGATCTGACGTTTGGCTGATTTCTTGGCCGAATTTGCAGCGGACTTCACCCGCGAGGACGCTTTTTTGGCCACAGTCTTCGCGCGCTTAGCGACCTTGCGGGAAGATGATTTTACTTCGGCTTTCGCGGCCTTTGCGGTCGACTTTACGGAACGTTTAACCGCGCGCGCGGAGCTCTTCGCGGTACGGGTAGCCTTTTTTACGGCTTTACGAGCCTTGGTTGCTACCTTCTTCGAGCGAGGCGCCCGAGGGGTAGTAGCCGGGGTTTGTTCGGCTGCGGTCCCGAGAACTGTGCCGATGACGCCTCCGACAACAGCGCCCACTGGGCCGCCGACGATGGCGCCAACCAGCGCTCCCGTCGCTCCGCCGGCTGTTTTTTTCGCAACGGTAATTTCTGTTTTCGGAGCGGAGGCTGCTGGAGAGGTTTGTGTGGGGGTGGATTCAGTGGACATAGTGAGGAGAAGTTTCGCTTTGGTGAGCTAGCGCGTTGTAAAGTTCCCACACTCCACGGATTTCTAGAACTGGTACTGCTGTATGCGACGGTCAGTCACGTGGAGGATGCGGAAGAGGGTTTTTTTCTAACACCGTCTCAAGGTGAGTCCGGAGATCGCCCAAGCGTTTCGATTTGAAGCTTTGCTTCGTTTGCTCGAGGACAGCGATGGCTTTTTGTAAGGCTCCCGTGAGTTCCAGTGAGGCCGCCGATGCATCGCTGGAGGATTTTTTGTCTGTGAACCGTTTAAGGTCGACGAGGCTGGCTAGTGCGTTGCGGACGCTGATGGCGGTGTATGCCTCGGTGAGGGAATCGTCCGATTTGCCTCGGCTCGACTGCATGAGCATCTCGATTTGCTCGAGCTCACTGGTCCACTCGACAAGCCGTTTCCGCTGGGCTACCACCGCGAGGTAATCACGCCTGCGGGCGATCGCTTGACTGGCGTGTTGCCACAGTTCGTCAAAATTGACCGGCTTAGTGAGATAAGCGGTTACCGGAAGTTGGACGGCCGCAGAGGCGGTCTCGACTGCTGGAAACCCCGTGAGGAGGATGATGGGAAGGCCACTGCAGATGAACGGAGTTTTNNGGTGAGGCATTCGCACCCTTTTCGCCTCAATAGCTCCGCCAAAGGTTCGCGGAAAATTTGGTCGTCATCGGCAAGCAGAATACGCGGCGGTGTGAGCACGTGAGAAGGTGGATCAAACTGCGATCTAGAGCGGGCCGAGAGGGTAAGACGCTCGCTGGAAGCGATTTCTCGGAGGCGCAGAGGATTGCTAGCCGTTTGAAGTAGTTGCGGGTTGAATTATTTCAAGTAAAAAGCGAAATGGGCGGAAACTGCTGTGGGCATGGTGTTTCGTCTCGCGATTTCTGGTCGCCGTTAGCGTTCATCGTATCTTCTTAAGTTTCACTCNNTAGGACGGCTTCAGTTATTTTCTTTGTCCTATGCCCCATTGTTGTGCTTCCAGCGTCTGGATTATTCTCACCGTGGCCGTAAGTCGCGTAAGCCTTTTCGTGGTGTGCGCGATGTTGGCGAGTGCGCAGGAGGGTGCGAGAGCGTCGACCAGCGCGATCAGACTAGAAATTGAGAATGCGGATGAGCGGGCGCGCCTTCCCGAGTTCAAAGAGATTCCTGCGATACCTTCTGAGGAACTGACTCCGGCAGCTCCGCTCAGTGATTCTCTTTTTACCGGCTGGTCACGTTCGCTCGGCGATGACGGTGCGAGGCGTTACTCGGCATTAGGTCAGATCACGCGAGAGAATGTCGACCAACTCAAGGTAGCATGGACTTACCGGTCGGGGGACGGGGCTGCCAACATCCAGTCTACGCCGGTAATTGTGGATGGCGTTTTGTATGCTCCGACGGCAGGTCGCGCGGTGGTCGCGATAGCCGCGGATACTGGGCGTGAACTGTGGCGCTATCAGGTCGCTGGATTAGGGGGACGTCTTCAGGATGTACCTGCTCGACGTGGCTTGCTCTACTGGCCGGGCGACTCAACTACATCCGCGCGGCTTTTCTTCGGCGCGGGGGATTATGTGTATGCTCTGGACCCTCGCTCGGGAATTCCGGTCATTGCTTTTGGGAAACAGGGTCGCACGCATATTCCTACTGGTGCCACGACTGCGGCGNNTGGATACCATGTTCATACTGGCAAACTTCTTTGGCGATTTCGTTCCGTCGCTCAGGGTGAAGACTTTGGCGCGGATACGTGGGATCAGCCCCAGGCGGGCGCCAACGGTTGGTCAGGTATCTCCCTCGACGGCGGTCGAGGGATGGTTTTCGTGGCGCTGGGAGCTCCTCGACCGGATATGGTGGGAGTAAAGCGGCATGGTGACAATCTGTTCGGAAACTGTATTGTTGCTCTGGATGCGCTCACGGGACGCCGCATTTGGCATTTTCAAGATGTGAGGCATGATATCTGGGACCTGGATGTTTGCGTACCGCCCAATCTGGTGACGATCGAGCGAGAAGGACGGAAAGTGGATGTGGTGACTTGCCTCTCTAAAGCTGGACACCTGTTTGTTCTGGATCGCATGACTGGAAAGCCAGTGTTCCCGGTCCGACTGCGCCGAGCGCGCGTTTCTCGTTTGCCGGGTGAAAAGACGGCTGCCTATCAGCCAGACCCGCTGATTCCGGAGCCCGTTTCACGGATGGAGTTTCACCCGGATATGATTACGGATCGTACTCCCGAAGCTCGTTCTTTCGTGGAAGGCGTGGTAGCGCGTTCCACCTATGGATTTTTTGAGCCCTTTTCCGAAGGGAGGCCCAACCTCTACATCGGAACTCGCGGCGGTGCTGAGTGGTCGGGTGCTGCGGTGGACGTTCCAACCGGAAGGTTGTATGTCACGTCGAACCGCTGGGTTTCCAAGATCACGGTGGTTGCGAACGACGAAACAGAACGTGATCCTAAGTATCCTCCCTCTGCTGGCGAGCGCCATTACCTCGCTCATTGCGTCGCGTGCCATGGACCGACACGCGCGGGGTTAGGCATGGTGCCTCCGTTGCTCGGGCTTAAGGCGAGGATGACAGAGCAGGAGGTGACGGAGCTGATTACCAAGGGCAAAGGGATCATGCCGCCGAATCTTACCTTAAGTCCGACGGAGAAGAGCGAACTCGTTGATTTTCTTTTTCGGCGGAATCAGCCGCCGTCGAAGCGGGGAGGCGGTGGTCCAGGAGCTGGTGAGCGACCTCCGTACATTTTTTCGGGATTCGGTTTTTTGGTCGACCACGAAGGTTATCCGGGAATCAAGCCCCCCTGGGGGTTGCTTAACTGCTACGATCTATCCACTGGCAAGGTTTTATGGAGAGTTCCTCTGGGCGAGCTGGAAGAGCTGACGCGAAAGGGCATGCCGGTGACTGGCTCACAGAACTTAGGAGGTGCTACGGTGACGGCGGGGGGACTCGTTTTTGTTGCAGGAACTGAAGATGAACGCATTCGCGCGTTTGATACGGATACGGGCAAGGAGCTTTGGTCCGCGAAACTGCCGTTTGCCGGTACCGCTGCACCGGCCGTCTATGAGGTAGGAGGTCGTCAGTACGTCGTGATCACTGCAACGGGCGGAGGGCGTGTGGGGGGAGCATCCGGGACAGGGGATGCCTACGTGGCTTTTTCGTTACCGCGAGGGAACGTCGGCCATTGATCGGATCGCGATAACTCGCGCGCTGAGATGCAAAGCGCCCAGCCAACTATGGCTGGGCGACTGATGGAGCGTGCAAAGATCCTTTGCTTACATGTCCTTGAAGAACGGTTCACTGGCGACTCCTATACCGACTGGCGACGGGTTCCGTTCGTGGTGGATCCGAGATGAGACAGGAGGGGCGGAGGCGGGGCGGTTGAGGATTTTTGGTGACGACATCTTCGTGGGTGCAGGAGCTGGCTGCTGAGCAGACGCGGGCATGGCCTTTTCCGCTGCCGTGCTCTGAACCAGAGCATGCAGTTCGCGCGTGGCCTCTTGAAGTGAAGCCGCCTGGGCATTCAGTTGGGCGGCGGCTGCGGCGGTCTGTTCTGCGCTCGCGGCATTACTTTGCGTGACTGTATCCATCTGGGACAGGGCCACGTTGACCTGAATAACGCCCTCAGACTGTTCCTGGGAGGCGTTGGCAATCTCTGAGACGAGAGAGTCCATCGTCTTGGCTTTGCCTACAATCTCGCTCAAAGAGCGAGCTACTTTTGAAGAGATGGCTACACCGTTCTCGCTCTTCTTGCTCGCTTCTTCGATTTTAATGGCAGTCTCCTTTGCGGAATGAGCAGTGCGCTGCGCTAGGTTGCGCACCTCATCGGCAACGACTGCAAAGCCTGCGCCCGCTTCGCCCGCGCGTGCCGCCTCGACTGCTGCATTGAGCGCGAGGATGTTAGTTTGGAAGGCAATTTCGTCGATCGTTTTGATGATTTTGGAAATGTCGTCGGACGATGCTTTGATGGCATCCATAGCCTGCTTCATTTCTTCCATGTCCATAGCGCCTTGATCGGCGGCGTTTCGCGTCTGTGCGGAAAGCTCTTTCGCTTGTAGTGCCGCTTCCGCGTTACGTTTGGTCATCGAGGAAATTTCCTACAGAGAGGCGGATGTCTCTTCGAGACTGGCAGCCTGCTCGCTTGAGCCTTCGGCGAGGGACTGAGACGAGGAGGACACTTGGCTGGCAGAGTCCGAGGTCTGGTCTGCGCTTTCTGCTAAGGCCCGAGACACGCGTGCCAGCGGTGCAGTAATGCTCCGGGTAATGATGATGGCAAATCCTACGCCTAGAAGCAGAGCGGCGGCGGAGAGCCACGTCGTTACCGACTCCATATATTGTAGTGAAGCATCGATGATGGGTCCCACTCGATTTTGCTCGTTAATCAAGCTCAAGTTGAACGTCTCGATGTGAACGTCGATGGCGTGTCCGACCTTGGCCATCTGTGAGTTGATCTCGGCTGACTTAGTCTCATTTTTCGAACGCACTGCGGTCACTTCCTGTGCATGCAAGTCGACGTGAGCCTTGATTTCCTGGGCGATGGATTGAAGGTCTTTCGTGTGCTCCTGAATTTTTGAAAGAGCGATACCTTCAGCGATCAATTGCATGACGGCTTTATAGCGAGCGCCATAACGATCGATGGTTTCTTGAGATTTGAATAGCGCCAGATCTTTGGCCGCGATTCGCATCTCGAGGAAATTGGCTTGAATACGGCCTACCAGAACGCTCATGCGCGCATCCTGACGATATTCTATGAAGTGATCGTGCGTTGCCTGAAAACTGCGAAGGCTGAAGGCGGTCAGGCTTCCGACAATCAAAAGCAGAGCTCCAAAACCGCAGCCGATTCTACGTGCGACCGTCCAACGCTTCATTCCGTGTAGGGAGAATGAATGAGTCAGCCACAGGATCAGAGCGATGGCTAGGCCGGCTCCAGCGATCGTGTACGGGCTTACGGTGGTGCGGAGCTCGGTGGACGGGGGAGTAGTCGATTTTGTTTCTTCAGCGCTGGCGGCGTCGGGTGAGGGTTGGACTAGGGTATGGCTAGCGTCCTGCGTCCTGCGCTCTCCAGAGAGAATTTCAGCCTGTTGAGGATGGCTTCCTAGAGTTTGGACCTTTCCACTCGCCAGATCATAGATGCCTCCAACGACCATAAGTTTTCCAGACGAAATCAAGTGACGCACTTCCTCGCTCGAGGAAAGGATTGCCGCGATCGAGTTCCAAACGTTGAGTTCCACTGCTCGAGCCACGAGAAGATCGATGGCTTGTTGAGGGTTGGCCGCGCGGGTCTTTTCAATCACCGGGGCTATCGACGATACCAAGGCGGGGATGCTTCCTTTGACATTGGCTCCTTCAGCGACGGCGCGAATCGCCCCGCAATGGGTGTGCCCTAATACCACCAGCAGGGGCGTATGGAGATGTCCGACTCCATATTCGATGCTCCCGATCTCATCGGTGTTGGCGACGTTGCCAGCGACTCGAACGACAAAAAGATCCCCGATTCCTTGA
>DKKJ01000038.1 GCA_002455175.1 Opitutaceae bacterium UBA6669
GGCTCGATTTGTGTGGTTCCCTCCACTTCATGACGCAGGGCTTGGTGGATTCCTCGGACCTGCCGCTGAGACAGCTTTGGATGGCGGGCCTGGACACAGGTGCTGCTTCCGAGGTGGGTGGCGAGGGACGCGGTGAGGGTTCTGCGGCAATCTCTGCACCCTCGAGCGAAGCGATCGCCGCGGCCCGTCTTCTCGTGGGATGGTCGAAGATCAAGCGAAAGCCTTGCGAGGTCTTTCTCCCTCACAAGGGAATGGCGCTTGGCTTTGATCTTTGGATACAAGCCTATGTCGTCGACGGATTGATCGCGCAGGCACAAGGCGCGGGTTTTCGCGCCGCCTCTGTGGGGTGTGGCGAGCAGTTTNNGATTGGACTTCCTCCGGGGGAATCCGCGTGGAATTGTCAACCGGAAGGAGCTTTGTGGAGCGAGCGTGTGCGAGGTCTGCAGGTCGTCGAACGGGGAGTAGCGTGGATTCCTTCGAATCCAGAAACAGAGCCCAGTACTGGCCAAAGAAAGACGCTGCTGATCGACCCTCGCACAGGCATGCTCGTCTCCCGTAACTCTGCTCAGGTAGTGGTGGTGGCTTCTACTGCGCTCCAGGCGCGAGCCTTGGCGGTGAGCGCGGCCATTTTGGGAGGCTCCGCAGGCATACGTTTGCTGGAGACGTCTTTCGCGGTAGAAGGATGCTGGATCCAAAGTGGAACAAAGCATCAAACAAAAGGATTCTCAGCGCTTCTGGGAGTCACAGATTGACGGTGATGCGCAAGCGTTCCCACTCTTTGGGAAATATGAGATTTATCGACAGCAGCACTACCTTTCCTATCAGCTCCGCGGTGATTACCCAGGGACGACTGTTGGAGGTCGTCGTTACAGGTATCCCAGATGGTTCCGATCGACCCGTAGAAGGCGGGGCAGCGCAGGAGATGGTGGAAGCGTTTCGTCAGCTCGACGCCATTCTCGCCGAAGCAGGATTGAATCGGACGCACATCGCCTCCGTCCGGTTGTACTTGCAGCAGGTCAATCGGGATATCGCGGCAGTCAATGAGGTCTACCGTGCTTATTTTGGAGACCATCCTCCATGCCGAAGAGCCTACGGGGTTGAGCTCCAAGCGGGTATGCTCGTGGAAGCAGCATTCGTGGCAGAGTTTCCTGCGTGAAGACAGGTTGGTACGGCCCAAGACAAAGCCGCCTTTCTTTCGGTGTAGGTTAAGCGCCTACGAGAAATGCCCGCGCCTAGGCCTCGATTTCAGAAAGTCTTATGCTTAGCCACCCCCGGCATCTTTTTCGATTTTTTCGAGAGCCCGACGCGCAAGATACAGGCTGGGATCGAGGCGAATCGCTTGCCGATATGCGTCAGCTGCACCTTTAACGTCACGGTACTTTTCAGCGATTTCTCCGAGGCGGAAATGAGCATTAGCAAGCGAAGGTTGGCCTCGTTGCGGCGTGGTGGTGAGGTACCGTTGCAGCGCGTTTTTTCCACGATCGAGCTGTTGTCCAGAAGCGGCGGCAATACGCCCAATCTGGTAGTCCACCTCAGCTTTGTCTGGGAATTTTTTTTGCAGTGTGTCGATTTCTGCGAAGGCCTGTGCCCATTTTTTCTGCGAGCAGTAGAGCCCAGCAAGCGTGAGCCCCCCCTGAAAGGAGTCGCGACGCTGCACGTCCCGTGCGATCTCGAACGCCTTGTCCATGTTTCCTCCGGCGAAACGAGGGGCTTCAACATAATACGTCATCAGGCTCAGCCGATATTCGATATTGTATGNNGACATAATAAGTCATCAGGCTCAGCCGGTATTCGATGTTGTCGGGATCTAACTCGACCGCGCGTTCGTAGGCCGCGAGGCATTTTTTTGCCAATCCTAGTTTGGAAAGGAGGGGAGCACGCTGAGCCCAGAGCCCATAGGCGTCACCCAGCTCATTCTGATAATGACCGGATCGCGGATCCAATTGTGACGCACGTTCGAGCATCTTTGCCGATTCCTCGAAATCGCCCCGGCGGAGCGCCAACGCACCGAGATAAAACACCAAGCGAGGATTGTTCGGATCAGCCGCATCTAGTTTTTCAAAGATAGGCTGAGCTTCGCCGAACCGCTTCTCCTTGTAGAGGAAGAGCGCCTGATCGAATTCAGAAGCGAAGAGCGCGGGGCCGAGAAAAAACGAAGCAAGGCACGCTAGTACTCGAAGGACGGGCGTGAAAGCATTGTGGAGAGCAGAAGACGGGTGCAGGAGGGAGTGAGAGGAGGCCACGGAAGACAGAGTGCCTTCGGGCCGTTTATTCAGCGCGGAGCGCGTTGAGAGCATTGACCCGAGTAGCACGTAGAGCGGGAAATAACGTGGACAGGAAGGCGACAGATGCAAGCAGGACACCTACGACGAAGTAGGTGAGGGGGTCGAATGGACTAATGTCGAAAAGCACGGTCTTGAGCGCATCCTTCGCTAGCCAAGCTATTCCCAGTGTTAACGCGAATCCACAGAGGAGCCCGACCAGACATTGCCGAGCACCTTGCTTCAGAACCATGGCAAGGATCTGATTGCGTTCCGCGCCTAGTGCGAAACGGATACAAAATTCTTGTGCGCGTTGATTGACGGAGAACGACATGATCCCATAAAGCCCAACGGACGCGAGGACGACAGCGACGCCTCCGAAGACGGTGAACATATCGGCGATAATCCGGTTTTGGCTGACGAAGACATTGTGGTGTGAGCGAGGAGTGCCGACATAATAGAGGGGCAGATGCGGGTCGGCTCTTAGGAGTTCTCCCCGAAGTGCCGGAATAGCTGCCTCGCCTCGGGTGACGCCACGGGGACGAACCAGCAATGTCGCGAACTGGCTCACCGTGGGCTGTTGAGGAACTGGTCCGAAGGCGGTTGCTTGAAACGGAAGATAGAATCCTGAAGCGTCGACCACAGGATTATTGAAGGGTCCCATCATTCGAAGTNNACATCGGAGACAACGCCGACAATTCTCCGCCAGGGGCCGAAAAGTGTATCGCTATTGGTGACGGTGCGAAAGCGTCGGCCTAAGGGAGATGTAGCGCCAAAATGTTTTCTTGCGAAGGATGCATTGACGATCGCTACAGGATCACGTGCGTCACCGTCCTCTGGAGAAAAGTCTACGCCCTCGAGTAATGATTGTTGGGTAACGGCAAAGTAGCCATCGGAAACCAACTCGAAGTTAGCATTGGAACGGTCGCTGGAGTGGGTGTAGACGTGATCCTCAACCTCGATGGTGGCATTGCCCGAAAATGCCATCCTCAGACGGTTCGTGAGGGCTGCGGCTTCAAAATGAGGGCTAGCCCGTAAGTCACGAAGAGCAGTTTGATAGAACCGCTGGCGCGTCTGGTAAGTCGGATAATCACCTTGCATTAAGCCTATGCGAGCGGAAAGGAGAAGGTCCGTGTCGTATCCAAAATCTACATTCTGCTGACGGACGATCGATTGCGCCTGCAGCAAGGCACCTACGAGAAGGAAAAAGGCTACGAGGACTTGCAGGATAACGATGCCACGAGTGATCCTCCCTATCAGGGCGCTGGTGTTTCCTCGTCCCGATTCTTTGAGGGCATCCGCGGCGTTGGCTCGAGATGAAAGTAATGCGGGAAGAATTCCTGAGAGCACCGCAGCGAGGAGCGTGATCACCACGGTGAAAAGGAGCACACGATGATCGATGTCGAAACGGATGAACGAGGGAGGCGGATTCTGCTGGTGGCGGACGTTAGCGTCGATGGCATCCACCGCCCAGTACGAGGCGAGCACTCCGAGAACNNACGCGCGCAGGCCATAACGAGAAGTAGGCCGCAAAAAGCCAGCATCGTCCACAAGGTGATTTCTAAGTGAGGCGAAGTGAAGGCGCGGACCAGTTCCTGAACACGTGCTGCAGTGTACACGCCGTTGGTGTCTGGATACGCATCGGCAAGTCGGCGGGCAACCGATTGAAATTCGCGATCCGCCTCTTTCAGTGTTACCCCGGCTTTCAAGCGACCGAGCACTGAAACTATCATCCCCAGAGAGTCGCTGACGCCGCGCGGGAGTGGAGCGAACTCGCTGTAGAGCGGGAGCCAGACTTGCTCATTGATGGGGCCGTNNAAAGCCAGGCGGCATGACACCGATGATCGTTGCCGTGCGGCCGTTCATGCGCACGGGAAGGCTCAGGATGTTTGGGTCGCTGCCGAAATCTCGGCTCCATACCTGGTGGCTAATCAAGGCGACTTTGGGAGCGCCGACTCGATTATCTTCGGGGGTAAAGTTGCGACCCAGAACGGGCTGAACGCCTAGGATTGTGAAANNCCCGCCAGTCGCTGAGGATGGCCGTTGACGGTAAGGTTGACCGTGGAACCATCGATATAGGCTGCGAGGTGTTGGAAGGACGTTTGATGGGGTGCAAATTCCAGGAAGTCCGTCGAGGTTAACCTGCCTTCGACACCGAAGCGGGTGGAGCGGGCGGGGTCGATGATCTCGATACTGGCTAAGCGCTCGGAATCGCGGAAATTGAGCCCACGGAGAAGGGCACCGTTGATGACACTAAACTGAGTGGTAACCCCGCAGATCCCTAACGCGAGTATCCCGACGGCGAGTATTCCAAATGATCGCTCTTTAATCAGGGTGCGAAAGCCTATCTTGAGATCATCAATGAAGCTCTCTATAAACATGACTCTGATGCTGATACCCGGGTCATCACTCAATCAGCACGCAACGACTCCATAGGATCGATGCGAGTCGCACGACGCGAGGGCAGGTAGCAAGCCGCTAAGCCGACGACAGCAAGGAGGAGCGGTACAAGAGCAAAGGTGGGTGGATCGTGAGGCGAGACTCCGTAGAGTATCCCCGAGAAAGAAGGAACGAGGAAAGCGGCACCCACCACGCCGAATACCAGTCCGATCGAGACTAAGGTNNACCCCGAGGGCCATACGCACCCCGATTTCCTGAGCTCGTTGCTGCACGCTGTACGACATAATCCCATAGATCCCGATGCAGGCGAGGAAAAGGGCGATCGCTGCGAACCCAGAGAATAGGTAGCTGAAAAACTGCCGGGTCCAAACTGTCTGAAGAACGACGGTTTCCAGAGGAGCAGGGTAGTAAATGGGGATGGAGCGATTCGTCGCGAGGACGGCCGACTGGGTTTGCGCGAAAAGATCGGAGGTGCGTTCAGACGATCGTAATACGAGAGACATGAAGTTTTGAGGCACTTGAGTGAAAACACAGTAAACGGTCGGTTTGGGCTCGTCGCGATCGATACANNCGGACCGACCCGACTATTCCGACGATCTCTACTCGTGACATCGAACTCGTCGTCCCTGTACTTTTGATGTACATTTTCACTCGTTTACCCAAAGCGTTTTCAACCGATTGAAAATGCGTTCGGGCGAATGCTTCATCCACGACCACGACCGGGGGACTGTCGGGAAGGTCGTGATCGGAAAAACTACGTCCGGCGATGAGAGGTATCTTCATCGTGGAAAAATAAGTCGGTGAAACCGCGCGGCGGTGAGCAATCAGGGCTTCGCTGTAGCGAGCGGGTTCCGGCATGTGTTCATGCAGGAGGATCGTCATGTCACCGTCATTACCTGGAAGCACACTCACCGCTGCAGCCGCTTCGACTCCGGGTATTGCTTGCAGGCGCGGAATCAGCGCAGAGAAGAACTTTTCAGCTTGGGCGGGTTCCGGTGCCATGGCAGGAGGTAGGCCAACGCGGAAGGTAGAAACGTGTCGTGCGTCAAAACCGGGTTCGATTTTTCGGAGCTGTGAGAATGTTCGCATCATGAGTCCGGCGCCGACGAGCAGGACCAAAGCGAGCGCGATCTCAGAGATCACCAGAAGACGATTCAGCCGACTGCTGCGAACCGATGCTAAGGGGCCAGTCCGACCTCCTTCCTTAATCTCTTCGATTAGATTGAGACGGGTGGCCCTAAGGGCAGGTGTCAGTCCAAAGGTAATAGCGGCGAGAAATGAGAGGCCGAGCACAAAGCCTAAAACCTTCACATCGAGATCAAAGCGCAGCCAGTAAGGGACCTCGACCGGGATCAGCGCAAGCACCGCTTCGGCTCCCCACAAGCTACCGATCAAACCACAGATGCCGCCGAGAACAGCGAGAAGAAGGCTTTCCGTTAGCAACTGGCGCACAAGGCGTGCGCGGCTAGCTCCAAGAGCGAGACGCAGCGCAAACTCCCGGTTGCGTGAGCCAGCACGGGCGAGAAGCAGGTTGGCCACGTTAAGACAGGCGATGAGGAAGACGAACAGCACCGCGCCGAAGAGGAGAATCATCAGATGCTTGGCATCTCCTGCCGCATGTTCGGTCAGGGGTTTAAAACGGAGATAGATCCCGTCATTGGTTCTCGGATACTCTTTGGCGAGACCAGCCATGATGACATCGGCCTCAGCCTGCGCCTGAGCGAGAGTCACATTCTTCTTCAGTTTCGCGAAGCCGCTCTCGCTGTAACTTCCCCGCATCTCTTTGGCTGGATCGCGGCGTTGAGGTAACCAGATCTCCGTACGGCTTGGATAGGCAAACGCTTTAGGCATGACACCGATGATGACGGTTGGACGGTCGTTAAGCATCACGGTGGAGTCGATCAGGGTGGGGTCGCTTCCAAAGCGACGTTGCCAAAGCCCGTAACTGAGGATGGCTACTTCGGGGGCACTGTAGCCGAAGTCCGAGGCAACGAAGTCCCGACCTAGATGAGGCTTGATTCCCAACAATGAAAAGGTGCCTGCACTAATATCGGTGCCCATGAGACGTTCCGGCTCAGCACGCGAATTCGTTATGATCATAGTCCGATCCGCATAGGTCCACATGCCTTCGACGGTGGTCATCTGCCTGCGCATATCGGCAAAATCGTCAGGCGACATTCCCATGTCCATGTGCCCCCTCGCCGGTGCAGTTTCGGTCATGTGGAGCAGACGGTCCTGATCCTTGGCCATAGGCAAAGGCTCAAAGAGCACAGTCTTAATTGCCGAAAAGATGACCGTGGGCGAGGCGATCCCCAAGCCGAGAGTCATCACCGCGACCGCGGTGAAG
>DKKJ01000036.1:0-4893 GCA_002455175.1 Opitutaceae bacterium UBA6669
CCATCGCGAACTCATCCATGTTCAGACGTCCCCACAACACAGCGCCCGCTTCCTTCAGTTTGCGGGTGACGGTCGCGTCATAAGGAGAAACAAATGTCTCCAGCATCCGGCTCGACGCCGTGAGGGGTTGGCCAGTGACGGCGATCACATCCTTCAGTCCAATGGGGATTCCATCCAGCGGGCCGCGAGCCGCATCCTGAGCGCGTCGCTCGTCGGAAGCGTGCGCCTGTGCCAGTGCATCGGCCTCGTCAAAGGAGTTGAGTGCCCGCACCCGCGCCTCCACGGCATGCGTACGCGCGATCACCGCCTTCAGCAATTCAACCGCTGAAAACGTTCCCGCCTCCAGGCCACTGGCGAGTGATGCGATCGTTTGATAACAAAGAGGAGAGGACATGGAGAGCCTTATTCCACCACCTTGGGAACCACCACCATGTTCTCCCGTTGCGCGGGAGCATTTCTCAACGCTTGCTCGACAGGGAGACCGGGTCGGGCGATGTCCTCCTGCCACACGTTATAAAGAGGAAAGGCATGGGCGGTGGGCTCTATCCCACTCACATCCACCTGCTTCAACTTCTCGATGTTGGCCAGCACATCGCCCAGTTGGGCGGAAAACGTTGCCTTTTCTTCGGAGGTCAACGCCAGCCGCGCCAAATGCGCGACGTGGTCGATGTTGAGGTCGGGAGGCGTCGCCATAGTTTATTTACGCAAGACGTAACCCGCGCGGGTCAGCTCCTGCAGCAAGGTTTGAAACACGCCATTCACTTCGTCATCCGTGAGCGTACGATCGTCGGCCCGGAACACCAGGGAGAAGGCCAGGCTCTTTTTTCCCTCAGGCAACCCTTGCCCTTGGTAGACATCGAACACGTCGACAGTTTCAAGGGTAAAGGTTGACCCCACGGCGGCACGAGCGAGCTTGGCCAAAACCTTGCGCACATCGTCAGCTGGAGTGGCCGCATCCACAACAATCGCGACATCGCGCCAAGCGGCCGGGTAAAGGCTGAAGGGTTTGTACCTACGACGGTTCTCCACACTCGCCACCTTTTCCGGCAGGACAGCCAACGTACCCGCGTAAACCTTACCTTCGATGCCCAATCGCTTGAGCGTCGCCAAGCTGAGCAAACCGAGAGTCGCTGTCCAACCATGAGCGATGTTGCCTGCACTCACGGCATGACCGGACTGCCACCCGGACTCGGCAGCGGATACGGGCACCAAAGGCTGGCGATTGAGATCGATGCCGGCGTAGGTCGCCAGCGCCGTCAAATGATGTTTGACGGCAAAAAAATCGGCAGCCTCACGCTGTAACCAGGCACGGCTGTCCACTGGCTCAGCCATGAGAAAACCGAGCGATGCACATTCCAAGAGTTGACCATCCCGCTCCAAAAAGACCCGACCTGCTTCCGCCAACCGGCTCACGACGACACCACGGGTCTGATTCAATTTGAGCGATTCCAGCAAACCACCAATGAGGGAGGAACGCAGGTGCGACTGGTCCTCCACGAAGGGGTTGGAAAGCGCCAGCAGGTCTGCCGCGCCAGACGACTCGACCTGCCCCACTTCCTTGCCGGGGCGAAGGGTGTAATTGACGCACTCATGGAAGTCATGGCCCACAAGGTATTCCATGGCGACGCGATTGAAACGCACCATGGGATCATCTTCCGCGACCAGTCCCGGAGCAGACACCACCGTGGCAGGAATGCGCTCGGTGCCGTACACACGGAGAATCTCCTCCACCAAGTCGATCGGGCGATCTAGGTCATCACGCCAACTCGGGACGGACACTGTCCACTGCGGTTCCTGGGATCCCGCCACCACCTCTTCACGAACAATGGCAAGCTCCAGCGATTCCAACGCCTGTTTCATGGCGTCAACCGAAAGGTCAAAACCTAAGCGAGCGATCACATACGATGGCGAAATTACAATCTCTCGCTGCCACGGTACATCGCTGCCCACCCGATAAACCGGACCAACCACGGTTCCTCCCGCAGTCTGGGTGATCAGGTCAAGAGCGCGGCAAGCTGCTTCAGGCAAACCATGCGGATCGACGCCGCGCTCATAACGATAAGCCGAGTCGGATGAAAGTCCCAGACGCTTGCTCGTCGCGCGGATAGATTGACGCCGGAAGTAAGCCACCTCCACCACGAGATCAGTCGTGCTCTCACTAACACCGGAGTTGAGTCCGCCCATGATTCCGGCCACTACGACCGGCTTTTCGGCATCAGCAATTACGAGCATCTGCGCGCTCAAGACGCGTTCTTTNNTGGCGCGACGGATGATAAGACTGTTGCCCGCTAGCATCTTCGCATCAAAGGCATGCAGCGGTTGACCATACTCGAGGAGGACAAAGTTGCCAACATCGACGACGTTGTTGATCGGCCGCAGCCCTACCGAGCGGAGACGCTCCTGCAACCAAGCCGGGCTGGGACCCACCTTCACGCCGGTCACGACATATGCGGAGTAAAGAGGGCAATCCTCAGCTGCATCCACCCGGACCGTTTTTAAAAGATCAGGACGTGCGGGATGATCCGCCGCCATCCCAGGAGAGAAAACCACCTCGGGATAGCTCAGCTCGGTTTTGAACCAAGCGGCGAGCTCTCTCGCCACTCCCAAATGAGAAAGGCAATCAGGACGATTCGGAGTGATTTCGATGTCGAAGACTACATCGCCCGGAGGCAAAACGTCATTGATGGGCAGTCCTAGTTCCGGTTGGCCCTCTAAGATAAGCAGGCCCGAGTGATCTTCACCTACGCCGAGTTCACGGCCCGAGCACATCATACCGTCCGACGAGTGCCCGCGGATCTTGGACTGCTTGATCACGAAGTCACCAGGGAGAACAGCACCAGGCAAAGCAACGGGAACGCGGTCGCCGACTTTGTAGTTCTGCGCCCCGCATACAATGGTCTTGATGCCGTGGACTTCGCCTACGTTGACCGTGCAAACGGAAAGCTTGTCCGCATTCGGGTGCTTGTCTCGNNCTCCAGCCGCGGAGCCCCCGACTGCACGATATTCTCAACCTCGAATCCCAAGAAGGTGATGGCACGAGCAATCTCCTCGTTGGAATGGGAGCGAAGGTCGACGTAGGTCTGTAACCAGTTTCTGGATATTTTCACAGGAGGCGTTCAGCTAAAAGTGAGGATCAGGCGAACTGACGAAGGAAACGGAGATCGTTTTGGTAAAAGTAGCGGATGTCATCGATCCCGTAGAGAAGCATGGCGAGGCGCTCTAAGCCCATGCCGAACGCGTACCCCGACCACACAGTAGAGTCGTACCCTACTCCGTCGAAAACGATGGGGTCCACCATGCCGCAGCCGCCGATTTCAATCCACTCCTTGTTCACCTTCGGCAGGTGTTTGGCGCTCAAATCGACTTCGAAACTCGGCTCGGTGTAGCCAAAATAATGGGGCCGGAAACGAGTCTTCGTGTCCTTGCCCAACAGAGAGGTAAAAATGTAGTCCAGCAGCGCCTTGAGGTCGCGAACGGTGACGTTCTTGTCGACATAGAGACACTCAAGTTGATGGAAGTTCGCCGAGTGGGTCGCATCGGTGGTGTCACGTCGGTAAACACGTCCTGGAGAAACAATGCGAATCGGAGGCGGGCCTTTAAGCATCGTGCGGATCTGCACCGAAGACGTGTGCGTGCGCAGGAGGTACTTTTCACCAGCCGTTCGCTTGGAGACATTCCCAAAGCGAATGGACTCCGGCAGGTAAAAGGTGTCCTGGGCATCGCGCGCTGGATGATCCGCCGGTGTATTCAACGCATCAAAGCAGTAGTACTCGGTTTCAACCTGNNTGCATCGCTGATTCGAGCCAGCGCTCCGTCCAGGAACACCTGAATTTTAGCCTTGGTCTCGTTGATCAACTTGCCCATGGCGGGACGCTGTTCTTTAGGAACCGCTCCCATTTGCTTCATGAGAGCGGTCAATTCGCCATTGGGCCCGACCAAGCGAGCCTTGGCCGCTTCAAAGTCCGGACGGGAATTCAGGGGGGCCAACTCAGTTTGAGCCTTCTGCAGAAGCGCGGCTAAGGTCTGTTCCATGGAGAAAACGAGGAAGAAAACGGCAATCGAGACGTTCTAAGCGATAAAACAAAAAGGACGGCGCCCGCTTGAGGCCCGTCCTGGGGAAGAGAACGCACGGATTACCCGTGCGTTTTACCTGGAGCGAGCCGGCTTGGCTCGCGTTTAGAAGAGTTTAGGCGTTCGCCNNCGAGGCGTCCTGGGCCTGTTTGACCAACGCGTTAAAGCCCGCTTCGTCGCGGATAGCGATGTCGGAGAGAACCTTGCGGTCCAAACCAATCTTGGCAGCCTTGAGACCTTCGATGAAACGGCTGTAGCTGATACCGGCATTGCGGCAAGCTGCATTCAAACGAACGATCCAAAGTCCGCGCATATCGGACTTCTTCTTCTTACGGTCACGGTAGGCGTATTGCCAGGCGTGTTGTACAGCTTCTTTCGCGTAGCGGAAGAGCTTGGATTTGCTGCCGAAATAGCCTTTAGCGTATTTCAGCACTTTCTTGCGACGGCGGCGAGAAGCCGNNGGCCTGGGTCCACCAGCTTGTCTTTGGTCGCACGGCGTTTGGACTTCGTGCTCTTGGAGGCAAGCAAGTGACGGAAGCCGGGCGTGCGGCGGATCAGTTTGCCCTTAGCGGACATCTTGAAGCGCTTGGCGACGGACTTTTTGGTCTTTTGCATGGANNGCGGCCGTGCACCCTATCTCCCCTTTCCATTCAGCGGGAGATCAACACGAAAAATATCTATCGCATCCCGAGCGCAGAAACTCTCTTTCTTTTCCAAGGCGCGATCGATCGAAAAGCTGTTGACACCCGACCGGGATTTGTGACTTTTCGCCCCTCCGTTTGCTGGCTTCCTAGCTCAATGGTAGAGCAGTTGACTCTTAAT
>DKKJ01000036.1:4909-6104 GCA_002455175.1 Opitutaceae bacterium UBA6669
TTCAACTCCCGTCGCCGGCTCCACTCTTCAGCCCCACCCGCAGCACTGCTCGCCACCCTTCCCTCTCTTTTGAACAAAGTTTCCACTGCCTGGTGGTGTAATGGTAGCACAACAGATTCTGACTCTGTTTGTCTAGGTTCGATCCCTAGCCGGGCAGCCAAGGCGCTAATAGCCACAAGAAGCGCCGCGGCTATAATCTGAAGAAAAGTTGACAGCGCGCGTTTCTCCAACCGCGTTAGGCAAAACTTAGCCTTCGTCTCCCCACCCCTCTTAGCCCGATCCCCACCCTTTCCGGACAGATGTCCATTCCGTACGTTTACCCCCATCGAGACGAATGGAATGCCTAATAAGTTTCCCACTATCTATTTTTTTTATTCCCTTTGGCGCACGCGCTGCTGAGGTATGGAAATCGTAAAAAAACTTTTTTTGAGCGAATTTGAGACCCCGCCGTCAAATTGACTCGGGGTAAAGTATCCCTAGTCACCTAAATTTCACCCACTCACCCAAAACCTTCATCCATAGCCAAATAAATCATGACTGCTATTAATCTGCCACTCGCATTCCTCATGGGCCACACTCCAATGGAGCTGTTCAAAGGCGGGGGTCCGATCATGTGGCCGATCATCATCGTTTCTTTCATCACCATCACGGTGGCCATTGAACGTGTTATTTTCGCTATCCGTGAGGCCATGACGCGCGAGCCCGAAGTGGTCGAGAAGATGCTCGAAAAGGTGGAAGCTCGCGACACCGAAGGCGCTGTTGCCCTCGGACGTAAGAGTCGGGACTTCGTTGCCCGCATTCTNNTACTCCCTGACCCACCGCGAGCACTCCCTTCACAACGCTTTTATCCGCGCATCGAATCAGGAGCTCAATCGTTACCAACAAGGTATGTCCACGCTGGATACCTGTATCACCATGGCTCCTCTGCTTGATTTGCTCGGTACCGTTACGGGGATGATGAATACCTTCGGAGCGCTCTCCGGAGGCGACATCTCGGCAGCCGCCGGACAGATCACGGGTGGTGTTGCTGAAGCGCTTATTGCTACCGCAGCCGGTCTCGCAATCGCCATCGCTGGCCTGCTTCCCTACAACTACATGAACTCTAAGATCGAAGAGGCGAAGCACGATGTCTCCGACGCTCAGAACGCACTTGAGCTGTCCATGGGCAAGGTAGAAGCCAACCGCTAAAGTTTTT
>DKKJ01000070.1 GCA_002455175.1 Opitutaceae bacterium UBA6669
ATGGTGCCACCACCGGTACTCAGCCGCCCTGTGTCCTCCGGGGTCATGCTCGTTGGCCAGGCTCCTGGCGACAAAGAGCCACGGCTCGGACGGCCATTCGCCTGGACTGCGGGCAAAACGCTTTTTCGATGGTTTCAAGAGGCCCTAGGTTGGACAGAGGAACAAACACGTGATCGGCTTTATTTCGCGGCAGTTTGTCGCTGTTTTCCCGGTAAAAATCCCGGCGGAGGAGATCGCATTCCGGCTCCAGAAGAAATCGCGGCCTGCCGCCCCTGGCTCGAAGCTGAGTTCGACCTGCTCACCCCTCGGCTGATTATTCCCGTAGGCAAGCTCGCCCTCAGCCTGTTCGTGCCGCCAGCGCCTTTGGTGGACGTCATCGGGAAGAGGTTCACCCACTCTCGGAAGGGCCAAGCAATTGACGTCATCCCCCTTCCCCACCCGTCAGGCGCATCTCCTTGGCCGCGGATTGAGCCCGGTAGAAGCCTTCTTCATCAGGCGATGGCAAACATTGCAGCCCACCCGGTCATCCAAAGGCTGACTTGAATTCGGTCTTGCTGACCTGCGGGATTGAACTCCGGTGAGCTTTCTTCGTAACGTCGCTCTCTGACCTTTGCCTCTATGCACCTGTTTCGCCTGCTTGCCCTCGTCTGCTTCCTTTCTGCTCCCTTTGCCCTTCAGGCACAGCGCGAAAAACTCCCTCCAGAGGACCTAGAANNCCCGACTGCCCGCCGCACCTCGACTGGCCTGCGAACCCTTGTGCTCAAAGAAGGAACGGGAGATCAACCGAAAAAAGGCGATGTAGTTTCCGTCGTTTACGTCGGTAAGTTGCTCGATGGCACGATCTTCGACCAAGCTACGGACCCCGCTGAACCGTTCACCTTCCGCGTCGGTCGGGGTCAAGTCATCGAGGGATGGGAAGAGGGATTGCAATTGACCCGAGTAGGAGAACGGCGACTCTTTATTGTGNNAGCTCGGCTACGGTACCCGCGGAAGCCTTCCCAAGATTCCTAAGCGAGCAACGTTAGTTTTTGAAGTGGAATTACTTTCGATCGAAAAGGCCCAGCCGTTACCCTCCACGCTGGCCCCCTCTGCTAAAGCTAAGTAAGCCCTCCGCGGCTGGCGGCACTTCGAGAATACTAGGGCACACGCGAACAAAACGCTTTAGCTGCCCTTGAATGGGGCCGATTCGGTCCCATTCACACGAGAAAACCAAACCATCGGTCGCCTCCGTTTATCGCAGCGGCTCAGGGCAAGGTTCTCCTATTTCTGGTAACCTTTTGCCGCTGAGGTGTATTCGTATTTTTCCGCAAATTCTCGCGTCGCCTGCTCACGAGCAGCTCGACCTTCGGGGGCTTCGCCCGAAGCGCTGAGCTCAGCCATGCGCCGCGCGATCCAGCGTTGTTTAAACGACTCTTCCACGTCGGCCGCGATCGAGGGATTCTGCTTTGGTTTCTTGGACCAGAGACAGCCCGCCGATGTGAAAAGCCCTACGCCAAGTGTCGCTAAAAGGAGTAACGGAATCCGATTCATACGAAGAAAAGAGTGTAAAGGTCGTGAAGTGCGACCGCCAACGCTTCTTTTAGGTGCCGGGCTTGCCGAAACATTTCCATCCTTAATTCCATGAGCGAGGAAACGACTCCGCCGTTGCGTCTCAAACCGCGTCTTCGCACTGAAGCAGGAGCCCCTGCGTCGTCGATTCCCGTAAAAGATGATGCGAGCGGCGCAGCAGCGCCCACCCCGTCACCGGTAAGCCCCGCTCCACGAGCGAAACCTCGTCTCTCTCTAGTCGGCGACAACGAGTCATCCACCCCTGCGGCGACGGTCAGCTCACCGCTTTTGCCCGAAGTCGGCCTCGCCAATTCGCCCACCGTCATACCGGCGGACTCACCTTCGCTTCCTCCAGTAGCTGAGGAGATTCCCGCCACAGCGCCGCTCTCCGTAGAAGCCAAACCTCTCTCGGAGAATGGACCGGTTCCTTCCCTTTTCACGGACCTCTCTCCTTCGGCTCCAAGCGGTCTGCAGGACTCCGCCACAACCTTGAGCGCTCCGGAAGAGCCTCCACCTCCAGCGCTGCTCATCGAGAATGCAGGAGAAACCTTGCCGCTGCCACCCCCCAAGGTGGCTTCCTTCGCGACTCCACCCAAGCCTATCCATATTCGCTTGGCGCACGAGATTGCCCAGCCCGCGGAAGCACCTGCGCCCGTAGCTCCACGACCCGAGCATCGTCCCGCATTTAAACTAGGCGTCCTCGCGGTATCTGTGCTGGGCCTCGCTGTACTAGCGATCGCAGGTTACTTCGCGTTTCGCACCTTCCAAAATTTGAAGCCAGCTGAGCCAGCCGTAGCTAAAACGCCTCCACCACCTCAGCCAGCGATTGAAAAGAGGCCGGTACCCGCGTCGCTTCCGCTTATTGCCGCGGCCAAAACCGTCGCGATCGAAAATCGAGGAGAGATGACAGCGATCCTTGACGCGGGTGCCGGTAAAGCCACCGCGACACTTCCGACGCCATCCGCACAGGATCCGCTGTCCCTGCCTAAGACCGAGACCACTTCCCCCGTAGAGATCATGGTGTCACCCTCCTTGGCCGAACCGAGCATGGCCTTCATCGAGTTCGTGGAAACGATGCGGGTGAATGGAGTCTTCCAGGGAATTCCCGCCCGAGCTCACATCAATGGACGCACCGTCAAAGCCGGTGCACTCATCGAAACTCAGATCGGTGTATTTTTTGACGGTGTCGATGCAGACCGTCGCGAGTTGATCTTCAAAGACGCCTCGGGCGCCTCGGTACGAAAAAAGTNNACGTTCCTCAATATGGCACGTCTGGTGACGCGCCAACCTGAGCGTTCAGCTACTGCGTGACAGTCGAAGACGTCGGCACACGTAGCCCGCGCAGCAACTCGGAGTCGCTGGCAATGCCAAGAACGCCATTGACCATAAATTGGATGCCAATGCAGAGCAGCAGGAAGCCCATGATCTTAGTCAGAGCACTCATGCCATTCACTCCAATGAGCCGGACGATGTGCACCGACAAGCGCAAGACCAAGTAGCTGATCAGGGCGACAATAAGAATCCCGAGGATGATGGCGACATAATCCAAGGGGTGTTTGGCCAGCGAGGTGAATCCGATCGTCACCGCAATCGAACCAGGGCCACTCAACATGGGCATGGCGAGTGGCGTGAACGAAATATCTCCCTTCGCGCGTGCAGCAGCCCGNNCCTTGTCTTCATGCGCCCCGGCCTTCGGCGGCGATAACATGCTCATACCAATCCCAGCCACCAAGAAACCGCCAGCGATACGCAGTCCTGGGATCGAGATGCCAAAGAAATTCATGATGAAGGTGCCGCCCACCAATGAAAGCACGAGGATCGCCACCATATAGACACAGCCCATCCTTGCCTGACGCTCCCTCCGCTCCGCGGAATCGCCTTCGGTAATGGCCAGGAAAACCGGGGTCGAAGCAAACGGATTTATGATTGGAAGAAGGGCGAGGAAGGTCCCCAAAATCAGTTCCCAAAAGTGCGAGGCGGGCGACATGGAGACGCAACTTTCACCAGACTTCCACGGGCCCTTTAGGCACCGGGATCGCCTGTCGGGTGACTGAGCGCGCCTCTGGACGCTCCTCTTCTGGAAGCATGAACGACGGGGTCATCGGTTCGAGGGCATACCGTGGTAGCAACTCCCCAGAGTCATCACAAAAGGGTTTCCTCCAAGCGAGATAATCTTCCAAAGCACGATAGTAATCCGCGCGAGAAAGGAGCGTGATCACCCGTCGATTGAATTCCTTGGCCGGACCAAACCGCTTGGAGTACCAAGGTGCCACTTTACGAAACAACTTGGCTCCTTGAAGCTCACCGTAGAAATCGCAGTAGCGCTCAAAATGCGCCGTCATCACTGCAACCCGTTCCCTGAAGGTGGGCTCGGGTAAAATCTCGCCATTGCGCAAGAAGTGATCCGTACGACGGAAAATCCACGGATCGTAGAAGGCACCCCGGCCGATGCTCACTCCAGCACAACCGGTTTCCATCAACATGTGCCGCGCCGCCGCTGGTGTAGTGACATCGCCATTTCCAATCACAGGGATTTCCCGTACTGCCTCCACAACCGCTCGAATTCCTGACAGGTTGACGGTGCCTTCAAAACCTTGCGCGCGCGTACGACCGTGCACGAAGACAGCAGCGACACCTGAATCCTCCAGAACGCGTGCAAGCTCGGGGGCCGTGAGGTTGTCCTCATCCCATCCCAAACGCATTTTCGCGNNCACGGCCTCCACCATCCCACGAACTAACGCCGCCGTCTTCTTGAGTTCGGTCATCATGGCTGACCCGCCGCCAATCTTCACCACCTTCTTCACCGGACATCCCATGTTGATATCAACCGAATGCGCACCAAGCGCTTCGCATTTTACGGCGGCATCGCGCATAACCTCCGGCACAGCACCAAAAAGTTGGATGGCCAGTGGCTCATCTCCGGGTGCCGTGGCCACGAGCTGCAAGGCGACGCGATTTTCCTCCAAGAGCGAACGCGCGTTGACCAGATCGGTGGTCGCCCATCCCAATCCGCCCAATGATCTTACCGTCAACCGCATGGGCAAGTTGGTATAACCTGCCAATGGCGAGAGACAAAGCGGTGACGAGAGCAGGTGCGACCCGATACGCATTTCTGAAAAGTGACTCGAAACGAATGAATCAGGAAGCGAAAAGGGAGAACCACCGAAGACGGAAAAAGGTTAGTCGGGCAACGATACCCTCCCTTACGCGCCGCTCCCGTGAAAACCATCCTCGTTGTCAGTGAGGCATTTGCAGAATTACGCGCCCCTTTAGGTCTCCTTAAGTACCGCGGTTGCAGCCTCATCGATGAGCGGCCGCGCAAGACCCACGATTGCTCTCATGGCATTTCCAATCAGACGCCGCCTACAACTCGGAATCACTGCAGTCGTGGCCATTGTCATTGTGGTCATTGTTGGGGCGATCTATGCCATCCGGGCCTACACCGCGAGTAGCGAAGCAACCGAGCACTCGAAGCAGACCCTTTTCCATCTCGCTCTCACCGGTTCCTACCTCAAAGACATCGAGTTGAACGGACGTGGGTACGAACTATCCCAAGATCCGTCCTTCATCGCACTCTTCGACGATAGCATAGAGCGCTTTAACTATGAAGTAGGAGCCGTTGCCGCCCTCACTGCGGCCAATCCAGACCAGCAACGACGGGTGATTGAACTCAAAGCGCTTACCCAGCCGATCATTGACCATGTCCGCACATTGTTCACGCAAACCCGTGACCAACTGAGCGATCCTGCCAACCCCTCCGGACACCTCGTTCGCAATCGGATTTATGAGGAGATTCGGGTGCACGGACGATCGCTTGGACAGGAGGAGGTAGCTCGGCACGGAATCCAAGTGACGACTCTAAAGAATCGGGGCCGCCTTGCCTTGATCGCAGTCAGTGCGGGATTGGTGCTTAACGTGGCTTTAGTAACGGGGATAATTCAGCTCCTCCGGATCCATTTCCGTGAACGAGAGAATGCTGAGCGTAGTTTACGGACCACCGCAGACCAAGTTCTTGACCTCTACAATCGCGCTCCGTGCGGTTACCACTCTCTCAATTCCGATGGATATTTTGTCGCCATTAACGAGACGGAATTGGCCTGGCTGGGCTACGCGAGAGAGGACGTGATCGGAAAGCTCCACTTCAGTGACATTATTCCTCCCAAACAAAAGCCGTCCTTCATCAGAAACTTCGCGTTACTGAAAAAGGAAGGCTCCCTCAAGGGAGTAGAATACGATATCGTTCGCAAAGATGGAACGCGCTTTCCCGCCCTGATAAATAGCGAGGCCAACTTCGACGCGTCTGGAAGTTACCTCTCCAATCGGACCACCGTTTTCGATATCTCTGAGCGAAAGCGCTCCGAGACCCTGACGGAATTGGCGAGAGCGTATTCCGAAAGCATCGTTGATACGCTTTATGAACCCATCCTTATCCTGACCTCGGATCTTCGCGTGAATTCCGCTAACCCGGCGTTCTACCGGTTTTTCGGTTTTACGCCTGCGAACACGCTCGGAAAACCCCTCTCCGACTTGACCGCAGGTTATGACGACGCGGAGGGCTTCCAACGGACAGTCCAGCATGTCTGCAAGACCGGAGTGCCCGTGCGCGGGAAGGAGAAACGTCTTACTCTTCCTGACGAGCAGCAAAAGTTTGTGCTGATCGATATTTCCATCCTCACCGGCTTAGAAAGCCGTGATCGGCTGGTGCTGATTTCCATGCAAGACATCAGCGCCAGCAAACACGCACACGAGGAGCTGGAAGCGTTTTCTTATTCGGTGTCCCACGATTTACGCGCACCCTTGCGTCACATCGCTGGTTTCGCTGATATGCTCACCCGTCACCTCAACGGCAAGGTGGATGACAAGGCGGTCCGCTACCTCCAAACCATCACCCAATCGGCCCGCTTCATGGGCCAGCTCATCGACGATCTGCTCTTATTTTCTCGTATCAACCGGGTCGAAATGCTGCGCCAAACGGTCTCGCTGAACGACCTAGTCCAGGACGTAATCCAAAGCTTTAGTCCAGAAATCAGTTCTCGAAAAATCACCTGGGAGCTCAATCCCCTCCCACCGGTCGAGGGAGACTTGTCGCTACTCCGTCAGGTCTTCGCCAATCTCATCGGGAACGCCATCAAGTACACGCGGAAGAAACCCGAGGCGGAGGTGCGCATTGGGGTCGATCCAGGACAAGCCCGGGCCAACGAAGTGGTGATCTTCGTCGCCGATAACGGAGCCGGTTTTGACATGCGGTATGTCGAGAAACTCTTCGGGGTATTCCAGCGTTTACACTCCGCCAATGAATTCGAAGGCACGGGTGTGGGATTAGCTAATGTCCGGCGAATGATTCAACGCCACGGCGGACGCGTGTGGGGAACAGGAAAATTAAATGAGGGCGCCACGTTTTATATCTCGCTGCCATGCAAGGTTGAACCTTCTCATGGAAATGTGACGTGATCATCTCAGGCTTAGGTTCATCCCCCACCACCCCATGTCCAAATCGCTCCCCAATATTTTGATCGCAGAGGACAGCCCAAACGACGTGGAGATGGTCCTCGCCGCTCTCGAAGAAAACAACCTAGCTAATGACGTCATCGTGGTAAATGACGGTGAGGAAGCCTTAGATTATCTTTATTCGCGGGGAAAGTACGCTGAAAGGCCGGCCGGGCTACCGATTGTTGTGCTGCTCGACCTAAAAATGCCGAAAGTAGACGGTCTTGAGGTACTTCGCATCCTCAAGCAGGACGAGACACTCAAAATGGTTCCCGTCGTCATGCTGACCTCATCAAAAGAAGAACAAGACCTCGTCGCCAGCTACAAACTGGGCGTAAACGCCTACGTCGTCAAACCCGTGGGTTTTACTCAATTCGTCGAAGCAGTTAAAAAACTCGGTGTATTTTGGGCTTTGCACAACGGACCACCGCCGGGGTCGATGCGTCGCTCCTTGTAGCCTGCCGCTGCCCAATCGTCATGCGCATTCTCCATCTAGAAGATTCCGCCCTCGACGCTGAGTTGATCCAGGCGGTCGTCCATCAGCAATGGCCCGAGTGCATCTTCGAACGCGCCACTACGGGCGCGGAGTTTGAATCTGCGCTGAAGCAGGGAGGCTTCGACTTGGTCCTCTCCGACTATTCAATCCCCGACTTCGACGGTCTCAGCGCGTTAGAGTTAGCGCGGAAGTATTGCCCGGACAAACCCTTCATCTTCCTCTCAGGCACCATCGGGGAGGAACGCGCTGTCGAAGCCCTCCGACGAGGTGCCGTGGACTACGTGATGAAGGATCGGCCTACTCGGCTGCTGCCAGCAATGCAGCACGCTCTCGACCGCGCCGCCGAAGTGTCTCAACGCCGCGCCGCCGAAGCGCGTATCCGACAGCAAGCCTCTCTCCNNAGGCTCGCGACGCTATTTGTGTCGTGACGCTCGACCGCCGGGTTACCTTTTGGAATGCGAGTGCCGCACGCCTCTACGGTTGGACAGCGAGTGAGGCGATCGGAGGTGACCTCGGACAACTTTTTAATCTAAGCGACACCTCAAGATTGGACGAAGCGTTCGAACGCCTCTCTCACAGCGGCGAATGGGCCGGGGAGCTTCGCACAAGAAATCGCCAGGGGGTTACGATCGTCACCGAAAGTCGTTGGACTTTGGTGACCGGCAGTGACCAGCGGGCAGAGTCTGTACTCATCATCAATACGGACGTCACCGATCGAAAGCGCCTCGAGAGCCAACTTATGCGAGCCCAGCGCCTCGAGAGTATCGGCACGCTCGCGGGAGGCATCGCTCACGACCTCAACAACGTTCTCGCGCCGATTATGATGGCTGCAAACGTGCTCACACTCCAAATGCGCGGCGAGGAAAACGCGGAGCTTCTAGAAGCAATCGAAACCAGCGCGCGACATGGCTCTGAATTGATCCGTCAACTCCTGATGTTCGCTCGTGGAGCCGATGGGCAAAAAACTCAGATCCACCTCAAGGCGGTCATGGGAGATTTGGAAAAACTCCTTCGCCCTTCTATCGGACGAGCCATTTCTTTGTCGGTGGAATTCAACGACCCCATTTCCCCTATCTTCGCAGATCTCACGCAGTTCAACCAGACTATCGTCAACTTGTGCGTCAATGCACGGGATGCCATGCCTTCAGGGGGATCGCTAACTATCCGTATCGGAAATACGTTTCTGACAGAAACGACGTTACTGGAAAAACAAGGCGTGCGACCCGGACCATTCGTTCGTATCGATGTTATCGATACAGGATCGGGCATCCCACCCGAAATCATCGATCAAATTTTCGATCCGTTCTTCACCACCAAGGCCCCAGACCGGGGTACCGGGCTGGGTCTTTCCAATGTCCTCGGCATCCTCAAAGGCCACGGCGGGTTCATCGACGTGGACAGTACGCCGAAGGTCGGGACGACCTTCTCT
>DKKJ01000152.1 GCA_002455175.1 Opitutaceae bacterium UBA6669
TTTCGGTTTTACTACGGACCTGAAGGGAATGGTTAGAAGTACCCTAAGAAGCAAGGAGGCGGTGAAGCCGATCCAAGCATGCCGTCGCATGGTGCTCCCAGGGCCATAAAGGCAGGTTATTCAGGCGCTCTCTTGAAATTTGGACCGAAAAGGCCGCTCCCTTCTGCAGACCACCACAATTTTAATTGATCCCTATGAAAACAATTCTGTCGCTGCTTTACGCCTGGGAGGCCTTGGCCTCGAGTGATTGGTGGCGTGCGCAGGTTTGCAGCGGGTGGGGCCTTCTGAGGTGATTTTTCGGAGTGCTCCAGGCCATGCGTTTCGTCGATAAACATACTGCACATGACAAGGTGCTGCTTCGCTTTGAACGCGAACACAGTCGACTCAGCCAGGCGTTGCATGGTGCGCCGGTGGTTCCGCTGGAGACCCCGTATCAACGGGGATGGGTTAAAACTTATGTTTTGCGCGAAGCCATTTTCCGGCGAGCGGATCTCAGCGCATTTCAATCCGTTCTGACTGCCGTGAATCGCGAAATTTGGTCGCGTAACCATGCCTTTGTTCAACCTGACGGCAGTCGCTATGAGTTGAGACCACGGATAATTTCCACACAAGAATGGCAGCGCCGGGCTTGGACTGCGGCGCAACGAAGACTCTTCTCGTTCGGAGCCTGGAAGGAGGAATCTCCAGCCACGCGCTGGGTCCGTACGCGNNGTTTTACCGTCGCTCATCTGTGGTGGCTCGAGGAGGAAGTCCGGCCGAGTATGGTGACCCACCGACGAATAGATTTACCTGAAGTGCGCGGCCGTCTCGCAGAAATCGAAGCTTACATGCGGCGTACTCTGGGTTGGGCGCGTCTCAATCGTTTGCAAGGCCGCAGCCGACGATGGTGGCAATCTGGAAAATCGGTGGAGGTTCCATTTCGAGCGGAAGAGGAGATGGGGAAGCATATATAGCTTACGTATCCACTCTTCGCATGCGCTTCAGATCTAATGCTTTATCGTGACCGGGTAAAAACTCGAATAAACTGAGTGTCCGCATGGAACAAATTCGTTTTTTTCCAGTCGGGCAATGGTGCGGATTTAAATGTTCGAAAGCTAAGACTGCGTGCGAAGCACGAGTTTTACGAGTTTGGAATCAGCAAGCCAGGCACAGTCCCGCTGCCTGCGTGATCAACCATCAACCCTAGGATAAATTAGAATGTCTCCAGAAGAACTCCTCGTCACCATAAAGTCTTATCTTCCTAAATTTGTCGGTGCTTTACCGGTGGTCGCAGGAATTATTCTCGGTGCGTTCATTCTGAACCTGGCGATTGGACGCCTGCTTTCATTGCTGGCGCATCGTACTTCTCTGACCGATCTGGACGTACTTCCTTTTCGTAAAGTGTTTCGTTGGGTCGTTCGCCTTCTTGCGGTGGTGCTGATTCTCGGAGTATTTGGATTCGAGCTCGGTGGACTGTGGGCGATGGTCTCGACGGTGTTGGGGCTGATCGCCATCGGATTTGTTGCGGTGTGGAGTTTACTCAGCAATGTTTCCTCTACGCTGCTGATTCTCTTCATGCGCCCATTTCAGATTGGTGACGATGTCGCTTTAGCAGGGGATCCCGTATCCGGTCGCGTGATCGATCTGAATTTCTTTTTCACCACGTTGCTCGCTCACGATGGGCGCACTTTTCAGATCCCGAACAATCTCTTTTTCCAGATTATTCTTCATAGGAAACGCAATGTCCCAGGAGTCAGTCTCTCCACTCAGCTTAACAATTCGGTTCCGTTCGAACTGCCACCACCACCGGCGCCCCCTGGCACGGCCTCAGAGGCGACGGCCACGTCCTCTCAGCCGACTCCTTGGATGAACACTCCTGATCCGCGCTCAATGAATATTCCTGGGGCTAAGCCCTAATTTCGTTGCTGTCACAGACCATCGGAACGCATGGCGGAGAAAAGCTGAAAAGCTGACAGCTGAAAAACGGAGTTGGGCGAAACGACTTTCGAGTCTCCGTCGGGGATTGGGGTGTTCACCCAGGTTCAATTTAGTTTCTCCCCCTGGCCTTGTCCGTATCCCTGTCCCGGGACTTTGTACTCGGGACGCGGGGGTGCGAAGATGTCGAGGATGAGAGCACCGTCCGGTCCAGCTTTGATCCCGTGAGGTGCATTACTGGGAGTGTGCCAGAAATCTCCTTTTTTCATCGATACCTCGATGCCGCCTTGTACCCGCACGCAGTTTCCTTCGAGGAGCACGCCCCATTGCTCTTCTGGGTGGTGATGGAGGGCGCTGGTGGCGCCGGCGTCGAGACGCACGACGGATAACATCACCTGCTCGCCGCAAACAATGCGGGTGTTGATCCCTTCAACCAAGTTTCGAGGAAGGCCGAGCAGGGGGTCATGCAGGTTGTATTTCCAGGGAGCAGTCAGCGCAGAGCTCATGACCATGAGCATTTTTAGGGGAAAGCCCTGGACAAGGGGTAAAAAAATCTGCGAGCGGCACGTTTGTAACTGCAGCTCGTCGGGCCACTTCGGTTACAAATTTGGCCGTGCTGGGAATTTCGTGGGTTGTCGAGCGCACTTTGGGCGTTTCATTCGGCGTGATGAGCTCTTCTCTCGCGATCGGCCCCGGACGCCGGATAGTCTGCATCGGTCTTGGCGCGATGGGCGCGCCGATCGCCGCCCGACTTCTCAAGCACGGCCACGATGTTCATGTTTGGAACCGGACTCGCGAAAAAGCTGAGCCCTTAGAACGTTTGGGTGCTCGAGTGCTTCCTTCGCTTTCCGCACTTTGCGACCTCGATATCGAGTTTGTTTTTACCAATGTCTCCGACTCCGCGGCGCTACGATCAGTCGTCGAAGGTGAGGCCGGATTGTTACGCGTCCTTGCTCCCGGCACGACCGTGATCGACAACGCGAGCGTGAGCCCTGAGGCAGCGTGCGAGGTTGCGAAGGCCCTGGCAGTACATCGTGTGAATTTCCTAGATGCGCCTGTGACGGGTGGGACCACTGGAGCAACTGCGGGCACACTGACAGTGATGGTGGGAGGAGATCCTGGGATCTTATCAAGATGCGAACCCCTTTTCCGCGCGTTCGCTACAGCCATCCATCATGTCGGTCCGGTGGGAAGCGGTCAGGCCTGCAAGCTCTGCCATCAGGTGGCGGCATCCTGCGCTATGCTTGGGCTCTGCGAGGGCTTAGCATTGGCAGCAAAGGCGGGACTTCCGCTCCGACCTGTTCTCGACGTGCTGAGTTCCGGTAGCGTCGGCTCAACGATGGTTCGTGTCCAGGGAGCGAAAATCGTCGCCCGGGATCACTCGCCTGGTTTTCGCGTTGATCTTATGCGGAAGGATCTAATTACGGCTCACGGCTTTTCAGAGACACTGCAACTGCCGCTTCCGGGGAGCGAACTGGCGTCGATGCTCCTGAGTTCGCTCTCAGGAAAAGGGGGAGGGGATCTCGGTTGGCAGGCGCTGATTCGCGAATATGAGGAGCGTGCTGGCTTTTCCCTTGTTCCAGAAAGCCGCACCCCACCTTCTCACTCGTAGATGAAGTTGATAAGTAGAATGACCTCTCGGGGACTTACCATTCCGAGTGGCTATTCTCTGAGTCAGGGGCCCAGTTTTCTGTCCTCAGCGCGTTGAAATCGACAGGGGCGGCTCTATACCGTAGGCGGTCGCGAGATCGTTGATTTGGCGGGAAACGGTGGGGNNCGGGTCAAAATCGATACCGTCTCGATGTGCTTGATCGGCCCGTCGGTGCTCAAGTTCGCCGGCGTAAAAGACTTCATCCGCACCGTCCGTTGGAGGTGTTGATTTGATGTCATCGAGGAGAGCATCGACTCGTGCCAGTACCACGTCTCTTTCTCCTAAGACTTCAAGGTTCCATACGCCCAGGAAGATACCCAGACCTTGGGGTTCTTGAAAGTCCGTCCAGAAACTTTTGATCGTCGTACCGGTATGAGCTCCGGCCAAGGCGCCGCAGAAAAGATCGATCATGAGAGCAATCCCGTAACCTTTAGCTCCGCCAAAGGGCAGCATGGCGCCCTTCAGCGCTGCGGCGGGATCGGTAGTGGCTCGTCCTTCCGAATCGACGGCCCAGCCTTCGGGAATTGTCTTCGCTCCTTGCTTGTGGGCTAGGATGACCTTGCCCTGGGCGACGACGCTTGTCGCCATGTCGAGGCAGAACGGGACACGACGTCCTGCCGGAACTGNNCCGCCGATAGGTACCGTAGAAGCCGGCGCGTTGGACATAGCCAGACCGACCATACCCGCCTTGACAGCTTGTAGGGTGTAGTTCGCACCGATCCCGAAGTGATTCGCGTTTGTGATGGAGGCGAAACAGCAGCCTGTCGTTCGCGCTCGCTCAACACACAGCTCCATGGCTTGCCGGGCGATAGCGATGTCCATCCCGTTGCCGCCATCGATATGAACGAACGAGGAGGTATCCCGAAGAAGTTGGAGACGAACATCAGGACGAACAATGCCACGTTTCACACGTTCAGCATACGCACCGAGGCGGGTGTAGCCATGCGAGGAAACTCCGCGGGCATCGGCTTGCAGGAGGCCATCAGCGACGATCGCCGCTTCGTCGGCGGATGAGCCCGCGGCTTGGAGCACTCGCGAGCCAAATTGGAGTAAGTTGGAATAAGAGTAACGCGGCATAAAAGTCAGCGCACGGATACACGTGGCGCGGTAGCATAGCCGCGCCAGAATGCCTCGACGCGTTCCTGGGCGGGGACTTGGTCCTCCACTACGACCCGGTACCGTGCCACGTAAGGTTTTCCCGGCTCGATACGCCACGCGCCTTCTTGCGTGGGCGCATAGCAGATAAACGGCAGGTTCTCGTTGACGCGCACGGCCTGTGGAGATCGGAAGTTCCCTGGATGATCTAACAGCGCAATGGCAGCCTGGCCACCATCGGCCACACCACCAAGTACGACCCATCGTGTCTTTTGAGCGTTCGCTTTGACGCGATCGGTCTCTCCTCGATCTGTCAACACGCGCATGTTTTCCCGCTTCAACCAGTCACTACGCCCACGAACCCCGAGGCCGCCGTAACGGTACTCACCGACGATCAAGGGGTCGTCGGTCGCACAGTTCTGTGTCACTATGATATCGAACACGTGGGCTTGGCTGCCGTCTACGGTCACAAGGGGAAGCACCTGCACATCCCATGTTTCATAGAGAGCGATCCTCTTCCCTTCTGGCGCCTGTAGATCGAGATACCGGTGGCGAACACGGAAGACGCTCGCGATCGAACTGTTCCAAACTCGCTACACCCGATCGAATTCAATGCGACCTGTCCCCGGTTTCGGATCCCAGAAGTTGGGACTGCGGCCCTGGAATTCCGTTCGCGACCATGCGGTCCAAATACCGTGCTGGTGAGTATTTCGTTCACCGTAGTCGTCCGTGACGATTTTGCCTGCAGGCGTGAAAATTGGATGAAGGTATCCGGAGCGATAATAGATCGGGTCGATTCCCGAGCGCAGGTCCGAGGTAATTGCGGATTGATAGGACAGCATGCGTTGGCCGTCGGAGGAAACGTGAATGGCTTTCTCTCCTTGGTTGACGACGACCTGGTCGTTTACGGCTTGCGAGCCGGCAACAATGTCAAACGTCAAGGTCTCACCAGCCTTTTGTGCTTCCACCAGGAACTGGAAGTGTCCCGACTGCTTGCTGTGCGCGGGGTGGATACGTCCATCGGATCCACGAACCACGGCATGGGTCGGCGCAGGGTCGTGGAGGGTCACCTCCACCACTTGCGCAGCGCGGTCAAACGCCTCGGGCTCGATAACCACGCGTTGCGCAAAAGCCAATACGGGTACGAGAACGACAGATACTAGGAAGAGCCCTCTTGTGGCGCGCATGTCAGAGTGCTTCATCGATCGCAATGCGCTCCGAGTTTTGGCCGGTGAATGCTCGGAGGTGATTTTGTTGTCGGAAACGTCCGGGTGAAGCTCCGAAGAAACGCCGGAAAGCGAAGCGGAAGTAATTGTCATCGTTGAAACCGCATTGGAGCGCAATGTCCTCAATCGTTAAAGCGGTATGTTGCAGAAGCGCGGTTGCTTTCTCTAAGCGTGTGCGCACAAGAAAGCGATTGTAGCCTTCATTACCGTGCCGCTTGAAGAGCCGCGACACATGGTTGGGATGTACTTCAAACGCAGTGGCCAATGATTCCCGGTCCAAGGGCAGTGCATACCGGTCGCGGATATAAGCGCACATACTCTTCCAAAGCGCTTCGCCCGCGTCGCCGTGCACGGCCGGGGAATCGTCGAGCTGACGTAAAGTAATTCTCAGGAGACTACGCACGAGCGGAACGGTCTCCGTCGTATTGCGTCCACTCCGCGCAATCGCCATCAAGGCGTGGAGCAGATCAAGACCTTCTGGAACCACGGGTGTGGCGGTGTGGAAGCACAATTGGGGCTGCTCGGGACGCGTTGGGCCACAGTGTTGAGCGAAGAACCAGATGTAGGTATCTTCAAAGACAACGGCGGTGTGGGTCCGCTCCTCATCAAACAGCGCCCGGCGCCAGGCTCCGGGTAGCATGAACAGAGCTTCTCCTGGAACAAGGCGCACTGTTTCTGCACCGTCGCCTCGATTTAGCTCGAACGGATGTCGCCCACTCAAGGGCAGGGAAAGTCGTGGCACACGAGTCGATGCGAAGTGGCCTTCTGCAGGTCGTTGTGAGTCGAAAGCCACGTGGACGCGTTCGATCGGGTAGCACGCCATCTGGGTGGCGAAAAGTTCGGCGAGCGCGCGACGCTGGTCTTCATGCGGGGTGCTGACGAACGTCTGAAAGTCCGAACCTTGGCTCGAAGGGAGATAGGGCGTCATCACGGCGCTGTCGGTTTAATTTTTAGGACACACGACTGCTGGGACGGCAGAGAGAACTCCAGCCGGGTAAAACGCCCTCGCTTGATGAGGAGGGGTGCGGGTGACGTGAGCGCTTTGCCCGAAAGGTCTTCGAGAATCCATTGATAATCACCAGGTGCGAGCATTCGTAGCTCGGCGGCCATGGACCGCGGTCCTCCTCCAAAGTGAAACAATTCCGCTTCAAGTTCGGTGAGATTTGCTCGAGTCACCAGCGCGGCGATATCGCGTGGCGGCGTGAGCCACCTTGCCGCCATTTGCGGGAAACGGGGAGCGTTAGCGTCGCCTGTAACCATCCGGTAGAGCAGTTCGTGCTTGGGCTGAGTTACACCCTTGTAGTCATCAAATTGATAGTCTTGGGAGAAAAACTGAACGAAGCGCATGACACGATCGGTTGAGCGCACTTCGCTGGTGAACCCGGGGAAATTAACCCGAAGGGCTGACGCACTCTCCCGGAGGGCCTCCACAAGTTCCTGGCGCCCGGCTGCATCGGTTCGAAGAACGAATTCGCCTCCCTCAAGAGACAGCAACTCATCGAACTCCTTCGTGCCGGTCAGTCCCTTGAGACGCGCGAGTGTTTTCACCAAGCCGCCCGTATTGCTGTTAGCATTTTTCCGCGGGGCGAGTTGCAACCCACACCATGCCTNNTGCCTCAGTTCCTGGTGGTGGTTCCTTCGTCACGGGCTGTTTCAGGGTGCGCAGGCGTATCGCTGCCATGGATCGAATAGGCGCGAGGTAAGCCTCATCCTTTGTCACGATATAGGCCATGACCAAGGCGTCTGTCATTTCTGTGATCACGCTCGGCCAGAAGTAGTAGGAGTGCATGAATCCTCCCGGCTTCACGGGCTCCCACCAATTGACGTCAGCGCCAGCTGCCTTTCCATCGGGCCAGCGAATAGACGCGGGTAAGATTCCGGCGGGTTTGCCGTTTTCCGCGCGCGCCGTGGCCTTGACCCATGTGTCGAGCCACTCAGTCATCACTGCGGTCAGCTTGGGGTCGCCCGTTTTCTGCCAGACGAGTAATGCAGGATGCAGTGCTCCGACGTTGGCGATGACATCTAGCGCACGTGCGGGGGCGGGACTTACCTCGGTTCCGCTGAAATAAAAACTCTTGAATTGACGTTCGCCCTGTTGATTGCGGCCCGTCCACACGTTGGAGGCAAAGTCGGCCAACTTAAGCGCCCACTGCTCCCACCGCGGATTGTCAGGCTCGAGCACGAGCA
>DKKJ01000153.1 GCA_002455175.1 Opitutaceae bacterium UBA6669
ACGCCGTGAGGAGGATGCCACTGCCGAGCAGACCTCGTCATTTTGGGCACTACGTGATGTCTCCTTCTCGGCAGCGGCAGGCGACGTGCTCGGAATCGTGGGGCGAAATGGCGCCGGAAAATCGACCCTGCTCAAGATTCTCTCGCGCATCACAGAGCCCACCTCCGGTCGCGCCGTCTTGCGCGGTCGAGTAGCGTCACTGCTTGAAGTCGGCACCGGCTTCCACCCGGAACTTACGGGGACGGAGAACATTTTCTTCAACGGAGCGGTTCTTGGCCTCACCCGCGCAGAGGTGCGTGCCCGGTTTGACGAAATCGTCGCCTTTGCGGACGTCGACCGATTCCTCGACACTCCGATGAAACGGTATTCGAGTGGCATGCAAATGCGTCTGGCATTCGCAGTCGCTGCTCATCTCGAACCGGAAATCCTCATCATCGATGAAGTGCTCGCAGTGGGCGACCTCGCGTTTCAGAAAAAATGCTTGGGCAAAATGAAGAGCATTTCCCGCCAGGAGGGCCGAACGGTGCTGTTCGTCAGCCACAATCTTCATGCGATCCGGCAGCTCTGTCGCTCCGCCTTGTTGCTTCAACGCGGAAACGTTGCTCTGCAAGGTTCCGTAGAGTCTGTACTGGGTGGATACATCTCCACAGCCACATCTGCGGATGTCGCATCCTGCCCGGCTCCCTCTGCAGATCTGCTGGAGCGAGCCTACGCCCTTTTCGTGACACTGGAAACATGTGAAGGCCGCCCTGCGGTTGAGCTTGCGGTCGGGGAAAGCTGGCGTCTGCGACTTCGGTTTCGGGTCGTTCGTTCGCTCGAGGCAGCTACGGTCACCTTAAGCATCGTCACCATGGATGGGACACCACTGCAAACAGCGTGGTCATCACCGCACTCCTTAGCGCCCGGCGACCACGAGGTGCAGTTCGTGCAAGACAAAGTCGTCTTGGAGGCCGGCACCTACGCACTGAACCTCACGCTCTCCGAACAGGACCGAAAACTACAGCAGTTCGAAGGAGCGCGACTACAGATCAGCAGCGAGCGTCGTGTCGGTCACTTTCCGGTCACCTCCGATGGTGGCCTTATCCTGGGAAGCATGACTGTGGACGGACCCGCTCAGCCGTGAGCCCATCCCACCACCCATCGANNTCCGTCATGGCCCGAGTGAGAGTTTTCATCCCCACGTACCGCCGCGGTGCACTCCTTCAGCGGGCACTCGAAAGCCTTCGGCGGCAAACCTGGAACGACTGGGAGGGCGTCGTTCACAACGATGATCCGAGCGATCCCGGTCCCGCTGCTCTCGTCGCGTCCTTGCAAGATCCGCGGCTACGCCTGCATCAGCATCGCTCCAACTTGGGCCCGGTAGAAACCTTCAACCGAGGCTTCACGGAGCCCATGAACGGTGTTTCCTATTTCTCAATTCTAGAAGACGACAACACATGGTATCCTCACTTTCTAGAGACGATGGTTGGGACGCTTGAGAAATTCCCACGACTGTCCCTACTTTGGTGCAATCAACGCATCTGGCAGGAATCACCCTCTGGTGAATGGGAGGATACGGGTACCAGTGTGCATCCTGAAGGTTCGTCCTTAGAGGGCAGTGCTTGCACGGAGCCTGAAATCGTATCGTGGGGACATTTCTNNTGGCCAACGGCGCCATGGTCATGCGGGTGCTCTCGCAACCCCTCCGCACGCCGAACATTCCCTTCACCGGGATGGAGGCAGTCCAAGAACGAGCTATCCCACATCCCCTCCTTTACCTCCCTCAAACCCTGGCCACGTATTCGCGCACTCACTCGACAGCGCGTTCCCGTGATGGTCACATATGGGGAGCATTACAAACCTTGCTGCTAGCAACCTACTACCGGCATGCCCGTTTCACCCCTGAAAATCGGAGTCGCTTCTGGGAGTATTTACGCGCGCAGACTCCTCCACCGACCAACCTCGCTCTGCATGCCGCCTTTAGCTGCCCCGGTTGTTCTTCGCTGCTGCAAGGAGCTCGGCTTAGTGACTGGTTCAGATACCTAAAAACATGGGTCGGACGTCCGCGAGGCGCCTGGACCTGTGTGCGTGCACGCGCCCACTACTCAGAATGGTGGCGAGCGCTAGATCAGATCACGGCCGAACGCTTCGCGGAGACCCCGAGTCCCGCGACCGCCGCCGTGAAGCCGTCGTCATGACTTCGACCGCTCAACTCTGCCTGATCACCCCCACCCACCTCGCCAACAGCCCCCGCGTGGTGAAGGAAGCGATCACCTTGCGAGCAGCGGGTTATCGTGTGCGAGTGGTGTGCGGTCGGAATACGCGCTCGCTTGATGACGATGACCTCGAGTTGATCTCCAAGCATCACCTCGAGGTCCATCGCGTGGATACGTTTCGCCACGTTAAGACCCTCCTCGACGACCTGCGTTTTAGGATGGCTCGGCGGAGGCGACGCCTTCACCGAACACCTTCGCTCACGGATTGCGCCCTGGCCGAGAACCGATCCGTAGGCGCGCTGCTACGCACCGTTCATAGACTTCCGCGCGCTGATTTATATCTGGGCCATGCCCCATCTGGCTTGGCCGTCGCAGGTGACGTTGCAGATAGGCATAATGCCTGCTTAGGATTTGACGCGGAGGACTTTCATTCCGCTGAAACCCACGACGTGGTCAACAATCCAGCCGCGCTGCATGGGCTCCGCCTGATCGAGAGGACGTACCTTCCCCGATGCGGCCATATCACCGCCGCATCCCCCCTCATCGGCGAGGCGTATACCGAAGCTTACCAGGTGGGACCACTCCGCACTGTTCTCAATACCTTTCCTAAGCAGGAGGGCCTTGTCTCTCCGTCACTCCGCCCAGCAGGCCATAGACCAAAATTGTATTGGTACTCACAGACCATTGGACCCGGGCGTGGGCTGGAAACGGTGATCCGCATCTTAGGAAACATGAAAACGCCGTGCGACCTCGACCTTCGCGGCGAAGCTAGCCCTGGCTTTATCGAGGAGTTGAAGAATATGTGCCGTCAAGCCGGCTATGGCGGTTTACTCCAAATTCTTCCCCGAGCCAAACCGGACAGTCTAGTAACGCTAGCCACACCCTATGACCTCGGCTTAGCGCTCGAGCAAACCGCCCCACACAATCGCGATCTTTGTCTGACCAACAAACTGTTCACCTATCTCCTCGCTGGAATTCCCGTAGCCTACACGCCGACTCGCGCCCAACGATACTTTGCAGCCAAGGTGGGAGACGCTGCGATCGAACTCTCCGAGGACGAACCGGCGGCCACCGCACAGCGTCTGGACCAGTACTTCGCTACACCCACGGCTCAAAGGCGGGCCCGTGAACAAGCCTGGAAAGCAGCTCAATCGCGCTATCATTGGGAGTTCGACGCCCGCGAATTGCTCGACTCTCTCCGGCAGGCGCTCGACGAACATCGTGCACGCCGACCTCACTCGAGACGTTCGGTATGAAGCGTCTCCTCTTAGTCACTCCTCGATGGGTTCCTCATGCGGCCCCTGATTTACAACGGGTGCGCTTGAGCCTACCTTATTACCGCTCATGCGGGTGGGATCCGGTAATCTTATGCATCGACCCAAAGCTCGTTGACGGCACCCTTGAACCGGAACTCGCAACGACGGTTCCCGATGACATCCGGGTGTACACGTGTTCCGCGCTCCCCCAGTCGTGGACGCGACCGCTGGGCCTGGGGAGTCTCGGTCTAAGGGCGTTTCCATCACTCCTGGAGGTCGGGCTCAACGTGATTTCTCGAGAAAAAATCGACCTCGTTTTCGTCTCCACCACTGAATTTCTCGCCACCTCGGCCGCCCGCAGATGGTCGGAGATCACCGGTGTCCCGTATGTGATAGACCTGCAAGACCCGTGGCGGACTACCTATTACGAACAACCAGGTGCGCCTCGTCCCCCTGGCGGATGGAAGTACCAATTCGCCCGAGGCATCGCGTGGTCTTTAGAAGAATGGTCCTTCTCTCGAGCACGAGGGTTTATCAGCGTTTCTCCCCGTTACCTGGAAGAGCTGGGATCACGCTACCGCTGGTTCGCCCAACGACCGTCAGCGGTCGTCCCGTTTGGATCGAGTTCCGACGATTTTGATGCTGCAGCGCAGGTTTACCACGGCAGGTCAGCAATAAAGAGAGTAGACCCCGGCGAGGTTCACCTGGTTTACACGGGCGCCATCGGACCCGCCTTGCCCCACGGAATCGCCGCATTTTTCTCTGGGTGCCAACAGTACCTGGAGCGTCACCCTCAACAGCGACGCCATCTGCGCATCCACTTTGTCGGAACTCACTACCGATCGACCGGTTCGGGCTCGCCAGAACTCATGGAAGCGGCGCGACGTTATGGAGTGGAAAGTCTCGTCACCGAAATCCCTCACCGAGTAGGTTATCTTGAGAGCCTGCAGTGGCAGCGAGAAGCGGACGCACTCTTGCTCGTGGGGTCTCCAGACCTCGCTTATTCGCCCTCCAAACTTTTTACCTATCTGCGGGCGGGAAAGCCAATTCTAGCCCTTGTTTTTCCCGACAGTCACTTGGAGACCTTATTGGAGGAAACTGGCGGAGCACACCTTGTTCGCTTTGGTCACTCGGTTCGCCTTGAACACAGTGGAATGGGCGTCGCGCATTTTCTAAGTGACGTTTGCTCTCACGAAAAAACGCTGCGTCGTACAGAACTCGACCGAACTCTTCTCGAAACCCGCTTTGGTCAGGCCTCACTCTGCGCTCAGCAATGCGCCCTATTCGAACGTAGCCTATCGCCTGAATTCCCGCCTCTGACTCCGTGACTCGCTTGCCCCCTAGTCCCCCCATTTCTGATTCGCTGGAGACTCCCTCCCGCGCCTACTNNGCTTTCAGACGACAACGCTGGCCTTCTTTTCAAGACGGGCGTGATCGGAGTCGTTGGACTGGCTCTCTATTTCGGTCTCACCGCTCAAGTGGAGGATCCGCTCCATCGCTACCAAGGGCTGGCCATGCTTTTCCTAGCCGCCCTTCCGGCGCTTCTCTGGGCTAGGCGGCAAGACACCTCGTTCCCGATTTTTCAGACCTTCATGATTACCGGCATCAATAGCTTCGCACTCCCTCTGCTCGGGGGACACGAACTGTTGAATCGATATCCGCCCAGCAGCGTCAGCGCCGCTTCCTGGGGCGTCATTCTTTTCCAGGCTTGCGCGCTCATCAGCTATCACCTTGTACAAGGACTTCCTCGAACGTCACCTTGGTGGACCACACCCCTGTTTCAACGCAGTATCGACCGTTATCTCCGTATCGGAATGGTGGTGACAACATTATATGGAGCAATTTCTCGCTTCACTACGATCATTCCGGTGGAAATGGTCGGCGTATCCCGCGCGGTGGTCTTTGGAGTGGGTATTCTCTGCACGTTCCTCATGAGTCGAGCCTGGGGAACCGGCGATCTCTCGCTTCGGGATAAAGGCTTTTTCTGCTTCATGCTCGGGCTGCAGGTGATTTTCCTCATCTCCTCGCTTTTCCTGGTCGGAGCGGTCTCCATCATCATCCTCGCCTTGCTGGGTTACATTTCCGGAGGTAAACGGCTCCCAATCGTGGCGCTGGTAGCTATCTTCCTTACTCTCGCCGTGCTACATAACGGGAAAAGCGCAATGCGTATGAAGTACTGGGAGGGCGACAAACCACTCCCTACAATTTTTCAGCTCCCAGAGTTTTTTGCAGAGTGGGTGACGTCTGGTCTGCAAAGTCCTGACTANNTGATTGAACGCACCTCGCTCCTGCACATGATGACCCTGGTAGTCGATGCCACGCCTGCGCGACAACCTTTTCTCGATGGGGAAACCTATACCCACATTATACCCCAACTCATCCCTCGCTTGTTTTGGCCAGACAAACCTATCGGCCACGTAAGTACTCAGCGCCTAGCGACCTATTACGGACTGCAAACAGAAGAGGATACCCTGAAGACAACCATTGGATTCGGGATGTTGGTGGAAGCATATTCTAATTTTGGATACATAGGATTAGCAGTGCTGGGCATTGTCATTGGGACACTTAGCAAACTCGCTGGAATTTGGAGCAAGTACTCGCCGTTGGTGTCTTATCCAGGGCTGCTGATGGTTCTTCTCATGGCCTGGTCGTTCCAAATCGAACTTCCGCTCAGCGCATGGCTCTCGTCACTTTATCAAGCGACGTTGGCGGTGCTGGGTGTGCCTTTCCTGGTAAAACTCTTTTTTGACTGAATGTCGCGCTTAGCGATCCTCGTTTCTCACCCTACTCAATACTACAGCCCTTGGTTTCGCTGGCTGCAACAAACGGAGGGGTGGCGATTGCGGGTGTTCTATTTGTGGGATGCTGGGGTGAAGCCTACCCATGATCCTCACTTCCAAAAAACCTTCGCTTGGGACGTGGACCTACTTTCTGGATACGAGCATGAATTCGTCCCGAATGTCGCGAACCCACCTACCACTGAACACTACAAAGGACTCGATAACCCTACGTTAACGCGCCGCTTAGCTTCCTGGAAACCCGATTGTCTCCTGGTTTTTGGCTATGCTTACCGTAGTCATTTGCGTGCGATGGTTTGGGCTTGGAGAACGCGCACGCCGCTGATTTTTCGCGGGGATTCACACT
>DKKJ01000059.1:0-9090 GCA_002455175.1 Opitutaceae bacterium UBA6669
CAACGATGACGACGGATTTTCCCATTTTCTTCGCTTGCACGGCGGCGATGACTCCGGCGGCTGTGCCGCCATAGACAACAATGTCGTAGGAAGCGGCGCGCAGGCCGACGGCCATGGATACAAACAGAAGCAGGAGTCGAATGAGAGGACTTCGCATGATTTGATTTTTGGGTTTTAGGGTTGGAGAAAGTGGAGCGTTTTTCGTCGCTGACCCGGTCGATTCTGAGTCAGCAGCTGAGTGACCCTTGTTTCTCTAGGGAGGGGCAGATCAATAACTGTTGAAAAAAGGGTGGGGGACTGAGGTGGGAACTCCAGAGGATTTCGTAGACGAAAAATAGGGAAACGTTTACGGAGGGACGGCTGGTTTCCTCACGGTGACTCCCCGCGCGGTAGTACCCATATGTTTCTAAACTGGAGTAGGTTGCCGTGGCTCTGCAGCATGAGTGGTTGTGGCGTCGTAGGTTCTTTGAGCGCGCGACCTCCCGCGGCGCTGCCTGCGGTGGGGTGAGGGATTTCCAAATTGTCGTGAACCTTGATCCCGTTGAGCCAAAGCGTGAGCCGAGCCGAGGCGGTTTTGTTGCCCGCGGCGTCGAAGCGAGGCGCTCGGAAGTTGAACCGGAGCGACTGCCATTCGAGGGGAGGGGCGGAAGCGGTCACGGTCGGTGCAGCGATGTGATAAACAGAACCGGCGGAGGTTTCCTCCGGAGGGAGACCAAAGCTATCCACCAACTGGACCTCGTAAGTGTTGTAGAGATACACGCCGCTATTGCCGCGTCGGGGTCCTAAACTTTCGCTGTTGTAGGCATGGCGAAACTCAAGATAACCCTCTAGGTCCCGAAAGGTCTCTTGGGTGAAGAGCGATCCCTTGGAGGGCACGATCTCGATGGAGCCGTCCGGATTTACGGTCCAGGCGGCGTCGGATTTAGCGTGACGGAAGTGTTTGAGTCCCGTGGTCGAGTTGAGCAGCACCCGAGCTTGAGCCGGCCGCTGATCAAAGTAGGTCACGCCTACCGGAGTTCTTAGTAAAGCGTGGGTCTTTCCTTGGTGAGTGAGTTGAAGGTGGCCTGAGCTGAGGAGCGCGGAGATTTCGGGGCCGACGAGACGAAGCTGTTTTCCCTCGCGCTCACCCAGTAGACGAAGGGAGGTCTCGTTAGCGGAGCCGTCACGACGGAGTAAGCCCAAGAAGTTATCGGCAGGAAATGCGACCACATCCACCGAGAACCCCTCGCCGCGCCAGCGTCCCACGAAGCCCCAGGGATCGATCCATCCGTCAGCCGTGTAAGGCGCGTCGAAGGCATTGTGGCCGTAAAGCTCTCGCGGGTGACGCCGGGTGGTGGTATCCGTGCCTTCGGACGTGATTCGCGCTGCCTGAGCACGCTCGGCTACAGCATAGTCTTTTTTCAATTCCGGATACTCGCGAAAGGAGCCGATGAGCATGCGAGCGGCGCTATCGGGAATTCTCGCGGTGAAAGCCAAAACGCGGGCTCGTTGCGTGGTGTTTTCCGCCAAGAGATAGCCGGCCCAGGCGGCGTGCAGGGCATTGTTGGCCGGCAGACTAGGCAGTTGCTCGAGTACATCCAAATAGGCGTCGATCTTCTCACTTCGAGTGGGTCCGGCGGGAGTCCGGGCGGCGGCACGTCTCGTTTCGCTGACAGCGTCTTGAAGAGCTGCTGTAGAAACCGGTAGAAACACAGCAAACGCAGTTGCCGCGAACAGCAGCAGGGCAGAAGCCGAAGTGGGGAAGGCCATCGGTGAGTGAGGTATAGTCTGGTATAGTTTGCTTGTGACCTCGTAGGTCAATGGTTTAATCGATGTTCCAATAATAGATTAACTTATAATGAGTTATAACTTAAATCGGAGCTGTAAGACAAACAGTTTGTAGGCTTCACATGACCTAGGTTAGATTTCTAGTGCATTGAATCAAAAGCAGACCGCTGCNNCTCTCGCGTCCGGGGATCGCATGGTGCACACGACGCCTGATGGTACCCGTAAACGTGGCGCCTACGGAAACGAACCCGGCCACGAGGATGGAAGGACAATAAAAAGCGGAAAAGCTGGATTGGTAAAATCTGAAATCAGAAGGCCGGCGGCGGAAATTCGGAATGGTCGGAGGACGGGGTANNATTTCCGCGTTTCGAAATTTCCATATTTCCGCTGGGCGGGACCCGCTTCGTCGGGTTTGTGAACGCGCGGTGAGGAAAAATGCCTGTTTGTATACGACAGCGTAATGCCTGCGGAGACGAATTTCAGCTGTCAGATTTCCGCTCTCAGCTTTTCGCTCCCTCCCCACTATTTTGCTAGCAGATGGGCGTGGCGCCTGCTGGCGTGACGGGCATGCGGCGTAGGGATTTTCTTCATCATACTGGGTTGGCGACTTTGGGGAGCGCGGGTATGTTAGCGACGGCCTCGGCGCAAGGCGGAGCGGGCGTTTCTGCGCCGCCGTTTCCCATTGGAACCCTCGCTCCGGTGCGAGCGCGCGTGGATCGAGTGATGGCTATGACGGTTTGCCTGCGTCCTTTTCGTGAACAAGGACCGCGGATTGACGCGGAGCGGGTGGGACAAACTTGGCTCGTTCATAACTATGGGCATGGCGGAGCCGGTTGGTCGCTCTCGTGGGGATCGAGCACGTTAGCGGTGAAGCTAGCCTGTGAGTCGGGGGATCGCGATTGTGCGGTCATTGGATGTGGCGCGTTGGGGTTGACCTCGGCAATTCTCCTGCAACGAGCTGGAAAGCGCGTGACGATTTATAGCAAGGATCGACCTCCCCACGTGCCTTCTGCGTATGCGACCGGGGTGTGGTCGCCTGATTCTCGAGTGTGTGCTGCTGCCCATGCCACGCCTGCCTTTGGCCGTCAGTGGGAGGAGATGTGCCGCGTTTCGCATCGTATGAAGCAGACCTTCTTAGGCGTGACGGGCGATCCGGTGGAGTGGCGCCATCGGTTTCTTGTCTCCGAGGTACCGATGGAGGAATTTCGACGACGTCGAGAAGCGGAGGACGGCCCTATTGCTTTCGGTAAATTTCAAGAACGGGTCCGGGATCTTACGCCTGCATCCGAGGACTTTCCGCCCGCACTGCATCCGTTTTCGGCTCCGGTGGTTCGGCGGACGACCACCCTGTTTTTCAATCTTTCTACTTATCAGCGTTTGCTCGTGAGCGATTTTCTCGCGGAAGGTGGTCGAATTGAATACCGGGAGTTTTCGTCAGTAGCAGAATTTTCCTCCCTCTCAGAAAGAACCGTCATTCATGCGACCGGATACGGTGCACGGGCGTTGATGAATGACGACTCCGTCGTTCCGGTGCGAGGTCAGATCGCGCTCCTGATCCCTCAGCCAGAAGTAAACTACGGTATTGTAGCGGAAGGGGTATCCATGGTTTCACGACGAGACGGAATCGTAGTGCAGGCCAATCAGGCCTCCGACTTTGGCAAGACCGGCCTTGCGCCGGATCGCGCGGAGTCGGAGAAAGCGATCGGAGTACTGGATCAGTTGGTGCGTGGAATGAAGGTATCAGGATCGTCCGTTCGCTGACAATACCTGGGCGATAGAGAGAAATACTCTCGGAACCATTCCAGGCTATTCGCACCGCCCGTTGCATTGGCTCATGAACTAGGTCTCGCCGCTAGTCCTACTGCGCGAACCTGAAAGCCGACGGAGGTGCGGTAAGAGCGGGCACACCCTTGCAGCAAGCGCGAAACCAATTGAGACGAATTTTGATCGAAGCTGAGGTGCAGCGATTCACGACTACTGACCTGTGGTGACTGGAGGTCACCAGGGCTGGGCGCGTCCCACGATAGCACCGAATTTGCATGGAGCGCGAGCATCGCACCACCTAGTAATTCCAGCGCTTCACAACTTTCGCTCGCTCCTTGCTGATCGATAGCCGTCAGAAGGAATTTCAAGTTGAGCCAGAGATCACTTGAGGCGGGTCCGATCACGCGGATATTTTTTATCTGAGGATCAAAGTCCACCTCGTAGAGAAAAAGATTCAGCTTGGAACTTGGAGAAGACGTCACGGCATCCTCCGGATGGCCAATATGCACCGACGTGTATCCGCAACGTGCCAAGTGTTGCTTGAGAAGGCGAGTCACAGAACCGATCGTACGGGAGGAATCAGAGGCACTCATGGACTAGTTTGGGCGAGGGTGGGTCTTAGGCTCGCAGGCTGGAGTAACATATGCAGTGAGCAAGCATGACGTGATCCGGGATATTCTCCATCGCGATGGACCCGGCGGGCCGATGCTCCTGGTCTTACTCGTTCGCCAGTCGCAGGGCTAGAGCTCTAATTGGTAGCGTTCCACGGCCAGCGTCACCCGTTCGATAGCGACGGTGTTACTCTTAGGATTCATATCAGGAAGCGACTTGAACTCGATGATTTGGCAACCGTGAAGACGGTAGCATTGGGCCACATTGCCCCGTTCATCGACGATTTCGAGGAAGAGCTCAGCGGGACTCGGGACTCGGCTCGCCTNNGCTATTGGCGAAGAACGATTCGGCCCATGTTTGAAACTCGAGATCTCCGCTCGCTGCGCGTTCGAGAGTGATGCGGTGGTGAGACGTTTTCGGTGCTGTTTTTGCCTCAGTGCTGGGCAAACTAAAACCATGTACGCTTTTTAAAAGCCCCGTGCACGAAGCAGCTCCTAGAACACATCTCCCTTTGTACCGCAGTTGGAATCGATAGTTCTGATAGAGATTGTGGCGAGGTGCTGCAGCAAAGGACGCATCGGGCATAAAGGGCGAATGAACATTAGCGGAAAGGGTGAAGCGAGGCAACGTTCCTCACGCACGCCCAAGACGGGTTGTGAGAATCGAGGACCTCTTGCTCATTACGTGGGAGCTGGGATGACCTTCGTAGTTAGCGGAGTTGAGGCATGCTCCTGCACCTAGCTCAATCGAGTTCGTAGACTTCGATCAGGGCGATGCCGACGGTTTCACGCATGCCGGAGACGATGGCGGTGTAGCCGCCTGGAGGCAGGGTCAGCACGAGGGCAGCATCCTTGCTCGACGTTGCGAACGGGAAGGCTCCGACGTCCGATGACGTCTGCTGTATGTCATTAGGAATCCAGTCTTGGTTGCCGGCGATTAGAGCGCCGTTGCGGTAGATTCGCAGCACGGGGTCTGCGAGAGGGTATTGAACGCCCAGCGGCTTGAGTGAGGGCCCCGCGCCGCGAATCAGAAGACGTCGGGGAACATCTCCAGCGATCGTGAATCCGGCCACCAGAACATTACCTCCCGTGCCAACCCAGCCTCGCGTGGAGAGATTTTTGAAACGAATACCGGTTTCTGACCAGCGTGGTGCGATATCGTAGGCTTCGATCAAGGCGACTCCCGGCTTGCCGGTGGGGTCATTAACCAGAGCCGTGTAGAGACCTGTGTTCAGCGGCATGACCAGTGCTGCGTCCGAGGAGCGGTCGGGCAGGGCAAAAGCACCTGATTGCGCCGACGCGGTGATGATCGCGTCGGCGTTGTGCAGGTGCCAGTCTTGGTTGTTAGCGATCACCTGAGGACCAGCGTAAACCGAAAGCTGAGTGTCCTCCATAAAGTCAGGAACATAGAAATTGCTCAAGGTGGGACCAATGCCGCGGAGCAGAAAGGGCTTGTGGCCGGCATTTCCAACCACAATGATGCCGGCCGTGAGCGAAAGTTCTCCTGGGCCAGAAAACCCGCGGGCCGAAACATTCACCAGTCCTCCTTCCATTTTTTCTAGTCGCTCGAGCGTGAAGGGGATCGTTGCTCCCGTAGTTTTGACCAATACACCAATCAGGCGATGGGTGGCTTTGTCGTGACGAATTTCGATTCGTGCATAATGAGGAGTATTGGAGATTGAGCTGGAGGCCTCTCCGGACAGTTGGGCGTAGAGCCCTTGCGGTGCATCCTTAATATCGACGAGAAATCCGATGTGTCCCGTAGCGGTCAGGATGGCGTGTAACGTGCCTTCTGGGACGGTTCCTTTGAAATAGCCCGCGAATGAAGACCAGCTCCCGCGGAAGTGCCGTTCGAGATTGAGCGCAATCGGATAGACATTGGTGGCGCGGAGCCGATTGCCGTCGGCTTTGAGTGAAACGGCTCNNCAAGCGCTTGGATCGTCAGCGTTTGGGCACCGGAGCTGTCCAATGAAAGCGTCTCGGTGAAGGAGGGGAAGGGGCGCCCTTCAGGGGAGGTGTAGGAAAGGAGGATCCCGCTTCCGTTGGGGCGTATCCAAGCAACCACTCCATCGGGAACAGCGCTCGAGGAACTGAACCTCGAGTTGAGGGTACCAGCGTATGCGCCTGCCACGCTCACGGGCGCGCGGCTTACGGTGGTTTTAAATCCCGTTTCAGAAATAGTTCCCCACTCGTCTTTGACTTTGAGTTCGTATTGGCCAGTTACCTCGGAAACGCCAGAATCCGTCAAACTAAGTGTCGGAGAAGACCCGGCGTCGCTCAGTATGACTCCGTTGCGGAGCCAAACGGTGCGGCCGCGATCATCTTCGAGTTCGGGAATAATGGTCACGGTGTGTCCATAGCCCACTTCAACGTTTTCAGGCAGGCCGACCAGAAAGCGTGGCACTCCGGACGTTTTCCCCTGTACGGTAATTGTGTAGGACAATACTCTGAGTGCCCCAGCAGGTCCGCGCACCACGAGGGAGTAAGTGCCGGCATGCGAGTTGAGAAGTCGGGGGATTTCAAGAGCGGGTTGCCTAGACGTGACGAGAGGAGCTCCGTCGAGTGTCCATTCGTAGGTATATCCCTGCGCACCGACGAGGGTAGGTGACAGAACCACGCGTGAACCTGCGCCATGAATGCCACTTTTCTCGCCAATCGAGGAAATGACGAAGGGCAGTTGAGGCGAGTTACTCCCGGGAGATACGAGGATTGAGGCGGATTGGCTTACGGCCCGCTTTACACCATCGTAGGCTTCAACATGATAAGTCCCGGCGGAATCCTGAGTGACTCGCGGAAGTAAGAGCGTGTTACCGACAGCGCCAACGATGGCTGATCCATTTCGGTACCATTGGTAGCGCAGGGGAGACGGATCTGAGGGGAGAGTCGTGTCCCGCTTCAGTCCTGACGCTTGAGCGGTCAGAGTATAGGTATCGCCCACGGATAAATTTTTACCTTGGGGTTGGAGAGTAAAACTTGGTGATGCCTCGCCTGGGATGAGCCGAACTAAGGCGGGCTCACTGATAATAGAGGCTCCGGCGGTATTGGTCACTTTAACGTGATAACGTCCCGCATGGAAGGGTTCGAGGTAGTCGACTCGGACGGCATCCTGGGTTTCTCCGGGGAGGAGGAGGTCATCGCGATACCACTGGTAAGAGTACGTTTCTGGCCCGGTCATAAGAATCTGGGCTATCACCATCGTGGATCCGGCGTAGACCGCGATTTCTGCGTTCGGCTGTTGAAAAATACGAGGTGTCGCTGGAGGGCGTACAGAGAGGGTAACGGATTCTGAGGTTGCGCTGCCAAGTGCGTTGGATACCCGCACGCTGTAGTTACCGGCTGCAGCTTGAGTGGCTTCAGCCAACGTCAATACAGAACCCGTGGCACCAGCAATTACCTCACCATTGCGTCTCCACTCATAGCTGAGCGGAGCTTGGCCACGGGCTTCGACGGAAAACTCAACGGGCGAACTGAGCAGCGTGGTAACTGAGCCGGGGTGAACTTTGATTTCAGGGGAAAGGCCCTTTGAGCGTTCCGAAAGCGAAGCTTCTCTACTCCGAACGATGGTACCGTCCGTGAAGGTGAGGACCGCCCGGTAGGTGGCTTGGAAATCCTCTGAACGGATGGAGGACAAATTAAGCTGGGTGTGGGTACTGTCTACTAGAGCGATGCCATTTCGTTCCCAATGAATCCNNCAGCCGCGATACTAGCTGGATGGAGGGCGAAAGCGTCTTGGTAGGCTTGGCTACCGGGTCGGTCGACAATCGCACGCTGACTGGTGACGGAACCGAATTCATTGGTTACAACGACGTCGTACTCTCGGGGTGTATCGGGAGCCGCGGCTGAGAGCATATACTCGGCCGACGTTGCGCCCGAGATCGGTGTTCCGTTGAGCCTCCACTGAAACTGAGGCGGGGTGCTCGATTCATACTTTACGGTTAGGTAACGATACGCAACGGAGCTGCCGACACTGCGGCTCNNAATGTAAGGTTTGCTTTGAAGTGTATCGTTCCAGAATTCCTTCACCTCGGTGTTTTGATCGTCATTCCCGCGATAGATCGAATACTCGAAGCGCACGTCATAAGGATCGCCTTCACGAAGCTCGTGGGTTCTGGGATGGGTCCAAAAGAAAGGTGCTTCCTTGGGTAGTGAAGTATCAGATACACGGATGGATGCACTTAGGTGAGTGCCCTGCACGTCAGTCGCCCTGAGCTGATAGGGACCCTGGCCATTCATCGGAATCGTATATTGCGAGAACGTCGCTCCGGGAATGGGCACACCATTGTCCAACCATTGGAGTTCGGCCTCTGAGACAGAGGCGCTCAGGGTGTCACCTCGTTTCGCGCCCGAAGGGGACAGCCAAAAAATTAACGGAGCGGTACGGGGAAGGACTGCAAAGGGCTTGGGTGCGGTTTGGACTTTCCCGTCGGAGTTTTCTGCTTCTAGCCAGTACGAGCCACTGTTGTCGGGAGAAGTGAGGGTATAGGTGAACGGCACCGATGCGGTATCGACGTTCTCCCTTATCCACACCGGGACGCCGTCGCGTAGCAGTCGGAGGTTCACAGGTCGATCCAGGCGTTCCAAGCGTGCCTCGGCGGATAGGGTTGCACCAGCGGAGACGGCACCTCCCGTCGGGTAGGTTTGCCAGGAAAGATGCGGAATCTCCGCTAGTGCGTGAGTAACTATCAGCAAGTAAACCGCGCCGAAAAGCACCTTAGACCGAACAGAACATTTTCCCCAACCCCACGACATACTCATAGAAGCAGTCTTGTTACCGGGGACGCAGAGGGACTTCAAATGACAATCGTTCTCTGTTGCTGCGTTCTTCCCTTCCTCTTCCCCTGCACTGAAAAGGGTGCTAACATTTTTGGACGCAGTTGATCCGGTGCCCACAGTCAAATCTGCCTGAATGGACGAATTTTTTTAGGACTTCGCGCTGTTCCAACAGCTT
>DKKJ01000059.1:9142-9330 GCA_002455175.1 Opitutaceae bacterium UBA6669
TGGGTCTTCATTGGGTTCCTTTTTATTTTTGACCCTAACCCGGTATCCGTCAAACCGGGGCGACCCTAGGTCGTGTAGCTTGTACTTAAGCGAACAAAAAAGGCACTGTATCTGAGTTCTAATGACGAAGAGTGATTGATGAAAGAGATGAATCGCTTAGCTCGCGGATTCCTCAACGTAGTTTATGG
>DKKJ01000059.1:9390-9698 GCA_002455175.1 Opitutaceae bacterium UBA6669
CGGAGCGTGCCCCTCCTGAGGAAAGCTGAAATCTGGAAGCGGAAATTTGAAAGGGTTTCGGATTGTATTCGAATATAGATACGGCGTGGCAGCTGCTGTTGCGCGGATTTGCTATTTTCGGTTACGGTATTTGTCTTGGTTTGCTGAAACCGGTGGCTTATCACTTCGGGTACCAAGTGATAAAGGTTCGGTTTAGGGTTGCCCCTGGGGTAAACCCTCCAGAGGAAAGCTGAAATTAGGAAACGCGGAGATTACGAAATCTCTGAACCTTTTTCGTATCTATATTTCCGCATTTCAGTATTTCAGCG
>DKKJ01000266.1 GCA_002455175.1 Opitutaceae bacterium UBA6669
GGCAAACCCAGCCTGATTACGCTTCGATCAGATCTTTCTCCACCTTGAGATTACCAATAATGAAGTCCTGCCGCTCCTGAGTGTTCTTTCCCATGTAGAAACTGAGCAGTTGGTCGCTGCTAGGCAGATGCGCCAAGCTGACGGGCTCGGCTCGCATGCCTTCGCCAATAAAATCTTTGAACTCACTCGGAGACACTTCCCCCAAGCCTTTAAATCGAGTGATCTCCGCGGACTGACCGAGCTTATGCAGGGCGGCCTGCTTCTCGGCCTCAGAGTAACAATAACGGGTCTCTTTCTTGTTCCGAACGCGAAATAGCGGAGTTTCCAGAATGTAGAGATGTCCTTGCACGATCAGTTCAGGGAAAAACTGCAGGAAGAACGAGATCAGCAGCAGTCGGATGTGCATGCCGTCGACATCGGCATCGGTCGCAATCACCACGCGGTTATAGCGCAGCCCATCCAATCCCTCTTCGATGTTCAATGCGCTCTGCAGCAAGTGAAATTCTTCGTTTTCGTAGATGACTTTTTTGGTGAGACCAAAGGTGTTGAGCGGTTTTCCTTTCAACGCGAATACTGCCTGGGTCTGCACGTCACGACAGGAAGTGAGCGAGCCCGCCGCGCTGTCACCCTCCACAATGAAGAGAGTGCTCTCTTCGGCCCGTTTGTCCTTCGAATCGAGGTGAACGCGGCAGTCGCGCAATTTGCGGTTATGCAGCGATGCTTTCTTTGCGCGTTCCCGCGCAAGGTTGCGAATCCCCGAGAGCTCTTTGCGCTCCCGCTCGCTTTCCTCAATTTTCCGTTTGAAGGCATCAGCGGTCTCCGGATTGCGGTGCAGCCAGTTATCAAGCTGTTGCTGCAAGAAGTTGCCCACAAATTGGCGAATCGAAGGGCCTTTCGGTCCGATGTCGTTCGATCCGAGTTTAGTCTTTGTTTGCGACTCAAACACAGGCTCGATCACGCGCACACTCACCGCCGCGACAATAGATTGGCGAATGTCCGCGGCATCGTAGTCCTTCTTGTAGAAATTGCGCACGGTCTGAACCAGCCCTTCGCGAAACGCGGCCAAATGGGTCCCTCCCATCGTGGTATGCTGCCCGTTGACGAAGGAATAGTATTCTTCTCCGTAATGACCCCCGTGCGTCATCGCCACTTCGATGTCGTCGGCTTCGATGTGGATAATTGGATACAGAGTCTCGCCGGTCAGCTTACGCCCAAGGAGATCTTTGAGACCATTCTCCGACCGATAGGATTTGCCATTGAAGACAAGGGTAAGTCCCCGGTTCAGAAACGCATAGTTCCAGAGCATCTCCTCGATGAACTCCGTCTTGAACTTGAAATCTTTTCCGAAGAGCGCCTCGTCCGGCGTGAACTCGATAATCGTTCCATTCTTCTCGTCGGTCTTGGCCAAGCGATGTTCCTTTTTGAGCTTCCCCTGCTCAAATTCCACCACCTTGGTCTCGCCGTCGCGAACCGCCTGCGCACGATAGCTGTGAGACAAGGCATTGACCGCTTTTTGTCCGACGCCATTCAATCCGACGGCCTTCTGGAAGGTTTCCGAATCGTACTTGGCTCCCGTATTGATGATAGACACACAATCGATCAGCTTTCCTAACGGAATCCCGCGACCGTAATCGCGCACTCGGATGCTGCGGTCGTTCAGCTCCACCTCGATCTTCTTCCCATGTCCCATGGTAAACTCGTCGATCGAGTTCNNCGCCGTCCTCCGCATGCGTACCACTGCCCAACCGACCAATGTACATCCCCGGACGCAGCCGAATGTGCTCAAGGGGAGAGAGGGTCTTAATACTGGCTTCAGTATACGCGTTGGCCATGGGTCAGGAAAAACGAAGGCGATAAGAACAGTGAATCTGCGCTACGGTTTGACGGAAGCAGCGGGGCGCAAGCGTCATTTTTACAAATCATCGCAGTTCACTCTATCCGGCTTGCTCTAGCGGCTCTCAAAACGGATCGGAGAACCCTGTTATTGCAGTCAATTATCTTTTATTGACGCTTTACCCGGGATGATACAAATCATCCGTTGACACCTGAAGCCGGCGTGGCTGTAGTCTTTCCCTTTTTCCATGAGCACTCCTGAACAGACCCAACGCAGCCTCACTCCCTCGGAGATTCCTTTCACCACTCCCCAGGCCATGGTGCGTTACGTCACCGATACGGGTAAGATCCTCCCGCGCAAGTACACTGGCTTTTCGGCCAAACACCAGCGCGCCGTCACCCGCACGATCAAGCACTCCCGCAACAATCTGCTCGCGCTCTAAGCGATTTGCGAGTGGCGCCGAGCTATCGGCACCTGTTTCTCACCGCCACCCGTCACGGGCGGCGGTTTTTTTGTGTCTGCGCCCCGGGAAAACCTGCAGTCTGGCGTTCCCATGACCTCGTCTCGCCCGCTCCATCCTTCGACTCTCACAGCCCAGGCACTCGGTTTCGTCGATGCAGCAACCGGGGCCGTGGTTCCGCCTATTCATCCGGCTACGACCTATGAGCGGGATGCGTCCAACCAACTTTTATCAGGCCGACTCTACTCTCGGGCCGACAATCCTAATTACGACTTGGTCGAGTCGCTGCTGGCTAAGCTCGAAAGAGGTCCTGCTGCTGCCGTCTTCAGTTCAGGGATGGCCGCCGCAACCGCAGTCTTCCAAGCCTTAAGACCTGGGGATCACGTCCTCATCCCCCAGATTCAGTATTGGGCTCTGCGTGGATGGCTGACGGGATGGGCCGTCGAATGGGGTCTTTTAGTGGAAAGCGTGGACATGACGGATACCGCGCGCGTGCAAGCAGCTGTCCGGCCCGGTAAAACCAAGTTGATTTGGCTAGAAACGCCGGCCAACCCCAGCCTGGAGGTAAGTGATATTACGGCGCTCGCCGAAATCGCCCATGCAGCAGGGGCCCGTCTCGCGGTCGACTCCACCTTTGCCACTCCGGTCCACTCTCAGCCCCTAGCCCTAGGGGCTGACTTGGTCATGCACTCGGCCACCAAATACTTGAACGGACACTCCGACGTGATTGCGGGGGCTCTGATCACGCGCCAACGCGATGACTTTTGGGCGGGTTGCCTACGTGTCCGCGTCCAGACCGGCAGTGTGCTCGGCCCTTTTGAGAGCTGGCTGCTGCTCCGAGGTCTGCGCACATTGCATGTCCGCGTCCCGGTCCAGAGCGGGAGCGCACTCGCTCTCGCCCGGCACTTCGAGAGACATCCTAAAATCGTCGCCAGCTTGTATCCAGGACTCGAATCATTTCCCGGTCATGCCATCGCCTCAAGGCAGATGCACGGCGGCTTTTNNGCTTCGGCGGGATGCTTGCACTACGGGTCAAAGGAGGTGCTGCAGGCGCACTGGAGTTGGTCTCACGCGTACACTTATGGAAACGCGCCACCTCACTGGGCGGAGTCGAAAGCCTCATTGAGCACCGCGCCACTCTGGAAGGTCCCAGCTCCCCCACCCCTCCCGACCTGCTGCGCTTGTCCGTCCGAATTGAATACACCGCAGACCTGATCGCCGACTTGGAGCAAGCCCTGGCCTAACGAGCCAAGAGGCGGCTCCTCTTGCGGCTCGCTCTCGGCCTCGAATGCCTCGTTGTTCGCCTCTCCAAATTTAGGTCTCCGGGAGGGCCCACGGTCCCTCGTGGCCGGGTTTGTTTNNGCGAGAGACCGCGTCCCTCCTAGATTCCCTCACTCCTTCCGAATTTCAGCGTTTCAGCTTTCCTCTTTCCGCCTTTCTCCTGGAGTGCCCACGGTCCCTCGTGGCCGGGATTGTTTCTGCAGGCAGCCTCGATTCGCCCCGCCCTCAGCCGGAAAGCCACGCTACTTAGCTAGCTTGAAGCGCGCCGCAGCTTTTCTTTCAAAACGCGCGCCGTTTCCAAGGCTCCTTCTACGGAGTCAGCTGTGACCGTGAAATGTCCCATCTTTCGCCCCACCCGAGGCTCTTTCTTGCCGTAAAGATGAAGCTTGGCCCGTGGGTAACTCAGCACCGCGCCCCAATCCGGAGCTGTTTCCTGTCCGGTGGCGGGATTAATCCAAGCGTCGCCTAGAATATTGACCATGACCGAGGGCTCGCGTACCGAGGGATCACCTAAGGGTAGTCCACAAATGGCACGTACGTGCTGCTCGAACTGACTGGTGCGGCCGCCGTCCAACGACCAGTGGCCACTGTTATGCGGGCGTGGGGCCAGTTCGTTCACGAGCAGCTCACCACGATCTGTGAGGAAAAGCTCCACCGCCAGCAAGCCGACCAGACCGATACGTTCAGCAATAGCCACGGCCAGGGCTTCGGCTTCGCGTGCCACCGCTGCAGAAACCCGCGCCGGCACAATGCTGAAATCGAGGATGTGCTTGGTATGGATGTTCTCCGCGATAGGGAAGACCCGGGATTCACCGGCCTCGTTTCTCGCAACGATCACCGATAACTCGCATTTAAAATCGATGAACCGTTCGATGACCGCGCGCACGCCCTGAAATGCCGTCACCGCGGCAGCCAGAGACGCATCGTCCGTCACTTTCTTCTGCCCCTTACCATCGTATCCAAAATCTGCCGTCTTCACTACGCAGGGCAAACCCACGCGTCGCGCCGCCGCCGCCAGATCCTCATGAGCCTCGACTTCAGCAAAGGGTACATGGGGAAACCCGGATTTTTTCAGCCACGTTTTCTCGCGAAGCCGATTCTGGCAAATCTCCAGCACGCCCGAGTGCGGCAGTAGGCGGGTCAGGGACTCGATTTTCCACAAAGGCTCCACCGGTACATTTTCAAATTCGTAGGTCACCGCCGCACAGCTCTTAGCGAACAGCGAAAGCTCTTCCACCTGCTGGTACTCCGCGGTGAATGTGCGATTCGCCACCGCGCTCGCCGGGCAGTCTGCCGCCGGTTCGAAAATATGGACGCGATATCCCAACGATTGCGCCGCTTGGGCGAACATGCGCCCAAGCTGCCCACCACCAAGGACTCCAAGGGTACTACCGGGAAGAATCATGGAAACCGCCAGTTGAACCAGCCTCTTGCTCGCCAGCAAGCCCTCCATGACGCCAACCACTCACAGAATTTTGCTAGTGTCTTTGCGGGCGTCGTGCTGATAGCTGGTAACCACACCTATGTATTCCTACGACGAAACCGCGTACACGAGCACCTCGTTCCCCCAAACGCACCCTCATAAACTCGCAACCATTGCCACCCTTTTTGGGATGAGGCCCGCGCTTCTTGATCGTTGCAACGTGCTTGAATTGGGATGCGGCAATGGCGCCAATATTTTGCCGATCGCGGAGAGCAATCCGCACAGCACGTTTGTCGGAATCGATCTCTCGGCATTTCAAATCGAAGAAGGCAGAAAGGCCATCCAGGCAGCAGGCCTGACCAACGTTAGGTTAGAGCACAAAAACATCCTCGATTTCGACGCCGAGGGGATGCATTTCGATTACATCATCGTCCACGGCGTGTTCAGTTGGGTATCTGACGAGGTTCGGGAAAAAATTCTCAGAATTTGCCAAGACTTCCTCACCCCTCAAGGCATCGTCTACATCAGCTACAATGCCCTACCCGGTTGGCACATGCGCGGGATGCTACGCGACATGATGACCTATCACGTTGCGCAATTCGACGACGAGAAACAGAAGATCGATCAAGCCCGGGCCCTATTGAAGTTCCTTTCTGAGTCCGTCCCTCCTGAAAACAATGCGTATGGCATCTACTTGCAAGGAGAGCTCAACGCGATGTTCAAGTGGTCCGACTCCTACCTCCGCCACGAATTTCTGGAAAAAGAAAACCGAGCCTTCCATTTCCATGAGTTTATCTCCCTCGCCGAAGGCCACGGTCTGCAGTACCTGGGCGAGCCTGAGCTGAGCGCGATTATTCCTGCCAACTTCTCCATGGAAGTTCAAAAGACGCTCCACAAAATTGGACGGAACGTGGTGGCGATGGAACAGTACATGGACTTCCTGCGCAATCGGACCTTCCGCATGAATCTATTGGTTCGCTCAAATCATGAACTCAATCGTGCGATTCAACCAAGCCAGCTTAGAAGTTTCTGGTTCAGCTCCACCGCACGGCTCGTGAAAGCCGANNGCCGAGGTCGATCTATCTGCGGGCGTGAAGGAAGAGTTCACTATCAACGGAAGATCGATTTACTCCGACAACAGTTTAGTTAAGGCGACTTTGGTCGTCCTCAGTAAAGCTGCGCCGCGGCAGCTAAACTTCTCCGAATTGCTGACCCAGGTGAGATCACTGCTTACAGGCGGGAGTAACAACGTCATTCGCGATCAGAATGGTCAACAGCACGAGGAGATCTCGATGTGCGATCAACTGCTTCTCCTTTACAGCCGTGGTCTCGTGGAAGCAGTGATACAACCCCATGCTCACCTCACCACCACGGTCACCGATAGACCCAAAATCTCCGCGGTGGCGCGTCATCAGGCACTCAATACATCCGGCCCAGTTACGAACCTCCGGCACACTCCTATCGAGGTAGATGGATTCATCCGCCAGGTTATGTCACTACTCGACGGAACGCGCACCCGTGATGAGATTGTATCCACTTTGGCAAAACGGGTTCAGGCCGGTGCTTTCGCGGTTACAAACGAGGGGAAAACCGTCACCGAGGCATCCGAGCTCGCCACGATCCTCGCCCCGCGCGTGGACGTGGTCACCGAGAATCTCGGTCAGGCGGGCTTCTATCGAGCTTCTTAAGCCCATCAATTAGACCTAGCCATGCCCAGGCCTTCACCCCTGCCGGTGAGGGCTTCTTTACTTCGGGAAGCCAAGGGTAGAGCGTTGATCGTAGGAAATCCCGCCTACCACTCCGTCAGAGAAGTCGACCCAAGGCAGTCTCCTTCGCGAGCGAGAAGACATGCCGGATCGCCGCGAACGACTCCACCAGCTGTAAAGGTGTGCCGCCTCGTGGAAATATCACCTCCAAGCTCACGCCTGTGCACCGCACCTGAGCATCCACGCCGGCCACCCTCAGCGTGCATTCACTCCCATCAGAGGGATACGTCACCTGAAGCACAGCATCCTCGGTTTCGGATAAGTCCTCCACCGCATCAATAATCGCTTCCACCGCCACGCTTTTGGCCAAGGAAAAAAGCAGCGAGGAAAAGGCCCCTTCCCACAGCGCATTGAACTCCGCCAAGTGCAGCACCGAAGGAGAGCGCAAACTATGCAGGGTGCGCGTCACCTCATAGCGGGACGGATTCTCCTCCGACAGCGTATAAGCGAGCTCCCAAACAAAATCCCGGGCGGTCATTGTCGCCGTCCCTGCAGAAAGATCCAGGGACAGATCGCGTCGTTTGTAAGACAATACAGTCCGCGTCTGCTGGAATAAACGCTCCGCTTCGTCAGCGATTTCCGTTTCAGCCAACTTAGCCAAAAACGCCTGAGTAGTGGCATTAGCGGCATCTGGCACCGTGTGCCGGTCCTTCCGAAATCCGGAGAGCGTTTTCACCGCTCCGTCGGAGCGCCCCACCAGATGGACGCTCGCAAGGGTGGTTTCCGGAATCTCGAAGGCCATGAAGGGGTCGAGCAAACGTGTCCTATTCATTCACGCAAGCGTAAGCTCGACCTCATTCCCCTGCAGCGGACATAACCCACAGCTCTGGCCGCTTCTGCTCAACAAGCGAAACCGACTGACATCAGTTAAAACNNGAGGCGAGCCACTTCCTTCCTTCTACCTTCAACCACACCTCAGGTTCGCGCGAGACGACGGCAGAGCGCGATTACGCCCAAAACCATCAGCAGTGGGATCCAAATGGGCGATAGGAGAACCAGAGCAGTGAAGCCCACGGACACAACCACGGCCAAAATCGCGATGGCCCCCGCTGCGATNNGCCCACAGCCATCAATAGGCAGCCAATAAACCCGAGCACCAGCGCGATCAGCGGCCAGAGCTTGATGGCCACCAGAACCAGCAGCGCAACGACGAGTACTTTAAGAAACGTGGTCATAAGTCTCTCTAGCACCCATAAGATTCTCATAAAGTTGCAGAACTTTTCGCGGCTAAGCTGGTTTACCCTCAAACCGACGGGAGTTTTCTGAACTCAAACGCACACGCCTTCGCGTCGCGAGCATTCGAAGGAACGGCCTCCGCGGCTAATCGACGCAGCACGCGCCGCCTGCCTTATTTGCAACTTAAATGCATAATCTGTGAGCACCACGCGGTATCTACGAGTTTTGGCCAAACTTGCGGTAGAAAGTCCCCTTGTTTAAAACCGATAGATCGTGTGTTGCTCCCCGCCACTTCCGGTCGTCTGCGTCCTCCTCGAACGAAACGAGTGTGTTCTCATTGCCCAGCGCCCCCCGCACAAACACCTCGGTCTCGCTTGGGAGTTCCCGGGAGGCAAAGTCGAGCCAGGCGAGTTGCTCCAACAAAGCTTGGCTCGGGAAATTCAGGAAGNNATACTCGCCGAACTCCCCACACGCGAGCACGCCTACCCCGCGCTCACCATTCGAATGACGCCTTTCGTCGCGACGCTTGCCCCAGGTAGCGCAGAGCCCTCCCCTAACGAGCACATTGCCCTCGCTTGGGTTCGTCTTGAGGACCTTCCGCAACGAGCGCTCGCGCCGGCCGACGTTCCCATTCTTGACGACTATCGCCAATGGAAGGCCTCCCAAAGTCTCGCTCAAAGCTAACTCCTCTCGCCCTGGCGCCCGTCCGCTTGCTATTCTCTGCGAACCCTGTAAGGTAGACGTTCTCCCGTTCTTTGATTTTCGAGCGATAACGAAGACTCCCTTCGTCTGAACCCATTCAGGCGAGCCGTCTTCACTCAAACCACTTTTGGGGGTGTTCTGGATTCTACCCTTGGTTGGAGCGCTCCGCTGCCTTTCGAGAGCCGTGGGACTCTCGTAAATCTCCCTACGAAAAAAATAACAGGCAACTCTGAAGAAATGCCCCTGGCTGCTTAATGTCAGCCACGTGTGCCTAGCGACACCTGCTAGCTAGAACACACGCCGACAGCAGGCATAACCCGTGTGGCCGTCTTTGACGCGCGGGGAAGTACCTTCATCCGGAGACTAGTCAGCAACCAGTGCGTGNNATTTGTTTTGGACTCGCGACAGCTAGAGCCGTGCCCTGACAAACCTCCTCCGATGAATTTTCCGGTGGAGGGGCTCGCGCCGTCGAGTTTGGTTCGATGACTTTGATTTTGGCGCTCCCGTGGCTCCACCGGCATCGCTCTTTCGACCGTTCCCAAAGCACAGCGGCGCCTTCCTGATCGTTACCGAACAACACTCAATCGTAGTGACCACCTTTGGATAGTATCGCGGCTTAACTACCTTAAAGTAGTATCTTGACTTCACTATTCCTAGATAGTAATCTGACGCAATGAACTATCCTGTCGATACCACTATGCAGGCGCGCTCGGTGCTGAAAGGGCTGCGCGCCGCCAAGGGTCTAAGTCAGGCAGAAGTCGGCCATANNGAAAAACGGATCGCGCGAATCGAAGCGGAACCTGGCCGGGCTAGCATGGCCCAGATCGCCAAACTCGTAGCTCTCTTGGGTGGACGACTTGTCATCGACGACGGCCAGAACAACGCGCAATCCTCCAAGACCAACTGGTGAGCCATGCCCTCCTCCCTCATCGTATGGATGAATGGTCGGCGAGTGGGAGTATGGTCACAGGCACGTGGAATTTCGAGCTTTCACTACGACCCAGCTTGGGCCACAGCGAGTGATCGGCGGCGTTTGTCGCTATCGTTAGATTTCACTCCGAACAACACCCCGCACAGAGGAATGATCGTCGATCACTATTTCGACAATCTCCTGCCAGACAGTGTATCGATCCGTAAACGCCTGCAGAGCCGATTTGGGACAGAGTCGCAGGACGCATTCGATCTGTTAACGGCGATTGGTCGCGATTGCGTCGGTGCGGTGCAGCTCATGCCTGACAACGAAGAGCCTTCCGACGTTCAGAAAGTAAAATACGAAGAACTCGATGAGGCGGCAGTGGAAAACGTCATTGCAACGACGCTTTCCGGCGGACGAATTCTCGGCAACTCGGACGAAGAAGAGTTTCGGATTTCAATTGCGGGTGCGCAGGAAAAGACGGCCTTGCTCCGTTTCAAAGATAAGTGGTGCCGGCCCATCGGAGCAACGCCAACCACCCACATTCTCAAGCTACCGCTGGGTTTGATCGGTAACCTCCAAGCCGATATGAAGGATTCGGTGGAGAATGAATGGCTGTGTTTGCAGCTGCTCAAAGCGTTCGGGCTAACCACGACCATCGCGGACATCGCCGAATTCGGAAAGTACAAGGTGCTCGTCGTCGAGCGCTTTGATCGAGTGTGGCAAGGCACCAAATGGATCGCTCGACGGCCGCAAGAGGATTTCTGTCAGGCGCTGGGCCTGCCCAGCGTGCTAAAATATGAAAAGGACGGCGGACCGGGAACGAAAGCGATCTTGGACGTGCTGGCCTTCAGCGCGACGGCAGCGCAGGACCGACGAGATTTTGTCAAAGGGCAGATTCTCTTCTGGCTGCTCGCGGCAACCGACGGTCACGCGAAGAACTTTTCGTTGTTTCACGAAGTCGGCGGAAACTACCGAATGACGCCTTACTACGACGTTCTCTCCGCGTGGCCCATCATTGGTAGCGGACCGAATCACCTCGCATGGCAGAAGGCGGAATTGGCCATGGCCGTGCGCAGCAAAAATGCGCATTGGAAATTAAAGGAAATTCGCCCCCGACACTGGGAAGGTATGGCTCGCGCGGCTGGCTTACGCGACGCGGAGGGATTGATCGATGAAGTCCTAAAGCAAGTGCCGTCCGTCCTAAGGAAAGTGGGCGCCGACTTACCCAAACATTTTCCCGAACGAATCAGTAGAACGATTTTTGCCGGAATGGAACAACAAGCGAAGGTATTGTCGGGAGGCTAAAACGCTGGAAGCAGCCCCGACATCGCCGCGAAAAACCGGACGGACAGCTCAATCGAACGCCGATGGAGCGTGTCAAAATGATCCCGCGTGAGGAGTGCAGGAAGGGTCATTGACTGAGCCTCCGCTTCAGCTCCCGTGCTCTTGGAAAACCCAGTCCGTAGCGGAACAAAACCTCTTGCCTTCGGAATACCTAAGGCACCGCGCATTCATTGTCGCAACGAATTCGATCACCTTAGCCTCCTCGTTAGGCGACAGGTCCTTGATCTGGTCGATGATCTCAGCGGCACTCATGCCTTCAAATCACTTTTTCTTAGCTCCACGAGTACAAACTACACTAACCCGACCCGTTGCTGCCCCCTAGGAAAGAAGGAGAGTACTCGCTGCGGTCGAATAGATCACCAGCCAGGCTTACAACCCTCGTCTCCCTCCATAGAAAAGCGCCTGGTTGGCGCGTAAGAAAACGAGTTCATTTGTAGATACGCGGATCTCTCCGATCATGTCCACTCAGGTTTTTTGTGGTATCACGCTTACCGTCGGAGAGTCCCGGGGTCTGGCTTCAGCGTGGGTAAGAAGTAAGGACTTCTGACCCCTTCAGCCGCCCGCCCGCCCCCATCTGCTCCACGACCTGTCCTTCGAATCGGCCTGTTCCGCCCTCCAGTCAGTTGCCTCTCAACCCCGTCACCTCGGCGGCGAGCTGGGCATGATCGCTGTCTTGCACACCTGGGGACGCCAGCTTCAGCACCACCCGCATCTGCACATCGTCGTTCCCGGCGGAGCCCTGCGTCCCGATGGGAAAAAGTGGCTCCCGGCTCGCGCCGGGCACTGGTNNTGGCTCCTCCCACGAGAGCCGGTTATGGCCGCGTTTCGCCACGGGTTTCACGACGCCCTCCAGGCCGCCGCTCCCGATCTGCATGCCCAGATCCCCGACTCCATCTGGCACCATGGCTGGTGGGTTCACTTTGCGCCCGCGGGCTCGGGTCAAAACGTTGTCCGCTACCTCGCGCGCTACGTTTCGCGCACTGCGATCAGCGAAGAGCGCATCATCGCAGCCGACGATCATGCCGTCACCTTCAGTTATACCGATTCGGCAACCCAAGAACGCAGGGTGTGCACGCTCACCGCCGACACCTTCATGCACCGCTACCTCCAGCACGTGCTTCCCGCCGGCCAGCACCGCATCCGGTACTACGGGTGGATGCACCCCTCTGCTGGCGCCCGGCGCATGAAGGTCGCCACACTTCTGGCGGTGGTCATCGTCGTTATCCAACCCCCGGATACTCCGGACTGGAGCCTCTACTGCCCCCGGTGTCATGCCTTCACGCTGGTTAAATGTGCCCGCCTTGCCCGCGCCCCGCCCACTTGCTCACCATGATCAGCCCACGCCGTCCCTCCCCGTGTTCTCCACCGAAGCGCCTCCTGCGTTCGGATTGGCCGCCTCTACACCTCCTCCGGCCTCACCTCTCAAAACACCGCTCTCTCACCGGCAGCCATGCCCCTGACGTGCCGGTTTTCTTGTCAGCGAACACCCACAGACTGCTCCGGGACTCGAACGTCCCCCAGTTCCGCGGACTCACTCCCCTCCGGGAAAAAACACAATCCGCATAACCCCGCC
>DKKJ01000368.1 GCA_002455175.1 Opitutaceae bacterium UBA6669
CCAAACTTCGTCTTTCTCACGGTCAACACGTGCCGCTCCCAGTCGATATCCTCCGGACGCAGGTTGATCACTTCGCTGATCCGCATGCCCGTCACCGCCAGTAATCCAATGATGCAATATAGATTCCACGGTCGCAGCGGATGGTAAACCNNCAGCGGCAGTGTAGATATATGGCCTCGCGCGGACGCGCCGCGCCGGCAGCAGGCCAAAAGGCGGCACCTCGGTGCGCCGGTCGACGCCGAGCATGTAGGTGGCGAAGCCACGTGCGACCGACAGTCGCGCGGCCTGGGTTTTCGAGCCGTGGTCGGTGTGGCTCGTGGCAAACTGCAGCGCCAGCCGCGTCGTGATCCAACGGGCGTCACGCTTCTTCAAGAAGGCGACAAACTCGCGCAGGTGGATTTCGTGCCGTTCGAACCGGAACCCGACACTACGGCGCACGACCAGATAATCGGTCGCGGCTTTATCGAAGGTTTTCACGAGACACCTCCTGGCCACGGCAACGCCAGCGACCGCAGCGCTTCCAGATCCACTTTCGCGTAGATCGCCGTGCTGTTCGGATTGCTGTGGCGCAGCATTTGTCCGATCTCACCCAATGATGCGCCCCCACGAAGCATGTCGGTCGCCAGCGTATGACGGAACACGTGGGCTCCCTTTCGCACGCCTCCGATGCCGGCCAGCCGCAGGTAGCGGGCAACCATCACCGACAACACGGCGGCGTGGCTCAGCGGTTCATAAGGAGCAATGACGCGCAGGAAGACGCGCCGACTCGGACATCGCGGGCGGTCCCTCCGCAGGTAAACGGCAACCGCGCGCCCCACATCAGAGCAACGGCATCCGTGCGAGGCCCGGTCCTTTTTTCGAGCGCACCAAAATCTGACCGTGCTCCCAATCGATGTCCTCAAGCATCAGGCGCAGCACCTCGCCGGCCCGTAGTCCGAGCCTCGCCAGCAACAACAGGATCGCGTAATCGCGACGGCCGCGGGGCCGCCTCCGATCACATGCGGCGAGCACCTTGTCTGCGGCACGCGCCGGAAGATGTTTCGGCAACCCCGCGAGTGACCACTTCGCTCCGCGTGGCACAACCAGCGACCAATCACGGGACACAAAGCCACGGTAGTGCAGGAACCGCAGGAACGCGCGCATTCCCGCGAGGAGACTTTCGGTGGCGTGCAGTCGCCGGCGCTTGATCTCCCACGACAAAAAGTCCGTGACGTCACACCCAGTCAGCTTCGTGAACGCGACGGGGCCGCGACCGAACATCCGCTTCAGGAATGACTCGACCGAAAACGAGTAGCCGTAGATCGACGATTCGCTCATGCCCCGGTCCTTGCGCAGATACGTCCGGAACTCGTCTGCGCACCGCTCGGCTGGATTTCGAGGATCGGGCGGCGTTGAAGCCGGCGGTGCGGCGTTTACTTCGCGCAGTAGTGCGAGGAGCCGCGCCAACGTCACCGACGGCCCAGGTGACCAGTGCGCGCGAGGATCGCGGCGGATGAACCGCGCGATTAGTCGCTCGTCGATGTCGCGGGTGGTGCGACGTGTCCTCCGAAGATATCGATTGAGACTGGCGATGAGTTGAACATGAACGAGCACCGTCTTCGGCGGGTAACCCTCGGTGCGTGCACGTTCGATATAGGCGCCGACATGAGAAACGAGCGGCCCGCGATCGAGCCCTCGGACAGTTTCGAGTGGAATGAATGAAGCAGCCATCCGCCCATCATCAGCTCAGCGGACCGCGAACACCACGGCCCCGGATTATGCCGCATGTGCAGGCGCAACTTCAGAGGAGAACGTGTCCTCGATGCGGCATAATCCGGAACTCCGCATAACCAAGATCGTTTACTCTTTCGTTTCTCTCGGCAAAGAGGCCTGTCTCGACCAACCGGAGAACGTGGCCACTTAGGGTAGGGTAGCGATACACTGTTTTCGGTAGATCGTCGGCATCGAACAGATGAGTTTTTCGTACCAAATACATGAAGCGGACGGCACTCGTACGCAGGAAATTTGAATCCAAATGAGTCTCCACCACTCAACTTCTTCGATGGCGATCAGCGGCCACCCTTTGATGTTCACGGATGACAGTGCAGCGGAGTATGTGGAGTCCACGGCTCTTCGCAGGTACTCCGGAGCGTTTGTATTCAATGGAGAAATACGATCCGTAAATTTTCAGGCCCGTGACCGTGATGAGGCTGTCAAAATTGCTCAATCATGGAATGTGGGAGTGAAATCAGAAATCCTCAACAGTCCCGAGAAAGCATCTAAAGGTGCTTCTGTGGCGTGCGAAGCTTACAGCCTCAAAGAGGCATGTCACCTGCTCGGCGGTGTAAGTGCTGTAACTGTTTATCGATGGGTCATTCAAAAGAAGCTCTCGCGTGTTCCTGGCATTCGGAAAGTCTTGATTACCCGGCAGTCGATCCTTCGCTGCGTTGGGGAGAAAAGCTGACCTTCGAAGCTTGGGCTAGACTGTGCTCTTTGCGTAGGTGTCCATACACGCGCATTGCTAATGGTCCACCGTCACTGTGGCCTAACCAGCGGCTCACGGTGGGAATGTCGACTCCGCTCTCAATGCATACGGTTGCGAAGTAATGTCGTAGATGATGATGCCCTAATTTTTTAAGCCCGAGCCGGTGGCACGCATTTTTAATGGCGTCACGAGAAGACTTCACGGTGAGTAGAAGACCGGTCGTTGGCCCTCCTTCCGCTTTACGCCGCGCTTTTATTTCGTCGAGGAGCGAGCGAAATGCCTTCACGCAGGGGATCTCGCGATCAGATGGTTTGGATTTCGTCCCTCGGACGTGGAATGAGGTCCCATGATCGTCTTCAAATGTGGCGTTATTGGCTTCACTCAACCTGCAGCCAGAATAGGCCAAAAACCGTGCGTGTTCACTGGCTCCCATCGCCCGGCTAACCCTCCATTCGAGAAGCGGCTTAATCTCACTCTTACCAGCCACGACATTTGTGATTTCATGGAAGATCCGGTCCATTTCTGCAGTGCTCGGTAACCGCGGAGCTTTCTGGTTTAGGGGAAGAAAAATTTCTCCTTGTAGTCCAACGCGCTCAGCAAAGGGATCGTGTCCACAAAGGTGCAGAGATCGTGCTAGCACGAGCACGTTGTTGAGGCGCGCGAGAACCTGGTTCGTGTAGGCGTTAGAGTATCCGACCCCCGCGCGACGATGGAGGTGACCTTTCCACCGCACGGATTTAAGATTCTCTCGTAGCCTCAGCAGCGTCTCGTAAGTGACGGAAGAGGGTAGGGTGCTCTCAAACTTTCCTCCAGGCCAGCAGTTCTTCAGGGCGGCAAGTTGCTGCAGATAGTTATTTTTTGTCGCAGCTTTTTGAGTCGTTGATCCTAGCTGTTCGACCAACCGTGCCGTGACGTCACCCAGGGTTTTGAGGGTACTCACGGGTTCGCTCGGCGCACCTCTTAGGCGAGAGATTTCTACCGCGACCATCAGTTCGCTCCGCTTAACGCGTGCGTGGGTTAGCACCCCTGTTTCCAGCGACTTGAACTTTCTCACACCATTCTGACTGTAGCGCGCGTAATAAATCGCGCTCGGCACGTGAAGGTAGATGCCTTCCGTCGCCGAACGCTTCCAAACCTTCTCTTTCGAGGAACCGGCCGTTTTTTCGCTCATCTTTCCACCCTGGTATAAGAGGGTGGTATAAGACGAGGGAATTTGATTCAAAAAACGTTCAAAAGAAGCTGTGGTCGAATATCGTCTAAAGTCCTGGGAATCCGCCTTTTCCCTTCATTGCTTCCATTTGACGCATCATCTTTTTGGCGCCCCCCCCTTTAAACATCTTCATCATCTTCTGCATCTGCTGGAATTGTTTCAGGAGCTGATTTACTTCGACGACTTTGACGCCGGCGCCGTTGGCGATGCGGAGGCGGCGGTTGCCGTTGAGGATTTCGGGCTTACGGCGTTCCTGGAAGGTCATAGAGTAGATTATGGCTTCGGTGCGGGCCATGCTCTTCTCGGCGTCGCCGTCGAGCTTTACTCCATTCATCCCCGGCATCATACCGAGGATGCTCTCCATCGAGCCGAGCTTCTTGATCTGCTGCATCTGCGCGAGGAAGTCTTCGAGATTGAAGTCTGCCTTGCGGAGCTTTTCCGCCATCTTGGCGGCTTCTTTTTCGTCGATCGTTTCCTGGGCGCGCTCGACGAGCGAGACGACATCGCCCATGCCGAGGATGCGGGACGCGAGGCGGTCTGGATGAAAGGTGTCGAAGTCCGCGGGTTTCTCGCCGGTACCGATGAACTTGATGGGTACGCTGGTGATCGCCTTGATCGAGAGCGCGGCACCACCGCGGGCATCGCCGTCGAGCTTGGTGAGNNCGCTTCGTGAAACGCTTTGGCGACGTTAACGGCTTCCTGGCCCAAGGCGCCGTCGGCGACGAGGAGGATTTCGTCAGGCTGAATCTGGGCGGTCAGCTTTTTGACTTCTTCAATCAGGTCGTGGTCGATTTGGAGACGGCCTGCCGTGTCGAAAATGACGCAGTCGCACCCAGCTTCTTTAGCGGCATTGAACGCCGCTTTGCCAATCGCCGGAACATCCCGCGATCCGCGATCGGCGTAGAACTCCAGCTCCTCTTGCTTGGCGAGGATCTCTAGTTGGTCAATGGCGGCGGGACGATAGACGTCACAGGCCGCGACCAGCGGGCGGTACCCTTTCTTTTTCAGCAAGCGCCCCAGTTTCACTGTGGACGTGGTTTTTCCTGAACCATGGAGGCCCACCATGACAATCTTGAGGGGACGCGCCCCGGAAAGCTCGGTGGTACCTTCGCCTAGAAGGCGGACCAACTCGTCGTGGATGATTTTAACGATTTGCTTNNCTGGGGTGACCCCCATGAGCACTTGCTGGCCGACGCATTGGGCCTGTACCCGTTCAACAAACTCACGCGCTACCTTAAAGTGAACGTCGGCGCCAAGCAGAGCGGTCCGCACCTCTTTGAGGGCTTCCGCCATGTTGTCTTCGCTGAGCTTACCAACTCCGCGAAGATTGCGGAGGGCGTGGGAGAGTTTGTCGGTGAGGGACTCGAACATGCGAAAAGCTCAGTTGGAACCGCCGCAGGGCAAGAATCCACGCAAAATTTTGCGAAAGATTAAGGCGCGGCCCTAAACCGAAAACTGCACTTAGGGCAAATAAGTGTCTTTATTTGCAACATGCTTATCTTTAAAACGCTGTGATTAAGCTGTCCTAGTCNNCCCGCCATGATTCTGCCGAAATCGAACCGACTGACCTCCGATCAACTCTCCGAGATTACCCAAATCGTCGAAGCGTTTGGATGCCGTATTCAGCCGATCGTCGGGGCGGTACGTACTATTTATGCCATTGTCGGCGATGAGCGGGACGACCTGATGATCACTCGGTTGGAGGGACTAAACTACGTGGATCGCATTGATAAGATCCAGTCGCCCTTCAAGTTGATGGACAAACGGTCGGATCTGGCGACCCATAGCATTCAGCTGGGAGGGGTGACGCTTGGTGAGGAACTGCTGGTCATCGCTGGGCAGTGCACGATCGATCCTAAAAACCCGGCTCTCTTGTATGAAACGGCTGCGGCCGTGAAGGAGGCGGGTGCGCATGTGCTTCGCGGCGGGGTTTGGAAACCGAGAACGAATCCCTACGCCTTTCAAGGCGACGCTAAGTCCTTGGACATTCTGATGGAAGCCCACCGTCGCACGGGTCTGCCCGTGGACGCAGAGGTGATGGATGAGCAACAGCTCAAACTCGCCCTGGACGCTGGCGTGCACATTCTGCAAGTGGGAGCCCGCAATGCGCTCAATTATTCTCTGCTGCGCGCAATTGGTAAAGCAGTGGCGGATCGTTCCACGGTGGTTCTGCTCAAACGCAGCTTACACATGGGANNTCCGCGGCCGAGTACATCGCTTCGTTTGGCAATCCGAATATTCTTCTGTGCCCTCGTGGAACTGCGCCCACATTGGACGGATATCGCAATCATCCCGACGAAAGCATTACTCCTCTCCTCAAGGAAAAAACGTGGGCTCCCGTGGTGGTGGACCCGTCCCACTCCGTTGGGAAAGCGGTTTATGTCCCGTCGTGCGCGCTGGCGGCGGTGGCTTACGGTGCNNCAGATGGCTTGTGCATCGAGACGCATGTTCAGCCGAGCAAAGGAATCGGCGACGATCCGAAGCAAGCGATCACCCCAGACGTGTTGGCCGAAACGATTGTCCATGCGCGGCAGCTTTGGACGATGCGTCGCTCGACGAAAGTGGAGGCGCGGGCATGAAGCGTTTAGGGTGGGGTGCTTGGTTTCTCGGCGTGGCGCTCGCGGGTGCTAGCTCTGTTTTTGGGCTGACCGTGGTGCAGCTCAAAAGTGGTGCGTCCGTGCGTGGAGAGGTGCTTTCTGAAAAGCCCGATCGGGTGGTGGTGGATTTAGGATTCACGCTCCTTTCTATCCCTCGGGATGAGATTGAGCGATTGGAGGCGGATGAGGCGTTGGCACCGGGCGAGACCGAGCAACTCGTCTCGGATCTTTTCCGCAGCGCCGTCAATGCGCCTACGCTCTCCGTCAAAGAAAATGTCGATCGAGTGGCTGAAGCCGTGGTGCAGATCAGGACTCCCGTGGGGCTAGGCTCAGGATTTTTCATTCATCCATCCGGTTACGTGATCACCAATGATCACGTCGTCGCAGGTGAGTACACCATCTCCGTGACTCAATACCGTCGTGGGCGTGGCGAGTATGATCGGATCCAATACAACAAGGTCCGGGTCGTGGCGCTGGATTCACGACTTGATTTGGCCCTGCTCAAAATCGAGGATGCGGGTGATACCGTTTTTCCCACCGTACCGTTGGGCGATTCCAATGGAACCACGGACGGCCAAGCGGTTTTCGCGATTGGCAGTCCTCTCGGGCTGGATCGCACCGTTTCCAGCGGAATTATCAGTCAGCGGGCGCGCGCGATGGAAGGGCGGTTGTACCTGCAAACCACGACGCAGATTAATCCCGGTAATTCAGGGGGCCCGCTGTTCAATCTCCGGGGTGAGGTGGTTGGCGTGAACAATATGAAGGCGATGGCGGTAGGGGTGGAGGGCCTTAATTTTGCGATTCCAGCATCGGTATTAAAAGATTTTCTGCGGAATCGTGAAGCCTTTGGCTTCGACCCGCGCAATCCCAATGCCGGCTATCGCTACCTGGTACATCCAGAGCCGGTGAAGACTCCTTCGAAAAAAAGCGCCGCCCACCCGTCACGTTGACCTCAACTCTACCCTGACGCGCCCGGGTACTTTGTATTTCATCCCTTTTATGTCTCCTCTTCGCTCGTTCGTTTCCGCACTCGGTCTCGTGACCGCCCTCGGGTCTTTGCAGGCGGCCCCGCCCTTGGTTCGCCTCTTGCCTGAGGATGCACCTTTGGTTTTTGCGCTCAACGATATACCGGAACTGATTAAAAGCTCCGAGGCGTCTCCCGTCGTTAAGATGTGGAACGATCCCCAGATCCAACGCTTCTTTGCTCCTGCGTTGGAGCAGTTGCAGTGGGAGAAGGCGATGGACGAATTCAAACAACAGACGGGCTACACGTTTCCCGAGTTGTTGAAGATGGCGAGAGGCGAGGCGATCTTAGGAGTTGCGGACTTCGCTTTCCTCTCTGATGCCGAAGCGCAGAAGGCCCCGCCGTTTATTGTGGCGGTCGATTTCGGTAGTGATGCCGAGAAGATTGAAAAGCTGCTGGTGGAGACGTCGCGGAAGCAGAAGGTTGAGGGGAAAATTCAGCTAGAAACGGAGACGTACGCAGGCGAGACGTTGTATGTGACGGTGAGCATTCCTGCGAAGAAGGAGGATGACGCAAATGCTGACGACGAAGCTTCGCAGAAAAGTCGCGAGCCAGTTCCTTTTGTTTGGACCAGCGTCGACGGAGTCCTGCTGGGAAGCCCTTCCCTGGCCACCGTTAAGTCGACGGTGGATGCGTTAAAAAAAGGCGGCCTGGACTCCTCTCTTGAGCGCGCGCCGCGTTACGTTCGGTTGCAGGAGCAAGCACCAGGGCATCAAGTGAGCATGTTGGTGCACTTTCCCTCCATTGTTCCTGAAATCGAAAAGGCGATCGCAGAAAAAGCCGCTGAACAAAAGCAGAACCCCCTTGGGATAGATCCGACGGCCGTGCTTGGTATACTCGGACTTACGGATTGGGAGGATCTTTATTTCACCGGACGTCTCGACGAGGATGCCGCGATCAATCACTATGGGCTGACCTACCGCGAAGAGCGGGGGATTCTTAAGATCTTTGGTATGGGCTCCGAGCCCTTTCCGCGTCCCTCGTGGATACCAGCTAAGTGGGATACTGTAAGCACCGCGCGCTTCAGTTTGAAGCAGATGTTTGCCGGACTGGAGGAAACCTTCCGGGCGCTCAGTCCCGCGATGGAAGGCCTGGCTCAGGGTTATTTGGCCCAGTTTGGCAAGCAGATGAACGTTGATATCAAGCGCGACTTTTTCGGCAGCTTCGGAAATGAGGTCGTTCAGTCTCAATTTTTTGGTTCTCCTGCGACAGGCGGAGCCCCCGATATCTTGACGGCAGAGCAATTCTACGCGCTTTCGCTTGAAAACGCTCCAGCTCTGACGCGGGTCATTGATGGTCTGAAAAAGCTGGGCGGACCCGGGATTGA
>DKKJ01000337.1 GCA_002455175.1 Opitutaceae bacterium UBA6669
ACACTGGCGTAGGCGCACACTGCCTCCCCGGAAGATCCTGCGCCCTCGATGTCGATCCAGCGGAAGAGATTGGGAACGCATGAAGACCCAACAACGCTGAAAGATAACCGACCGTATGCCTCAGAGCAGGCGATCCACCAGTCGGCACCGAATACCTTTTGAGCATTGGCTGCAGAGAAATGCATTTCCAGAGCGAACGTGGAGCGCAGGGGAGGGCTGAAAGCCCTTCCCTGTCGCGGCTTGTTGTGCAATTGGATTTCATGCAAGACGGAGTTCTACACCATCGTCCTCTTCATCACCGCCTTCACAATGTACTTCGATGATCTCGACAAGCCAGTCAAAAACAGTACTCCCTTTGTGTTGCCTGACCCGCTCCAAGTCCATTGCCATATCATCTCGATTGGCTGGATCGCACCGCGCAAGTTGTCGTTCAAGCTGCTTCTGGGTTTCATCGTATCCGAGCCGCTTCTGCGATTCCGCCGAGTTGATCCATACGAGTACAAAGCCTTCATCGGGGGTTCCGAATCCTCCGCGGAGAATATCGTTGAACGCATTGAGATTCCGTCCCCACTCAGCACCGGGTATCAAGCGTTCGCTGACATGGTCGTAGAAACCCTGCAGGTCGGAGAATAAACTGCCGTCGATCTGGTATTCTCTCTTCTGCATTTTCTAGCACAACAGTTTCTTATCCCGCCGTCGCCGATAACAGTTATCGGCGACTGTCGCGATAACAGAACCCGGGACCGGAGCTCCGGGGCATGCTGGCGCAGCGGAGATTTTCAAGGCAGCGTAAACCGCCCGAAAAATTCCGAAAAGCTTTTTCTCAGTGATTTGGCGGGTTCTTTTCTCGACCGGTTCCGCGCGGGGGCACCGGCCGCAGAGCGCCGGTCAGGCGCCTTGCGCGGCGGGTTCGCCGGTTCGCGGGAAGTGGGTCGATTTCACTGTCTGCCGCCCTCGAAGTCGAGGGGGCTCACGACTCTTTCTCCCGGTGCTTCGGCACCGGGACGTTTCATGACGTGCAGGTAAATCATGGTCGTGGACACACTCGCGTGGCCCATCAGTTCCTGGATGGTGCGGATGCTGACGCCCTTCTCGAGGAGATGGGTGGCGAAGCTGTGCCTCAGGGTATGAAAACACGCCTCCTTGGTGATGCCGGCCTCGAGGATCGCGTCGCCGAAGCGGCGCTGGAGGCTTTTTTCATGGAGGTGATACCGGGAGACCCGTCCGGTGCGCGGGTGGATCCTCTGCCGACTGGCGGGGNNCCACTGCAGGGCCTTTTCGGGGTGCTTTCGCAGGAGGGAACCCGGCACCTGCACTTCGCCCTGCCCGCACTCGAGCCATCTCCGGTGATTCTCCCGGCCGGCGGCGAGGTGGGCCCGCACGCGGTCTTCAAGACTGCGGGGAAGAGGGACGGTGCGGTGTTTGTCGCCTTTCCCATAATAGACGTAGAGGATTCCACGGTCCAGATCGATGTCCTTCACCCGCAGGCGCAAGACTTCGCCCTCCCGCATCCCGGTGCCGTAGGCCATTTCGGCGATGAGCCGCCATGGGTCGTTGAGGTGGGCGAGGACGGCTTTGACTTCGTCGCGGGAGAAGACGGTCGGAGGGCGTCTTTGGCCGCTGCCACCGACGATGAATTTCAGTTCGAGGTCGTCGCCGAGTCCGTAGTGGAGTCTTGCCAGAAAAACGAGGGCATTGAGCGCCTGACGTTGGGTGGAGGGGGCACCGTCCTGTTCGAGGGCCACATACTCGAGGTAGGCATCGATGGCGTCCGCACGCAGGGTCTCGACCGATTCGCGAAGGCGGCGCAGCCGGAAGTAGGTGAATCGACGAATCCAGCTCAAATAGGTTTTTTNNCGGTGGCGGGCTGGTGGCCGCGGATGCGGCAAAGTCGTCTCACTTGTTCGAGGAGGTCGGCGACGATTTTGTCTTCACCGGGGAAGGGAGTTCGATCGCGCCGCCGGAGTTCTTCGCTGGTGAACCGGGGATGGCTGACGGGAAACGCCTCGCGGAGCCGGGAGGGACGGTCGTCTTCGAGAATCCGGGCCCGGTCGGCGATGGCCTGCCAGTCGAAACCGCTCGCCCAAGGCGGCATTTGGACCTGGCGGCACCAGAGCTCGACGGCGAAGAGCGCTTGCCGGAACTGCCAGTCCTTCAGGGCGGGGGTGGTGCCGATTTCCTCGAAGAAGCGAAGGGTGGCCTCTCCGGACCCAGACCCGCCCTGGCGGATCCAGCGATCGACCCATCGCGCGAGATGCGGACGGGCGACCGCGCGGACGTGCGGATGGGAGGCGATCACGTGGTGGAAGCGATCCCATCCCTCGGGCGCGTCGGGGGATGATTGGCAAAGGGATCTGTTCATGAGAACGTTATTTGACAAATCTAGGCTAACTTCAAGAAAAAACTGCTCTCTTGAACGCTTTTTTGTCGGATGCGTGGGGGGTGGACGGCTTTTTTAGGTCGAAAAGTAGTCGAGCCAATCCCCTCGGCATGCGGGTCCGTCGGG
>DKKJ01000088.1 GCA_002455175.1 Opitutaceae bacterium UBA6669
TGCCGGTGACGCTATCGATGCCCTGATTCAGGGAGATCTCAATCGCACGTATCCAAACAATGGATTGTCGACCGCCAAGATCCGTGAAATCAAAGAGTCCCATTCGTACGTGGGTGCGATCCGTAAACCTATCGACGTGCGAGTGATCCTCAGCGGAAAAGCGCACGTGCTCGAACTGGGCGAAGTGTTGGGACGTTCTGCCAACATGCTCATCGATAAAATCTATCCCGCACTCATCACGCTGATTTCTCGCGCGTCTTCGGACTCGGTCGTGACGTTGCTTCAGAACATCGTCGTCACCGGAGGCGGCTCCCAGATCAAAGGGATCGATACCGTTCTCCAGCAACGCCTCGCCGNNAAAACCCCAAGGTCAAACTCGCGGGCCAGGACTACAAACGCTATGTTGCGATGGGCGCTCTCAAAGCCGCCCGCTCGGCGCGCGAAAACCAGTGGCAGGTGCTCCTCCGCTGAGTGCTTTGTCGGGCCAAGCTTTTCCCACTCCACCTAGTGCCGCTGCCCTACGCGTGAAACGCGAAACACGAGGCCGCCTTTGTAGGCGGCCTTTCTTTTGCGCGCGAGCAGCGCAGACGATAGCCCGTAGGCCGGAATGAAACAGCTTTGGTGACGGCCTAGGGACCGCCCCTCCGAGATCAGTTACTCCCGCTCCGTGAGTACGCTGCGAACATTGCCGCGGGCGCGCGCGATCTCCACGCGACTGAGATTATAAAGGTAGATCGCTTCATTCAGATTGTCACCCGCTTGGCCCAAGCGATTCTGCGCGTCGATCAATTCACGATTGTCGGCCACGCCCTCGCGAAAACGAGTCTCGGCGAGTGCGAGTTCTTCCTCAGCCAAACGCAGGCTCTTTTCGGCCACCACCACCTGCGCCAACCGCGACCGTGCATCCTGGGAGGCCAGACGCAGCTCACTCGAGATCAAGAGCTCGAGCTGACGTAAACGAAATTCCTGCGAACGGATNNAGAGAGCCAAACGCTGATTGGTCCGGCTCCGAAATCCGTCAAACAGCGGAACGGCCACCGTCAAACCTGCCGCCCACCCGAGTTGATGATCTTTGTCGAACGGTTCGTTATTGGCGTAACCGTACTCCCCGCTGAGCGAAAGCGACCCGTAACGATCCATCTTGGCGGCGCGAAAGAGCTCTTGATTCTGTTCAAGCGCCTGGAGCAAACGAAGGTAGTCGGCGCGTTTCTCGAATAGCACCTGTTCGCTCCCATCCACAAACAACGCTTCGTCGATGCGACGGACCACAAAATCCTCAAGGCGAAGCGGCAAAGCCGGATCAACGTCCAGTAAGCGCTTCAGCAACAGCTCACTTTGATAGACCACCGTGTCCTGCTGCAAACGGGCTTGCTCCGCGATGGAAAGCTGGGATTCAGCCCGCGTAATATCGATCTGCAGGGCAGCCCCAGCCTCCGCGCGATTGCGAGCCAAGTTGACCAACTCGCGAGCCCGGCGAATGTTGGCGTCGAGTACGTCGATGCGCTTCACATTGCGCAGATGCGTGAAGTAGGTCTGCGCCACCGTGCTCATGACGTTCTGGATCGTTTGTTCCAGATCCAACTCCGCCACCTTCACACCGATCCGAGAGGCGCGATGCTGGGCAATTTGCTGGGGGCTATAGACATTATAGGAACCCACCACCCGACCATCGAATCGGTCGAAAGGGGTGCCCTCCGATTTCGAGGTGGCAGAAATCGAGGCAGACTGCGTGCGTCGCTGCTGGAGATTGGCAGAAACGCCGGGAAGAAGGGGAACCCGCTGCTGATTCGCGATCTCCAACGCCTGAGCGACCGATTCACGGCTCAGTAAAACATTGATATTCACCCGTTCCACCGAGCCCAGGGCACTTTCCAGAGTGAGGGCCGAGGCCGTTTGGGCCATCGCGACACAGGGGCAAAGAAACGTAACCAGCACAAAGCAAGCACGGAGCAACATACGGCTTCCACCCTTCTCAGGTCGCGTTCTCGGCGCAAGCCTCGGGAGTTGTCACTTGGATGAAAGGTCTTTATCTTAGCGGATTCTCCTCGTTACGCATCTATCCTTCCTCCGCCGTCATGCGCATCGGCCTTGCTCAAATCAATACTCTGGTAGGCGATCTCCCGGGAAATCGCCGTCGCATCTTGGATGCCTACCGAGCCTTGGTCACCGCCGGCGCTGAGCTGGTCATTTTTCCTGAGATGGTCATCTGCGGATATCCACCCCGGGATTTGCTCCTCAAGCGTCGATTTGTCACCGATGTCGAGGCCTCGCTAGCTGAAATTGCCTCGCAGATCGGGTCGGTCGGAGCGTGGATCGGCACGGTTGAAACCAACCCCTCCCCTCAGGGGCGTCGCTTTTTTAACTCAGCGGCGTTCTGTCGGAATGGTCAGGTGGTCACGCACGCTCGGAAATGCCTCCTTCCCACCTACGACGTCTTCGATGAAGACCGGTATTTCGAACCTGCGCCCTCGCCGCTAGTGACCATCATAGACGGGAAGCGGATTGGTATCACCATCTGTGAGGACATTTGGACGGACCCCCGCTTTACGCCGCGCGAACTGTATCATTTCGACCCGGTTAAATGGCTTGAGAAGGAAGATCTCGATCTCATGGTCAACCTTTCCGCAAGCCCGTGGCATTTTGAGAAGGGGGAGGTGCGGAAGTCACTGGTCACGGATGCCGCCCAGGCCCTTCGCTGTCCCGTGGTCTATGTAAATGCCATTGGCGGTAACGATGAGCTTGTTTTTGATGGTCGCAGCCTAGTGGCTGACGCGGCTGGTCGCGTGATCGCGGGACTTGCGGCCTTCCAAGAAGATGTCAGGGCCATCGATGTCCCTTTGCGTCAGCGAGACCGCTCGATTCCGGCCGAAACCTCGGAAATAGAGTTTGCACCCAGTTTTAACCAGGAAGGGATGGCGGATATCTATGACGCGCTGGTGCTCGGCCTGCGGGACTACGCTTTCAAGAGCGGCTTTCGCAAGGCGTTGATTGCTCTTTCAGGTGGAATCGATTCCGCCGTCGTCGCGGTGATCGCCGCTGCCGCGTTTGGCCCGGAGAACGTACTCGGAGTCTCGCTGCCGTCATCAATCTCATCGCAGCACTCGCGTGATGATGCGCGGATCCTTGCCCACAACCTCGGAATTCGCTTCGAGACCATCGGTATTGCCGACGCCGTTCTGGCCTGCGAGCAGGCCCTCGGTCCTCTCTTCGTAGGACGCAAACCAGATGTGACCGAAGAGAATCTCCAGGCCCGTATTCGCGGCGTGATGATGATGGCCCTTTCCAACAAGTTTGGGTCTTTGCTGCTTACGACCGGAAACAAAAGCGAAGTCGCGGTGGGTTATTGCACGCTCTATGGCGACATGTGCGGNNGGCTTTAAAACTCAGGTCTACGCCTTGTCGCGCTGGATCAATCGCGACCGTGAAATCATTCCCGCGAATACGATTGAAAAACCGCCGAGCGCCGAGCTCCGGCCCGGGCAAACCGACCAAGACAGTTTACCTCCTTACGATTTGCTAGACGCCATTCTAAGAGGCTATGTTGAGGAAGGCCTGTCTCGTCGCGATCTGATCGCTCAAGGTTTCGCTGAAGCCGTCGTCAATGACATCGCGCGCAAAGTCGATTTGAACGAGTACAAACGGAAGCAAGCCGCCCCGGGACTCAAGCTGACCCCCCTCGCCTTCGGCGTGGGACGGCGCATCCCTATTGTGCAAAAATACGTGAGTTAACCTTTCNNAACGTGCCCGCCAACTGATTCCCGGCGGAGTCAACTCTCCCGTTCGCGCTTTCCGCTCAGTCGGCGGTGCGCCCTTTTTCGTCAAATCAGCGCGGGGGGCCACGCTGACGACCGCCGACGACAAGGAACTCATTGATTTCGTGTGCACCTGGGGACCCGCCATCCATGGCCACAATCACCCCCGAGTGAAGGCCGCCATCGCCGAGGCTTTGGATCGTGGAACTTCATTCGGCACACCCAACCCCTATGAAGTGGAAATGGCCGAGCTGATCGTCCGTTTTGTACCTTCAATCAAGAAGGTCCGCATGTGCAACAGCGGTACCGAAGCCACGATGTCGGAAATCCGGCTCGCGCGCGGGTTCACCCGCCGCGACAAGATCATCAAATTTTCGGGGTGCTACCATGGGCACTCCGACTCGCTCTTGATCAAAGCCGGATCTGGCGCCCTCACCCACGGAAACCCTGACAGCGCGGGAGTTCCCGCCTCCTTTGCCAAGGAGACCGTCGTGGTGCCGTTTAACGATCCCACGGCTGTCACCGCGGCCTTTGAGGCTANNTTTGGAGCCCTACCCTGCCAACGTCGGGTTGATTCTGCCTGACCCGGGGTTTCTGTCGTTTCTTCGCGACGTTTGCACCCAACAAGGAACGGTGCTGATTTTTGACGAAGTGATGACCGGCTTTCGTTTGGCCAAGGGTGGCGTCCAAGAATTGGCCGGGATCACGCCCGACCTTACCACTCTCGGAAAAATTATCGGCGGAGGACTTCCCGTCGGGGCCTTCGGTGGGCGTGCCGATATTATGGATATGCTCGCCCCTCTCGGTCCTGTCTATCAAGCCGGCACCTTGAGTGGCAACTCCCTGGCTATGGCCGCGGGCATTGCCGCGTTACGCCTTTTAGAGGAGATAAATCCGTATGCTCGCCTGGATCAGATGGGGCGGCAGGTTCGAGATGCTTTGCAAGATGCCACCCGCGCAAAAGGGATTCCAGCAACTGTGCCGCAAACCGGTTCGATGTTCAGCTTGTATCTGAGTGCCACCCCGGTGGGTGATTACGCTACCGCCTTGCAAACCGACGCGAAACTTTTTGGGAAGCTTTTCCACGCCTGTTTGTCGAAGGGCGTCTATCTCCCTCCGAGCGCGTACGAAGCCTGCTTCATCAGTACCGCCCACGAAGGCTCCGCGATTGACCGCGCTTGCGATATCATGAGCGAAGCCATCCGCAGTCTTTAATTTCATCATGTTCTCGTCCCCCGCACCGTCTGCCCACTCTTCCTCCTCTTCTTCCCGGTTCGAGGCGATGAAAGGCTCGATGCGGGCGACCTCCTCTCGGTTGCGTTCGCGGCTACTGATCGGACTTCTTCTGGTCGGCGTTGCGAGTGCGAATGCTGCCAATGAACAACCCCGTAACCCGCCGAAAATCGCTCTCGATGAGCTTCAGCCGGGGATGAAGGGTGAAGTCTGGACGGTTTTCCAAGGGAAAAAGCCGGAGCCATTTGAGGTCGAGGTCACCGGCGTGATTCGTAACGCCGTTGGCCCGGGAAAAGCACTCATTCTGTGCCAACTCACCGATCCTAAAGTACAAGCGATGGGTGCGGTCGCGGGCATGAGCGGCAGTCCACTGTACATCGACGGCCGCTTGGCGGGCGCACTGAGCTATCAGGTTCAGCGGTTCGAAACCGTCCGCTACGCTGGCTTCACTCCCGCCGATGACTTGGCCGAAGTGGCAGAGAAAGTGGGTCTTTCCCCCCTAACGCCACCACCGGTAGCCCCGTCTCATCCCGCCATGGCACCCCGCAGCGCCACNNCACGGGCCTATCTCCAGGGGTGGCCGATTTGCTGGGACCGCAATTTCGCTCGCTCGGCCTAGCTACTAGTACCGTCGGAGGTTCGAATGTCCTGGCAGACGGAAGCGCTGGAGGAAAATCCTCGACGGCAGAGACGCCCTCGTTGAATCCAGGTGAAGCGGTCGCCGTCGCTCTCGCGGTAGGTGACATCACGATCGCGGGGACAGGTACCGTTTCCACGGTCGATGGCAATCGCATCACCGCGTTTGNNTTGTCGCCATCCTCCCCTCTAACCTTAACTCAATGAAGGTCTCCAACACCGGCCGAGTGATTGGTACCCTTCTCCAGGATCGGCTCTCGGCCGTCGCCGGTGAGCTGGTTACCGGGCCTTCCATGATTCCGGTGCAGGTGACGACCCCTCGACGTACCCTCAACTATTCGATTGTTCGTCACCCGCAATTGGCACCTTTGGTCGTCGCCGCCGGCGTCACCCAGACAGTGGTAGGATCGAACGACGCGGGTTTCAACGAAGGGTTTCGAGTTTCCACCCGCTTGAGCTTCCCCGGCAACGAATCGTTAGACTCAAGCATGGNNTCAATGCCGCGCTGCAGAACCCCTTTGAACGCGTTTACCCCGAAAAGGTGACCGTGAACATCGAGCCACTGAAAAGCCGTCCGTGGGCGTACCTCGACCAGTTTCAACCTACGACCACCCGTGCTCGGACGGGCGATTCCGTGAGCTTCGCTTTCACCGGGCGCGATCATCAAGGCGCCGCCCTTACAGAACAGGTCCGTATGACCGTGCCGAAAGAATGGGCGGGAAGAACCCTTGAACTCGTGGTCATGAACGGTCGAGAACTCGATCGGTTGACCGGTCAGGTCGCAACTTTGGTCTCGACCGACCTTCGCAGTTTTTCCGCCTATCTCGCGGCCTTGCGGGCGACCCGGCAGCCAGATGGCCTGTACGTAGCGATTGTGGAANNCTGTTCCCCGACCGTCTGATCAGCACGACGATCCGTCGTGTTTTCACTGTGACCGAATAACGCTTTGTCCCGCTCTTTGCACGGCATGTCTTTTCCCGCTCTTCGCTCCCGCCTCGCCACGAAGCTTCTCCGTCTGAGTTTGCGCGTCCGCATCCCGGAGATGTGCCTGGGTCTCGCCCTCTGTGCGTCAGCCACTCACGCCACCACCCTTTCAAAACAAGTAGAGATCGACTTTTACCGCGATAGCACCAGTCGCAATCTCAAGGGTCTCGCCACCCGATCCGACGGCCGTGTGGTTGCAGGTCCCGTCTTCACCGAACTAAAAGGAACTCCTTTGGCCGATCTCCTGTGGACGATCGCTCCCGCTGGAAAGGGGAAATGGTGGGTAGGAACAGGCCCAGATGGGAGAATTCTGGAGGTCACGCTCGACGCCTCTGGCCCGCTCTACTCGGTGAAGGAAGTCGCCAAGCTGGACGACTCCCATGTCTTCACCGTCGTCGCACTCGAAGAGGGACGCCTTCTAGCAGGAACGTCTCCCAACGGCGCCCTTCATCTGCTTCAAGACGGCAAGCTGATCGCGAGACTTTCGCTTCCGGTCGACTCGATTTTCGATCTACGCGTAGTGGATAAGAACTCGGTCCTTGTCTCGACGGGAAATCCGGGCCGGATCTATCGCGTCGATTTAGCTCTTTTTAGCAAGGCGGGCGTAGTCGCTGACAAAGTGACTGATTCTGCCCAACTCAAGGAACGTGGTGTCACGTTATTTGGCGAGGTGCGTGACCGCAATGTGCGCCGACTGGCACTTCTTCCCGACGGTCGCGTCCTGGCAGGATCTGCACCTAAGGGGAACGTGTATTCATTCCCTCGTGACGGTGGATCTGCTATCATCCTGCAAGAGAATCGAGACGCCGAGGTCACCGATCTTTTGGTCCTACCCTCGGGTGATGTCTATGCGGCNNTCGTAGCTGCATCGGCAGGTGACAAGGACGCAGCCAACACGCCCGCGAATGAGCCTCCGCAGGAGCGCTTCACCGGCCGCAGTACGGTAGTCTGGTTCCCGGCGAATAACGGATTCCCCGAGACGTTGGTCTCCCGCTCGGGGGTGGCATTCTACAGCCTGGTCAAACGAGGGGATCAGCTACTCATCGCGAGCGGCGAACAGGGCGACCTCCTTGGATACGATGTTAAAGAGAGGCGGTCCCTCACCTTCCCCGGCAGTATCTCTGCTCAATTGAACGGACTGGCTATCGTTAGCGACCAGCGGGTTCTGGCGTTGAGAAACAACGCCCCTGGGCTCGCCTTGATCGACTTTGCAGCAGAAGGACCGCGAGAATTGGAAACCCGCCGCTTGGATGTGGGTGTACCGTCGCGACTAGGAGCGCTTCGCTTCAACCGGTTGCGCAACCTACCCGACGGACTGGTCGGCGTCAGCCTCAGAACCAACTTTGGCAGCGACGAGTTGGAAGGCTGGAGTAACTGGACTCCATTAGAGACGGCGCAAGGCGCCTGGAAAAGTCCGCAGGCTCAGCACGGCCGCTATTTGCGCCTCAAACTCACGCTGCCTGCGGATACACCTTCGACGCTTGAAATCGACAAAGCTCAGCTGTTTTTCCTACCGCAAAATCGACGCCCCTCGCTGACCGATTTTCGCCTCTTCGGACCCAACTTCGCCCTTTTGCCCATGCCACCCCCCGCACCTCAGGCGACAACGAGCCTGGGTCAGGTAATCAACTCAAGCAAAGAAGGCTCAGATGATAAACGGCGTAGCAACTTGCTCTCCTCGCCGCTGGTTCCGGCCCCAGGTATGCGCATCGCTTATTGGACCCTGAACGATCCTGATGGCGATGAGTTGGTATCCACGTTCTCGATCCGNNTCTCGCGGTCGACACCGACACCACCTACGCACAGTTCGATACCAGCCATCTCAGCGACGGCGTTTATTTCACGCGCCTTACGGTCAAGGAAACAGCACCGCGCGCGAAGGACGATCGTCTGAGCACCACCTTTGAAACCGACGATCTGATACTCGATCGCACGCCACCGGATTGGGTTTTCGGAAGTGCTGAACGCAAGGGCGACCAACTGGTCATCACCGTGCAGGGACGGGATCAACTTTCATTGATGGAAGGCGCAGATTTCCGCTTCAACAATGGCCTCGTAGAAAGCGTTTCCCAGCCTCTGGACGGAATCCGCGATAGTCGCGAGGAGACCTTCGTCTTGGAGATTCCGCTGGCCCGGATCACGCCCGCCACCAGCGTCNNAGGAAACAGCGTTGCTCGCCGCCTCACGTGGTAAGCCTGGAGTGGGAGCGCCCCCGGAGCACGTTCCGGCGGGTCGTCCCCAATCTTGCTCAACTATAAGCTTCGGCGCGAGTGTCACGCACGCGGATGCGCCTGCGCGTAGATCTGCTGCAATCGCGCCATACTGACATGGGTGTAAATCTGCGTGGTCTGTAGTTGCGCATGACCCAACAGCTCCTGCACCAGGCGTAAGTCAGCGCCTGCATTGAGCAAGTGGGTCGCGTAGCTGTGGCGCAACTTGTGCGGAGTCACTTCTGTCGGCAGATCAGCCAAGGTCAGGTAGCGCTTCAAGCCGGCCTGGATAACGCGCGGCGAGAGTCGTTCGTGTCGTGCAGTGACGACAACAGGAGCAGACGGCGTCGTTCTGACCGCGAACTCAGAACGCCATTTCTTCACGACCGCCAAGGCGACCGATCCGAGTGGACACACTCGTTCTTTGCCCCCCTTTCCAAGGACACGCGCCACCCCAGACGCAAAATCGATATGCCCATAATCCAGGCCTACCACCTCGCTGATGCGGAGACCTCCCCCATAAATCAACTCCATCACCAAACGGTCTCGCCACGCGGTGAACGCGTCGATGCTTTCGTTCTCGAGGAGACGAAGAGGTGATTCCAGCAGGCGCACGACCTGAGCTTCCGTCAAAAACGTCGGCAACCGTCGCTCCAACTTCGGCAGCGGAATTCCCACGAACGGATTGGTCGGAAGTTTGTTACGCTGTCGCCAGTACTTAGCCCACGCTCGCAATCCCGAAACGTGATTGTGGAGTGTTCTGCGGTCAAAGCGCCTTTGACCCTCAATCACAAAGTCACGCACATCCCGCGAACTCAGCACTTCCACACCCCGCTCCCACAGTCGGGCGCTGAGTGCCCAGCGGTAGAAGTCCTCGAAAGCCTGCCGGTAGTTGCGGACCGTATACCGTGAGTAGCGTCGCTCCTTCGCTAGATAGGCCTCAAACGGCGCCCACCACTCAGCCGACACCTCCGGCGGGGGCGTTTCAAGCAAGAGACGGCGCGTGGGCACGATGGTCGATCTCTCGCNNCGAGCCCGCGCGCACGCGCCGCTGCGGCAAGTTCGAAAAGACGACGGCCCAACGCAGCGTCGTCCAGGGAATCGCCCAAGGCAGCGACCGCATCGCGATTCACAACACCGGCCGTCGGGAGACCTTTCTTTTCAATCTGCTTCCATACCGCTTCAGCGAACATCAGCGCGGGCAATCGCGGAGGAAGCTCCTTGAACGCAGACGTAGCTGGCGCGCTCGGTTTTCCTTGCCGCTCCAGCGCCTTGATCTCTTCCCACTTCACAATGACGTCGCCAGAAGTCTGCAACTTGCCTTCCGCGCCGAAAACATGAGGGTGCCGCCGGATCAACTTTTCATTCACTTCCCGCGCCACGTCTCCNNGTGAGGCGTGGGTTTGCTCCTGGTCCCACGGGCAGCCCCCGGGCGCTCGAAGTCGAGCAATGGTTTGGCGAAGTGAGTCGATCGCACTCATCCCCCGGAGCTATCGCACCCCCGCTCAGAAAACGACGCTTTTCCTTTTTTCGGGACTAAATGCTCGTCGCCTAGCGCTTTCCAGCACAGCGAGTCCCCCTAGAATCCACAAATCTGCGTAAACTCCAGTCTCGTTTTCGCTCCCACGCTGTGCTTTCTGGACCGTTCACATGTCCGATAAACTCACCGAGATTATGGCCTGGAAACGACGCGAAATTGCGTCGCAGGTACGTCCCGTCTCCCTCGATGAACTTCGTTCGGCGCACGCCGCTCTTCCCCCAGTGCCATCCTTTNNACCGCGCTCCCTCCAGTCCCCTCATTTGCCCAAGCGTTGCGTCGGGCGGATGGCGTGCTCGGAGTGATTGCGGAGATCAAGCGCCGCTCCCCCTCCGCGGGAGCCATCGCTACCGGCGTATCCTCGGTACAACAGGCCCAACGCTACCTGGCCGCGGGCGCCAGCGCCCTCTCAATCCTCACGGACGAACGCTATTTTGGAGGCACGCTCCAGGACCTCACTTCGGTAACGGAATATTTCCGGCAGCAGGGACCTGCACTCCCCTGCCTCCGTAAGGATTTCATGGTGCACCCCATTCAGGTCCTTGAGGCCCGCCAAGCCGGAGCTAGCGCCATCCTCATTATCGTCCGAGCGCTCAATGATACTGAGATCGCGGACCTATATTCGGCAGCAAAGGCAACAGGGCTCGATGCTTTGTTTGAAATTCACACGCAGCCGGAATTGGAACGTGCCCTCCGCCACGGAGCTCAAATTATCGGGGTCAACAATCGCGATCTCGCCATTTTCAAAACCGACCTTGGGTTGAGCGAGTCGTTGATTCCCCAGTTCCCCCGCGAAGTGATCGCGGTGAGTGAAAGCGGCATCTTTACCGGTGCAGATGCCGCTCGGGTGCGCGCCGCCGGAGCCCACGCCATTCTCTGCGGTGAAGCCTTGATGAAGGCGGCGGATACGGCCGAACTTATCCGAGCTTTTCGTACCTCCTGATGCCGCTCTCGCCGTCTTCGACTCGATCGCTGCTCGCTCATCTGAGCCACTTTCCCAAGCGCGCCCTGGGGCAGAACTTCCTCGTTGATGGCAATATTGTCCGCAAGTCCCTCGAACTCGCAGAAATCGCACCCGGCGACGTTGTGGTAGAAATCGGCCCCGGATTGGGCACACTGACCTCTGCTCTGCTCGAGGCGGGCTGTGAAGTCTGGGCCGTGGAGCGAGACGCACGTTTATTGGGATACCTGCAGGAAACCCTCCTCCCGCAATTCCCCGAGAGACTTCGGCTCACGGAAGGTGACGCCGTGGAGCTCCCGTTAGCCAATCTAGGTCCGGTCCAGAGCGCCCTCGACTTCAAAGTCGTCGCTAACTTGCCCTATGCCATCTCCACTCCTTGGATGGATGCTGTCTTGAGCGGCCCCCTCCCCACTCGACTTGTGCTCATGTTGCAACGGGAAGCCGCGGACCGTTATGCTGCCAAGCCCGGCACTAAGGCCTTTGGCGCGATTTCTATCTTTCTTCAGTCGGCTTATACGATCGCGCCGGGTCACGCCGTCGCCTCCACCTGTTTCCATCCGCGTCCCGACGTCGATTCCTTCCTGCTGCACCTCATCCGCAAACCGGAGCCGGTCATTTTTCCGACCGCAACAAAAGAGCTCATCCGCGGACTCTTTCAACAACGACGGAAACAGATTGGCTCTCTTCTTCGGGATCGCTTGCCAGACCAGGGCAAGTCTTGGCTGGCCTGCCTGGGTCAACTCGGTTTGAGCACACAGGCACGCCCCGAAGAGATCCCCGTAGAAGCGTGGCAGCAACTCATGCAACCCGCTGCTTGAATTAAGGTCGCACCCTGACACACTTAAATTTTTTCCGATCCAGATGCGTTTGTCTTTCTTCACCCTCATCACTCTCTTAGCACTCGCGCCCCTCGCGGTTGCTCAAAGCTCCATTGTCGGCCGTGTCGAGGGGACCCACTACGTGGCCCCTTCCGGTTCCTACAAGATTGCGATTCCCGTGCTTCCCGAACTGGGAGGAAGAATCCTCGATACTCCAGAGGTAGTCACATTTGAAGATGACTTCACCACGCATGCCAGCATCGCGTGCTTTCGCATGGACGCCACCCAGCGTTGGGAGCACGAAACTCGTGGTCGCAAAGACTATTTGATTTGGTTCTTCAGCAACTTTGTCCAAACCGATTTCCAAGAGCGCTTCCCAGGATCGCGCATCGAGAGCGCCAAGTTCATCCCCTCGATCGAAGGGGGCGCCCTTTTGACCTACAATCTCCTACCCGGAGGCACCATGTACCGCGGGCGAGCCGGCTTTATTGAGACCAATGAGCCCGTCATCGCCAAGCGAGGCAATCTGCTCTTTATGCGCGACGGCTTTGTCTACGTGCTGAGCATTGAACTGGCCGAGAAAGCGCTCGAACGGTTTAGCTACTCCAAGACGGTCGCCGAGGAAGACGAATTGCTCCGCAAACGCCTCCTAGAACTGCTCGCCCGGATCACCTTTTTGGTGACCACTCCGCGCTAATTATCTGAAGCGTTTGAGCCAACCCGCGCTCCGCTGACTGCGCGTATGGTGTCCTTCCAGGAGCTGTTGACCATCCTTCTGGTCGGCCTGATCGCGGGTTGGCTCGGCGGAGTCCTCACCAAGGGAAAACGTTCCGGCTGGATCGGTAATCTCATCGTGGGCGTGGTGGGTGCCGTGATCGGGACAGCAGTCTTTCGGCTGATCGGGATTACAGCCGTTAACCTGCTTGGTCGCATCCTCTGTGCCCTCCTGGGCTCACTCCTTTTCCTGTGGCTCCTGAAACAGATCCGAAGGTAACTCGGAGTCGGCGACGAAGTCCCCTTTGCCCTTTACAGAAATTCACTTTGAGGTAACGTAACTCATCATGACTTCTCTCCCGTTGGTATTTGCCGCATTCGGCCTCGGTGGTCCGGAGATCTTGCTGATCCTCGCCGTGGTGCTTTTGCTCTTCGGAGCGAAGAAGTTGCCCGAATTGGCCAAGGGACTCGGAAAGTCGATCAAGGAATTCAAAAAGTCATCGTCGGCCGAGGAAGATGATGAGGCCCCCGCGCCCAAAGCGGTGGTTCACGCTCCGGCCGAAGCGAAAAAGACCGAAACGGTCCGTACGCACGGTTCCAACTAAGCTGAAGTCATATCGTGTTGGCTGCGCGCCCATTAAGTGGCGCGCTTTTTTGTGCCCACTCCGACTCCCCGCGCTCATTTGTCCTAGCGCCAATTCAGAGAGCGTGAGTAAA
>DKKJ01000105.1:0-234 GCA_002455175.1 Opitutaceae bacterium UBA6669
CATGGCAAACCTGCTGATGTCCAGGGGATATCAGGTCAGGATTATTCTTCCTAAACGACGGAAATCGATAAAGGGCCGAATTTTAAGCCTGGTTAACCAGCTCTCGGTGAAGAATAAGAAGAATGCTGGTTTCCTGCATGTCTTCCGGGGCCCTGTAGAACGCTATACAGACATTAATAGTCTTTCTTACCGGGAGGGCGAAGTTGTCATCGCGGTCGGGACTTACAGTGTGGA
>DKKJ01000105.1:240-16450 GCA_002455175.1 Opitutaceae bacterium UBA6669
ACGGAAGCTGGCGCGCGTACCCTTCCGAGTGCGTTTTAATCACGGGTTTCCGGCGAAACCAACGGAAAGTGATCTCTTAGCCTGGAAGGGACGTATGCCCACGATCACAGTGTCCACTACACTCGTTCCGAAGTTACAGGTGGAGACCGAGGGAAGTGTGTGGGTNNTCGACCGGAAAGACTATTACGTCGATCTTTCAATCAAACGCCTAGGTATCGGTGCCCTCTATAATAGCCATCCGAACAAAGCTCCAGCCGATATGCGGCAGGTGCTCAAGGCGTGCCAGCAACGCTGGCCAGACGTTCCTCAATATGTCTTTAGTACTGAGCTCCGCCCCAAAGGCTTGGAGCATGCGGACTATCACCGCCTCCCGAGCGTGGGGCACGCTCGAGAACTCTATAATCAATCCAAGGTGTGGCTATTGACCAGCAGAACCGAGGGGTTACCGGGCGTCGTCCTTGAAGCCATGGCGTGTGGCTGTGTAGTTGTAAGTACGGACAATGATGGCAGCCTGGAGATCTTGCGCCATGATCAAAACGGGCTGATTGGCCGGCGCGGCAACATTGAGGAACTGACTCAACTGGTCGGTAGGATTATTAATGACGAACAACTGCGACTACGTCTGCAAGGTGAGAGTCTCATCACAATAGATCGGTTTACCTGGGAGGCTGCCGCTGAGAAGATGGAGCGGTTCCTGGCGGACGTCCCGGCGTTGTGTGCCAGAGAGTGTAGTTCAGTCTGACAGGTGCCCACGATTATGAGGAAGATTGGTATCTTAGGAACCCCGTTGTCGTCTGGGAATCGAGGCGTCTTGGCCCTAGCTGAGTCCTTGATGCACCTCTGTACGGTGGATAAGCCGGCAACCATCATTGTCTTTGGTTCAAGTCGAGAAAAAGGCCCGGTAAAACTCCGACCTAGCGGACACGAAATCGATGTTGAGTTAGCCCGGTTTCGCTTATCGCTGCAGGAGGGCATCTCCCGACACCTTCTTTGGATTGTCTGCATGTGTTTCATCTACCGGGTGNNAGTCCATTCCGGTCATTACGTCGGTTTCTTTCGCGGAAGACCCCGTGGATAGCCTCCATAGAAAGTTGTTCGCTCATCGGCGATATACGCGGTGGAGATAGTTTCAGCGACATTTATGGTTTCCAGCGATTCTTTGTCGCTTCACTCGCTACCTGGTCGGTTATCCTCGTTCGTGGTTCCATCGTTCATTTTCCTCAGACTTACGGTCCTTTCAAGGCGGCCAAAACCCGTTGGATAGCGCGTTTCCTTTTGCGTCGTTCATCTGTTGTTATTGCGAGGGATCGCGATAGTTTGAAGGTCGCCCAAGCCCTTTTGGGCGATCACAAGCAAGCTGCGCTCAGTCCGGATGTGGCTGTTGCGCTTGTTCCCGATACCAAAGTATCGGCTTTGATGCCGCGGTTTGCCTGTGGAATCAACGTGAATGGTCTTATGTTCAACGGAGGCTATAGCCGCGCGAACATGTTTGGGCTTAAGCTTGATTATCCCAAATTTTTGCGGGAGCTCATACCCAGTTTGCTAGGGCGCATAGAGGGGGACATCATCTTGATTCCCCATACGCTGGCACCTGCAGGAGATGTCGAAAGTGACAATGAAGCTTCGCGAATCTTAAGAGATGAGTTACCCGAGCATCTTAGAGCGCGAGTTCATCTTTTGGACGCTGAAGGACTGGATTGCCACCAAATCAAGGGCGTCATCGGCAACTGCGATTTTTTTGTTGGATCTCGAATGCACGCCTGTATCGGGGCGCTCTCTCAGTCCATTCCCTGTGTTGGGGTTGCCTATAGCATGAAGTTTCTCGGTGTTTTTGCGTCGGTTGGTGTCGCGGATTCGGTAGTGGACGCGCGTACTCACGATGTACCTAGCGCGATCGATGCTGTTCTTGTACGTTGGTCTAACCGGGCAAATTCCGCGCATGGGTTGAAGATACGTGTAGCAGAGGCGAAATCTGAACTGAAGCGCGTTTTTGCATCGTTGGAGGCGGAAGATAATACTAAATGAGGCTTTACTATTATAAGTCACCTCACGGGAACTTTGGTGACGATCTTAATGAGTGGCTGTGGCCTCGGCTGCTTCCCGGGCTAGAGGCAAAACACGATGAAACGACTCTAATTGGTATTGGTTCCATCTTGGGAAAAAACTCGGCGCCTGAGGCCAAGCGGCGAGTGGTGATGGGGACAGGAATTCGCCGCCCAAAGGCGGCACCGATTATTGATGGCAGTTGGGATATCCGCTTTGTTCGAGGTCCGATTACGGCTAGTGCCCTCGGAGTCGGTTCCGAGAAGGTCATTACCGATGGGGCAATATGCCTAAGTCTGTTAAGTTGGCCGCAAGTTGAGAAAATACATGAGGTCGGCTTTGTTCCACACTATCATTTTGTTACCGACTACCCTGCTGTTTTGAGCCTCAACCAAGGCTTTAGAGTGATAGACCCGCGATTGCCGGTAGAAGAGGCGATTCATTCGATCCGACAATGTAAGCGAATCGTAACCGAATCGCTTCACGGTGCGATCATCGCCGATCTTTTCCGCATACCCTGGACGCGTGTATCTCTTTATAGTTGGCAGACCGAATCAGTTGATGTAAGTAGTCTAAAATGGCTGGATTGGTCTCTCTCCATGAAGGTGGATGGCTTCCCTTCGGTAACGAGTGCGTTGCCCGTAATTCGTAGACCACTAGGGCGCTTGCGGGCGGTTCCCTTTAGATGGCGCCTGGAGAGCACACTCGGCCGCTTGATCTCCAAGAAGGCGAGTGCGGTGGAGTATTCTTTGAGTGATGAAAAACTTCTGTCGGAAAAAATAGAAGCGACCCACGCTACGGTGGAAGAGCTGAAGCGGGACTATTTGTGAAGGATCCAGTTGTAGCTCAGAAAAAACCGTTTCGTTTCGATCCTCCGCAAGGAGTNNGATTGGGGGCCAGGGGGTTAAACTTCTCCTTCGAATCGTCTCCATGTCTGTGCTGGCTAGGTTATTAACGCCTGCAGACTACGGATTGGTGGCGATGGCAACCTCGATCACAGCCGTTTTGGGCGCTGTTCGGGAAGCGGGGTTGTCAAGTGCCACGGTCCAGCGTAAAGAAATTACGCAGGTCCAAGTTTCGGTACTTTTCTGGCTAAATGTACTACTGGGGGCTTCAATGTTTATAGTGGCGATAATACTATCGCCCTTAGCGGCTGCATTCTACAAGCAACCTGAGATGGTTAAAATTATTCCTGTTTTTGGGCTTTTGGGGGTGATTGGGAGCTTGGGAATCCAGCATATGGCGCTCATGCAGCGTCGTATGGAGTTCAAGAAAATTTTGACTCGAGATTTGGCAGGACAGATAATGGGTCTTTTGGCTGGAATCTCGGCTGCTAAGGCAGGTGTAGGAGCTTGGTCTTTAGTGATAATGGAAGCTGTAGCATTAACCGTCTCTACTGCCACGATATGGATAGCTTGCGAGTGGAGGCCATCTAGGCCCGAAAAATTTAGAGAGGCGATCGGACTAGTTAAATTTGGTTCCAAAGTGATGGGAGGTGCTTTAGTCCACCATTTTTCCAAGGGACTAGACATAGTTATCTTAGGGAGTCTTTACGGTAATGCATCGGTTGGGATTTACGGAAGGGCTCAACAGTTACTTGCTGTACCGATGGCTCAGGTCGTAACTCCAATAATGAGCGTTGCTCGACCCGCGTTGAGTAGGGCGGCAGAGGATCCTAAGAGAATTGCGCGAGCAACCTCAGATCTTTTACGNNTGATCTCCTTCATTACTGCCTTCGTGGTGGCGTTGCTGGTGCCAATCTCTGATGCCGTAGTTATGCTAGCCCTGGGAGAAAGGTGGTTGCAGGCAGCTCCAATTTTCGCTGGTTTAGCCCCGTTTGCTATTGTTGAACCATGTGGTGCACTTCTCGCTAGTGTCCTCGTGGCGACGGGGCATCCGGGAGAACTTTTGAGATGGAGGTTTATTAGTGTGGGTGTCATTATATTTGGGATAGTTTCCGGGATTTCTTGGGGGCCAGTGGGTGTGGCGATCGCTTATGGTTTGAGTGGCCTGCTGCTGAGAATGCCTTTGCTAATGTGGTTTGTTGCGAGAATCACAGGAATACCAATAGCACTTATGTTAAATTCCTTAGTTCCGAATCTTGTCTCCGCAATTGTGTCTGTTGTGTCGGGGTTTGTAGTTAAGTCTATGGTATCTGGCTTAAATGAAATTCTGGGTGTAAGCTTGGTGATTCTAATGTCTGCTGTCGTATATCTGTCGTGTACTATCGTGTCGAAGAAAGGCAGGGAAACATTGCGAAAAGCGGTGGAAATTCTCCATTCAATGAGGAAAAAACGAGCGTGATGTTGAACGTAATTGATCTAAGCAATCTAATGGTTGAGTGAATTACTTTGAGGATAAGAAAATGAAAAACTGGATGTTTGGAGTTTGTGCAAGTATGGCGCTTTGCATATCGAGTCGCGCAATCGGACAAACCATACAACCCAACTCCTCTCGCGAGAACTATAATGCGGCGTGGGTTGGTTCTGAAAACGGCACTAGCATTCTGCAAACTGGTTTTAGCGACTTTAGCGACACAGTAATTGGTGCGGTGGGGTTATTCAGACCACGTGCAAGCTACAGTATACAATACGGTAACAATCTTCCTTCTATCCGCGGGGAGCGTGAGGATTCTTATGTCCAAAAGGTCCTTTTGGGCTTCGGATTACGGTTTGCGGAAAGGTTTTCTTTGAGCTACTCCCCCAGTTATACATGGTATTCAGCAGCTCAGATGGAGGATCAGATAAGCCACCAAGCTTCGCTATCTGCGGGATGGCAGACCGGTCAATTTGGTCTAGGTCTCACACAGTCTTACACCGCCACATCAGAGCCACTCGTGGAAACCGGTGCTCAGACTTACCAGGAATCCTGGGGCACAACGTTATCAGCCGGCACCGCGATCTCTGACACCGCGAGCGCGGACGTCTTTATTAGTCAACAGATAAGGAATACCGATGCATTCGCCGATGTTACGACTTGGAGTGGGTTTGGTTGGCTGCGCAAACGCTATAGTGAAAGTTTAACTTTGTCGGTAGGAGCCGGGGGTGGATACAGTTCAATAGATCCCGGCTCGGATCTTCTTTCACGACAACTAAAAGCAGGACTGGGCTGGACGCCAGGTGAGCGTTTGCATATTGATGTCGAGCTGGGAGTGGACTACAGCAAGCTTATGGGGTCCGAGGTGGGTGACGTTGCAAATCCGATTTACGGTTTGAATTTCCAGTATAGGTTCGCAGAAGTCACGTCATTCTCCCTTGGGGCCAGGCGTAGCGTGACAACTTCATATTTTTCCAACCAATATAATGAGAGTGCCAGATATAATTTTTCGGTTAGTCAACGTCTGCTCGGCAGGCTTAATCTCAACTTAGGAGTTTCGCTCTCAGATAACGACTACATCAGTAAGTCCATGGCGACGGCAAATGGGCGATCGGATCAGCAAACAACCTATTCAGCTCAGCTGAGCACTCCTATATGGACAAAGTTTTTTGCCGCAGTTTCATACCAGCATGTGGAGAATGATTCCTCGTTGGCAAGATACGCTCTTAGTTCTGACTCCTATGGATTTTCCATTTCCTGGCAATACTGAGTAAGCTTCAGCGCAACTCCTGATGAAAATTCTGTATGTGTGCACATCAAGTCCTTTCGGTGAAGCCAGTGGTGCCGGAAAGCGCACATTTAATATTGGAAATGCTCTTCGCAATATTGGTAAGCTCACCACGGTGTGTGCGACCGAACGGCCGTGGAGTGAAGGACAACTGCGACGCGCCAAGGACGAGTTTGGGCTTGAGCATGTTTTTGGCTACTCGCGTCTCTGTAAACGTAGTATTGGCGACCTTCTCCAGCGGCAGTTCAATCCGCGTTATCTGAATCTTAACGGGACATTTTTGTCTCCACAAGACCGCGAGAAAGTAAAAGGTTTAGTGCAATCACACGACGTTGTCTGGATTCATACGACCAAGGTTGCGAACTCGTTGGGATTTTACGCTTGGCCGCATTCGGTGTTAGACATCGACGATATTCCTAGCCTTTACCAACAGTCCGTTTTTCTTCATTCGAAATCGTTTGAGATAAAAGCGAAGCGGTGGTACCGTTCCCGGTTGGCGCTTAGGCAGGAGCGTCAGGCGCTCAAGCGGTTTTCCGCTGTAACGGTATGTAAACAGGAGGATGTTTCGCATTTCAGCGATGCCCGACGTATTTTTGTTTTACCTAACAGCGTTGTACTTAAACCGCATGAGCAGTTTAACGGTGTTCGACAGCCGTTGGCCGTTCTAGGAATGTTGGGTGACTTTAATCACCCTCCTAATGTGGAGGGGCTCACCTGGTTTGCGCGTCAAGTTGTACCTTGGTTATTACCGCGTTTTCCGAATCTTCAGTTGAGAGTAGTCGGTCGGGGAAGTGATGCTGTGACCTCCAACCTTGCGGTGAGATCTGTGGTGGGCTTGGGGTATGTCGATGATCTCGTTGCAGAGACGGCGACTTGGGCTGCGATGATTGTCCCAACTCGAATTGGCGGAGGAACTCACGTTAAGGTGGCAGAAGCCATGGGCCGGGGGATTCCTATCGTCACCACCTCTCATGGTCTACGAGGGTATGATATGATCCCCGGTGAACATGCCTTGGTGGGGAATTCGGTCGAGGAGTTTGGGGAGGGATGCTTACGTGTTCTTAGTGATTTTAGCGTGGGCAATGAATTAGCAAAGCGCTCGTTTGCGGTTTATGAACGCACTCTTTCACCTGCTGCCATTCAGCATGTAGTCGAAGCGAGTGTCACCGCTGCTCGTAATGACAAGAATGTGAGTCGTATAGAATGAAGTTTCGCAGTATTTCCGATGTCGTAGCCTCTCGTCTCTGTTTGGGATGCGGCGCTTGTGCTTACATTTCACCGTCTCAAAGTATTGAGCTCCGTGATTTTTTCTCGGAAGGCATTCGGCCTGTCCTCAAGCCCGGTGGCACCGAAGAGGCTGTGTGCTTAGAGGTGTGTCCTGCTGTAGCGACAGACTTTTTGCTTCCCTCTGCGGAGGGCCGGGTCGCGGATGACTCCGTTTTCCGTTCTGACGACTGGGGGCAGGTCGTGGGGGTCTGGGAGGGCTATGCCGCCGATGAAGAGATCCGTTTCAAAGGCTCTTCCGGGGGGGTTCTCACTGCCCTTGGGGTTCATTGCATGGAGAATGAAGGCATGTCCGGCGTCTTGCATATCGGTCCATCTCATTCGGATCCAACGCGCAGTCAGACTCGTTTGAGTACAAGCCGCGAAGAATTACTTGCTGCCGCCGGCTCTCGGTATGCTCCAGCCTCGGTCTGTAACGGTCTTGGTTTGGTTGAAGCTGCCGATTCTCCGTGCTTGGTGATCGGCAAACCCTCCGAGATTGCGGCGCTTCGTAAGGTCGAGCGCGTGAAGGCTTCCCTTGCCAAAAAGGTGGGCTTAACCGCGTCGTTTTTCTGCGCGGAAAGCCCCTCGACCAAAGGAACGCACGAGCTGATCAGCAAGATGGGTGGTAAGCCGGAGGCGGTCGGATCACTTCGTTATCGAGGGTACGGTTGGCCGGGGCATTTTGCTCCTACCTTGAAGGGAGCGTCCGAGCCAATCGGGAAAATTCCTTACGCAGACAGTTGGGCGTTTCTCCAAGCTTACCGGCCGTGGTCGGTGCATATTTGGCCCGATGGCACGGGTGAACTGGCGGACATCAGCTGCGGAGACCCTTGGTATGAAAACCCGGATGGCGAGAATCCTGGTTTTTCGTTGGTGGTCGCGCGTACCGAACGAGGAAAACGTGTCATTGAGAATGCCATCAAAGCGGGGGTTGTCGTGCTTAAGCCAGCAGAGCCATGGAAACTCGTGAAATCTCAGTATTATTTGGCGGAGAAAAAGGGGGCTACGTGGGGTCGGCTATTGGCCATGAACCTACTGGGGATGCGTACCCCTAAATTCTTCCATGCCCATCTCTTTTCCTGCTGGTGGCGATTGTCATTCAGTGAAAAAATGAAGTCGGTTTTCGGAACGGCTAAACGTATTTTGAATCGGAAGCTCCGGCGTGCGCTTGTGCTGGATCCCAACGCTTCCGTGCCTGTCGAGTTCGTGTCGACTCCACCGCGCTCTTGAACCTGCTGAGCCTTTTTTTTCGTCCTCGCTACGCGTTCCTTCCAACGTGGCTGGGGTGGTGCGTGCTGCTCGCCTTACTCCTGGGCCCTGTAGGTTTTTGGTTCTGGCGTGGAGAAGAGTTTTTATCACCCCATGAGCGGGTGATCAATGGTGTGCTTGTGGTCGAAGGGTGGATTGGCAAAGAGGGAATTCTCGCCGCGGCGAAGGAGTTCAAAACAGGTGACTACCAGCTTTTGGTCACCGCGGGTACCAAATCAGAGGACCGCTGGGGGAATCATCCTTGGGATTTTGCCCAGCTCGCGACCAATGAGCTGGTGCGTGCGGGGATTCCTAAGGACAAGATCGTTACGGTTTCCGTGGAAGGGGGCGGAGGCCGGCATCGGACCTACCGATCGGCGCATGCGTCTTTTGAACGGCTGCAGGCGGAACGAATGACCCCGCCACACGTTACGGTGATGACGTTAGGATGTCATGGGCGCCGTAGCTGGTTGGTTTATTCTCGGGTCTTCCAGGGCTGGGACGTGGGCGTGCTTTCTGTGCAATTCGCTGACTACCAAGGTAAAAAGTGGTGGGAATCGAGTGAGCGGGCGCGTTCTTTTGTCATCGAGACGTTGGGCTTCCCCTACGAGTGGATGTTTCACTCGGGTCGGAAAAGCGATTCGGCGTGATGAGTTTCTGTCCGTGTTTAGTCTATAGGTATGAGTAAGCGGTATAAACAGTGGGTCGTTTGGCCGCTCGTGGCGGGAGCAGCGTGCTTTTGGAANNCAAGCGGCTGATACCTTTTTGGAAAAAAAGGAATTCGAGCGAGCGGAATTAGAGTACCTCAATCTCCTGCAGGTAAGGCCTGATTCGACTTACGCGATGATCCGGATGGGGCAGATTTACCTGGAGCAGGGCAGGTTGGGTCGAGCGCATCCTTATCTGGTTCGGGCTAAAGATCTCGCTCCTGACAACGTAGAGAATCGGCTTCGCCTTGCCACGGTGTTCCTCGCCGTAGGTAACCGTTCTGAGGCCTTCAAGGAGGCCGATTACGTTTTTTCTCAAAGTCCCTCAAACCCGGATGCCCCATTGCTTATGGCGGAGGCGACGGTGACCGCGGAAGCGATCAGACTTTATCGCGAACGGCTCCTTGGCCTGTCGGATGATCTCAAGATGACAGCACCGGTGGTGACAGCCTGCGCGATGCTGGCGGTCAACNNGAGCCGCTGAGCTAGACGGCCCCCGCAGCCCGCGCAGCGTGCAATATGCCGTGTTCAAGTTGAGGCTGGGCGATCTTGAGGAAGCGGAGAAGATTCTTCGGGGTGTTGTGGCGGCGGCTCCAGACTATATCCCAGCCTTGGTTCGGCTCGCCGAAGTGCAAGTGGAACGAAAGGAGTTCGCGGAAGCAGGCGAGCGATTGAAGACGGTATTGCGTCAAGATCCCACTCATCCGGAAGCTTTGATTGTCAGCAGTCGTCTCGCAGTGGAACAGGGCGATTTCGCTCGAGCACTTTCGCAGGTTCAAATTCTTCTGCGGATGTATCCGCAGTCCGCTGAAGCTCATGTCGAAGCGGCTCGNNCCAGCCTCAACATGGCAGTCCTTTATAATCCCGACTACCGGCCTGCCGTTGTCATGCTCGCAGAGATGAATCTGCGCCGGGGCAACATTGCGGAGGCCGTGGGTGCTTTGCGGGTTTTTCTGGTGAAGCAGCCGACGGCTGTGGACGCCTTGAGTATGCTTGCCGAAGGCTATCGCTTACAGGGTGAGTGGACATTAGCGACTGAGACCCTCCAACGAATCGAGTCACTCGCCCCGGGCTTGGAAGACACCGCGTTAAGGAGGGCTGTCTTACTCGCCGAGCAGCAAAAGTTCGAGGAGGCAAAAACGGTGCTTCAAGAGGTCCTAGACCGCGCTCCTTCGTTTGTCCCGGCGCTGGAAAAATTGGTTGAGATCGAAGACGCCATGGGGGGCAGTTCTGCTATCGCCGAGGCTAGAGTCAAACGAGCCCTGAGGCTGGCGGAAAACAATGTGCGTCTACAGGTTATTATGGCAAAGATTCTTCTGAGAGCGAGCCGCAACGAGGCTGCTCGGGAGCATCTCGACCGAGCGCTGGCCCTCGAGCCAAACGATCATGTAGCGCACGTGTTGTTAGTGAAGGTTTTACTGGATGCCAAAGATTATGCCGGAGCGCTGAAGCACTTACAGGACGTAGTCCGTCTCAGTCCGAGAGATAGTAGTGCGTGGTTTCTTCTCGCCGGTCTGCAGCAGCAGGAGAAAAATTATGCTGCGGCGAAGGACGCCTATGAAAAGGTACTCGAGTTGAATCCTAACTATGTGCCGGCCTTGAACAGCCTGGCTTTACTCTATGCCGACTTCCTAAACCAGAAAGAACGGGCTTACGCTTTAGCGCGACAAGCTCTGGAGCTGGCTCCGGGCGATGGTAAAGTAGCTGATACCTTTGGACGTATCCTCCAATACCGCGGTGAATATCGTTCCGCGATCGCTCCGCTCAAAGAAGCGAGTACTCGCATTCCCGATTCTCCGGAGATTCGTTACCATCTCGCGATCAATGCCTATATGTTGGGCGACGAGGCGGCGGCACGCGAGCTTCTCACGGAAGCGTTTCGCCTTTCTCCTGATTTCCCAGGAGCTCTGGATGCTCGATCAAAATTGCGTATCCTAAACTTAAGCACGACTAAGGAAAATTTAGCTTCAGCCGAAACAGTCCTGAAGGATTATCTTCGGGCAGAACCCAAGGACCCGGTCGCGTTACGGAAGCAGGCGCTGTTTCTGGAAACCGAAGGTAAACTATCGCGAGCGGTGGAGGTGTTGCAACGTGCGCAGGAGATGAACCCACAGAATGCCTCCCTGCAATTCACTTTGGCTAGGATGGTTTATGCAAGTGGCCGCTCAGAAGAAGCACTGCGAGTGGGGTGGGCGGCGCGACGTATGGCTCCGGATGACCTCGATGGCGCTTGGATTTTAGCCGATCTCACCTGGGCGACACGTGACTTCACGTCGGCTTTCAATTTGTATTCGGAAGTTGCGCGTAAGCGTGACGGTGAGGCGCGGATTTGGTTTTCGTTGAGCGAGGCAGCCATTGCAGTGGGGCGATTAGACGAGGGCGAACGCGCGCTCATAAGGGCGCTGGAGCTCAACCCCAACTCGACCGCGCAGGCCCGAATTCCCTTTATCCGCGCTAGCCGTGATCCCGCGTTGGCTCCTCCCCTGGTGGCGACGGCGAGAAACAAACTGGAGGCAGGCGAGAAGGATGTCTTGGCAGCGTATGTGCTCGCGCTGGTAGCGACGGACTTCAAAGAGGCCGAGGCTCGGCTCAACCAATGCCTCCTTTGGGCTCCGGAATTCGCTCCGGCCAAGCGAGAATTCGCTTTGCGCGCTTCTGTGCAAGGACGTGGATACGACCAGCGGATCATTGATCTGGGCACGCAGGCTCGCGAGATGTACCGCAATGACCCGGCAATGGAGAAGGCCATCGCGGTCGCCGTGTACCGCCAGGGCGATTACGCTCGGGTAGTGACTTTACTGGAAGGCGTCAGGACCGCACTGCAAGCGGATCCCGAGTACCACTTTTATCTGGGAATGGCTTACCGGGCCATCGGGCGTAAGGGACAAGCTCTCGACTCTTTAAACCAGGCTCTCGCGCTGGAATTGACGGGTCCTTTTGCAGCCGAAGTTCGAACCGCCATTTCCTCGCTCGCCTCGGGGACTCGATGAGTAACGAGCGTTTCCCCTACGTAGATTCAGATTATTGCGATCGGGTTACTACGTAGTCATTGGAAATCGACTTCATCTACACCTACAGCGAGAGTTTTCTCCTACCACGGCTCTCTATTCGATGTCGCTCAAGGCATCCGGGGGGTGTCCGCAGCCGTAGGTGAAGCAGACACGCGTCGTTGCATGCAAACCTCAACTCGACTTTCCCCTGAATCCCGACTCGGGATCACTGACCTACGTTCTCAGTTGCGGCTACTCGCGTTGTTGAGCCTAGGCATCACTCTCGTTTTAGGCCCCTGGCTCTGGGGGTTTATACGTTTTTGCTTATCGAATGACTTGTATTCGCACGTGGTCCTAATGCCGGTGGTGACGGCGTATCTGGTCTGGCAACTCAATCTCAATTCGGTAGAGACGGGTCGGCCTGTTCGAATCTGGATGGCGCTTCCGTTGGCATTGGCGCTGTTGGGAATGGGATTCTGGCTTTGGGGAAATCTCGGGCCGATGGAAGACCGCATGGCCGCCTTCGCTCTGATGTATGTGGGGTTAATCTGGACGGCGCTTTTGGGAAGCGTGGGGACTGCACTCCTCAAGTGGGTGGCCTTTCCGTTTGCGCTCCTTGTCTTTATGATCCCCTTTCCGGTCGCGGTGGAGAATGGTATTGAATACCTTCTTCAACATGGCTCGGCGGAATGCGCCTACTGGATGTTCAAGCTGTCGGGAATGACGCTCTTCCGGGATAACTTAATCTTCCACTTGCCAGGTATTAGCATGGAGGTCGCTCCACAATGCAGCGGAATTCGCTCCACGCTGGTGCTCTTTATTACCAGTTTGGTTGGGGGCTACTTATTCCTTCGTCGACCGCGGAATCGAATCATCCTGGCTTTAGCGGTGATTCCACTCGCGTTGCTCCGTAATGGATTTCGGGTGTTCGTTTTAGGTGAACTCTGTGTCCGGGTGGACCGAAATATGATCAATAGTTGGGTCCACCATCAGGGAGGTCCCATCTTTTTCGCTCTTTCGTTGATTCCGTTTTCTTTGATCGTCTGGTTACTGATGCGTTCTGAAAAGCGCGCCTAGTTCATTAAGCTTTCTGCGCCCCAGAGTTTTATTCCATCCCTTCCTTTTATGTTCAGGCCCTACCTCACTGCTGGTTTGCTTTCTGCCACCTTATTTCTGGGGGGATGCTCCAACGAATCAAAAATTGCAGACCACCTCAAGAAGGGCGGGGAGTTCTATGCGGGGCAGAAGTATGATCGTGCCGAGATCGAGTTTTTGAATGTTCTGCAGCTGGACTCACGTTCGGCCGAGGCGATTGCGCAACTGGGAGCCATTTACTTCGAGCAAGGACGTTATGGCCGGGCTATGCCCTATATTTTCCGGGCCAAGGAGCTGAATCCTAATAATGTCGATAATCGGCTCCGTCTTGCTGCCTTGTACCTTTCGATTGGTAATATTGATGAAGGACGAGGGGAGGCCGAATTTGTTTTGTCGAAGCGGCCTGGCGATACAGAGGCTCCTCTTCTTTTGGCTGAAACGGTGATTTCCCCTGAATCACTGGCGCAGGTTGCTCAGATTTTTGCCCAAGTGCCAGGAGAGGCCGCAGCTCGGGCTCCCATGCTGGTTGCCCGCGGTGTGCTTTCGCTACGGGAAGGGAAGGTCGATCCGGCTATCGGTCTATTTCAGCAAGCGTTGGCGGCCGACTCAAATTTTGCACCGGCGCATTTCAGTTTGGGCATGGTGTTCGCGGCGCGAAATGAGGTGGAAAAGGCAGTCAGTTCTCTGCAACGCGCTGCCGACATCTCTGGTCCTCGGTCACCGCGTACGGTGCAATTCGCGCTTTTCAAGTTGCGGATGGCGGATGTCGAGGGCGCGAAGAAAATCCTGGAAGAAGCTAACCGCAAGGCGCCGGATTACGTTCCCGTTATCCTCCGTTTGAGCGAAATCGCGATTTCCCAAAAGCAGCTAGAGAATGCAGAGAAGCTGCTCAAGGGGGTGTTGGCGTTGGATCCAAACCATTCAGAGGCCTTGGTCATGAGCAGCCGGCTAGCCTTGATCAAAGGTGATTACCCACGAGCGAAGGCTCAGGCTGAATCGTTGTTGAAGATGTACCCCAAATCGCCTGAAGCCCATTTCGAATTGGCTCGGGCGCAGGCGGCGGGGGGAGATGATAACGCCGCTATCATCAGCCTAAATCAGGCCTTGGTGATTAGCCCGGAATTCCGAGAAGCCCAACTTCTTTTGGCCACCGTTAATCTTCGCCTGGGCAATGCAGGGGTGGTGGCCACTTCGCTGAAGGGGTTCATTCAAAAATATCCCACCATCTTTGAAGGGTATTCAATTTTGGGTGACGCTTTGAGGGTGCAGCGTGATTTCAATGCGGCTCTGGCGCTCTACAACGAAATCGAAAAACGGTTTCCTGGGCGCGAGCAGACATCGCTCTACCGAGGGATGATTTTGAAAGAATTGGGTAAGCCGGCCGAAGCACGCGCTGCCTTTGAACAAGCTCTCTCGCGAAATCCCAATTCGACTGCCGCAATCGATCAGTTAGTGGATCTGGATATTGAGGCGAAGAATTTTACTGGAGCTCAACGGCGGTTGGACGCGATCCTGATTGCTCGTCCTGACGTCCCCGAGCTTCACGTTGCCCGGGCACGCCTGTACATGGTTCAGGGTGATACGGCGAAGATGGAAGCCAGTTTACGCGATGCGCTGAAAATCAACCCTGATTTGACGCAGCCGTACATGCTGTTGGCACGGATTTACATCGAGTCGGGTCAGTCGGCGAAGGCGCTGGAGAGTCTCAAAGCGGTCGTGACTAGAAATGCTCGTGACTCTGGTGCATGGTTCATGCTGGGCAGTCTGTACGAAGAAGCAAAGGACTACGACCAAGCCAAAACGGCCTACCAAAAGAGCCTCGAGGCCGCGCCGCAGTTTGTCCCTGCGCTGAACAATCTCGCACATCTTTACTCCGCGCGTTTGGGCGAGCATGACCGCGCGTTGGAATTGGCGCGCAAGGCAAAAGAGCACGCTCCCACCGATCCTAATGTCAGTGATACCCTGGGCTGGATTTTGTATCAGAAGGGTGAGTACAGCACCGCGTTGGTCCAGCTCCGGGACAGTGCCAGTAAACTTCGGACCAATGCGGAGGTGAATTACCATCTCGGTATGGCCCACTACATGTTGGGAGATATAACTGAGGCGCAGACGGCTTTGGAGGCTGCCGTGGCTGCGGAGGGATCTACTACGTTTGCTGTCGATGCTCGCCAGCGCCTCGCGAACTTGAAGGCGGATGTCACTCAGGGCGGTACAGCAATGGTGGCTCAGCTAGAACAGCAACTGAAAGCGGGCGCGGTGGATCCGATCATTAGCGCCAAGTTAGCGGCCCACTATGAGCGGGCAGGGGATCTTGATCGGGCGATTGATCTGCAGGAAAAGGTCATTCAGGCGCTTCCAGGGAGCGGACCTGCCTATTTTCGGCTGGCTCGGTTGCTCGATCTGAAGGGCGATAAGAAAAAGGCCTTGGAGTTGGCGCGTACCGGACGACGACTGTCAGCGGAGTCGACAGAAGGCGCGCTTTTGCTGGGGAAGCTTTCCTTGGGGGCGGGGGATTCTCAGCAGGCATATAATTTGTTGGCGGAAGTGGCTCGTAAGCAGCCGACGAACGCCGACGCATTCCGTGAATTAAGTCTGGCTTCACTCGCGACCGCGCGCTCGCAGGAAGCGCTTTCTGCGCTGCAAACCGCGGTTCGTCTGGAAAAAAGTGCGGACGACGTAGAGCGCTTGGCGCTCGTGGAAGCGGTCGATTCCGTGGAACGTTCTCGTACGGTGCGTCAGAAAGCGGAGGCGCGTCTCAGCCGTTTGCCAAATGACACGCTGGCTCTGCTGGTCATGGCGCGAGCGAGCGTGGATAGTAACGCTGCAAAGGCTTCTTTGGAAAAGATCCTGGCCCAGCATCCGGACTTTGTGCCGGCACGTCGGGATCTGGCCGTGTTGCTCGTGGAGCAAGGTGGGGACGATCGACGCGCCTTGGAGGTGGGTGGACCCGTGCGTGATCAGCTGCGCCAAGATGCGGTCCTCGGCAAGTCCTTGGGCGTAGCGGCTTATCGTACGGGAGATTTCAAACGCGCCTCGGCTCTGTTGGACGCGGTGAAGGGGAATTTCGCCTCTGATGCGCTGCTTCATTTTTACCTGGGAATGTCTCAGAAGGCTGCAGGCCAAGCGGCTCCAGCGAGGAGATCCCTCGAAAAAGCCATTGAGCTCGGATTGCAGTCTCCACAGCTGGAGCAGGCGAAAACAGCTATGGGTGGGAGTTAGGGGAAAGGCTGAAATCTGAAAACTGAAAGCTGAAATAA
>DKKJ01000202.1 GCA_002455175.1 Opitutaceae bacterium UBA6669
TCCTGATGACGCCCAACGCGATTCCGCCGGGAGATCCCAATCGTCCACCTGAAAAGGTGATGCAGTATGCGCAACAAATGCGTCAGCTTGCGCAGACCTTAGCGGTTCCAGTTGTCGACGCGTATGCCGCCTTTGCCGCGATTCGGGAGGACGATCCCGTCGCTGCTCGTAATCTGATGAGCGATACCATTCATCCCAATTTTCGCGGTCATCGCCTCTTCGCCGAAGCCGTGACTCAATGCATTGTGCGCGAAGACCTCGATTTTGCGNNCGCGCGTCTTCGTCGGATGGAGCCTGTGCGTGTGGTGGCGATGCCTCCTTACGATGCGATGGTTGAGGCGGGGATCCGTCGTTGGTTTCCCCAGGCGACTGTTGACGTCACGTCTTGGGAACCTGATCCCGCAGACCTGGCTGCAACCGAACAAGAAGCCAAGCGCCGAGGTTGGACGGAGATCCGTAGCGCGCCAAAAGAGACAGCGCCTGATCTCGTCATTCTGGCAATTCCTGCGTCATCAGGAGGTGTGACCGAAGACGATTTCTATCGCTCGTATTCGTGGATTATCAATTGGTCTTTGCCTTTCGGAGGTCAGGCAGACGAGCCTCAGTGGGACTGTGTCGTGCTTTNNGGTTCCGACTACGCCTGCGGAAAAGAACGCTGAGAGCCGAGCGCGTGACGTGATACGTGGGCAAGACGTCCCTTGGTTGGAGAGAGAATCGGACGATACTCGTAAGACAGACGTTATCTTCTCAGAATGGCTAGGTGATCAGCTCACGTCCCTGGAAAGTCGCGTGAGGGAGTGAGGACGCTTTTGTCGTCAAGAGGACAGATACGCTAACCAGTTTAAGGGCCTAGCGTTTGAGGACGCTCCTCGCGTCTCTCGTGACGCCAAGGGAAGCCGGGGTGGTCCCGTTCCACCTCTCGATCTGTTCCCGCGCAGCGTATCATGAACCAACACAGCCGTCCGTTTCGTTCTCCAGCCGGGTTGTCGCAGTGTTCTGCTTTCAGCCTGACCGTTTTAAGCGCCGTTCTCCTCACCTCTGGTTTTGCTCAACCCAGCAGCTTGCCTGCGAACGGGGCAGACAAAGATGAGGTGATTAACTTGGATAAGTATGTGGTCTCGACCGATGAAAATGAGGGTTACGGAGCGCAACGTGCCGCGATCGGCAGTCGTACGGTCAAGCCTTTGATCGATGTGCCTTCCAGCGTGTACGTTGTCTCCAGGGAGCTCATCAATGATCTGGGAGCGACGTACAGTTCTCAGGCGTTGAAGTATGTAAGCCCGGGTACTACGACCTCGGATACATCAGGTGATNNTAACATTCGAGGGTTCAGTGCTGGTTCTCTGCGGGATGGTGTTCGCCTCCTCTGGTACAAGCACCTCCCGATGTACGATGTGGAGCGGATCGAGGTGGTCAAAGGCCCCGCGAACATGCTGATCGGTGGGGATACTTCCTTCTCTGGTGGAGTGATGAACTTCGTGACGCGGCGCCCGACTCAGGAATTCAGGAGTGATGCCAAGGTGACTGTTGGGACGGATAGCTATTTTCGAGGAGAGGCGAATGTCTCGGGCCCAATCGTTAAGTCCGATGATTTTACGGCGCTTTATCGTGTGACTCTGGGCGGGGAAACCGGAGATCCAGAAAAGCCCATGAATACGGTGGACGAGAAATTTATTGGCGGCGCTCTGGCGTTCAATTTCGGCAGCCGCATCCGACTCGACCTCAACTTCTACCACTTCGAAGACAATACCAACGACTACTGGTCGGACTTCCTCGACATCGTTCGCAGCGTGCCGAATGGCCCCGCAGTCTTGAATCCGAACTCCACCAGCACATTCGCGCCCGGCCGTCCGGATCAAAATTTCTGGGACACCAAGTCGTGGGTTCTCAACGCGGGGCTGACCGCCAGCCTGACTCAGAACGGAACCTTCCGTCTTTTCTATGCGCACATGGATGGGACCGACCGACGTCGAACGCTTCGCGGTGGCACGGTGCAGGCTGACAACTACACGCTCACGCGTCAGGACATTCTTTTCGATTTGCGGCGCTATACTAAAACGCTGCAGGCGGACTACCTCTATCAGACAAAGCGGGAAACGTGGGGTAATGACTTACAAGTGGGCGCCGAGGTCGGGCAGACGTTCGACGGCACGAACAATAACCTCCTCACGGCGCCTCCGTTGGATACACGCAATCCGGATTACAACAGCTACCAAGTGCCGAATCCGACGGATTGGAATTCGCAGTACTTCAATGTTGCGCGCAATACGCAAAAAACCGATGTCGGCTCTTATTGGTTTCAGGACAATCTGACGCTCTTTCGCGAAAAACTCATCTTGGTCGGGGGTTTGCGTTGGAGCGATAAGCACTATGTGAGTGAGCAGGGAAATCAGATCATCCTCCCAGGCAACGCCACGCCTGCGTACAACAAGACGATCAAGGATGATCCGATGCTGCGTACTCATCGCTACGGTATCGTCTACAAACCGTTCCCAGAGCTCTCGCTCTATTTCTCTGACGCGGAGAATCAGACGCCTACCCCCGGCTTCGATAGCTTTGGAGTGCCTTTTAAGGACTCCAGCGGCACGCTCCAGGAGTACGGTATCAAGTTTGGTCGGTCCAGTGGCCGCTACCGCTTCTTTGGAAACGTCGCTTACTTCGAAATGTTGCAGACGAATATTCGTACTTCTATCCCAGATTCGACGGTGCCAGGCGGTATCCGCTATTTCCAGACAGAGTCGGATTCCACAGAGGGTTGGGAAACGGAGCTGGGTGGACGGATTACCAACGACACCGGCTATGTTGAGCTCGTCGGCACGTACTACGATGTTTCAACCTACCGGGCGGCTGATCGTGGTCGTGCCGTGGGCGCTCCCGATCGTACTTACAGCCTTCTGGCCAAGTACAGCTGGACCTCGGGATCACTCAAAGGGCTGACCTTAGGAGCCGGCGTGTATGATCAGACCGTTGTCCGTACTGGAAATAACAACACGATTGACTACCCGGTCACGTATAGCGCCATGGCGCGTTATATTTTTGCGGAAAAATGGGCAGTGCAGCTCAACGGAATGAACATCACGGACGAACGTTATATTTCCAATGTGATCAACACCGGTTTGGTGCAGGTCGCTCCTCGAGCAGAGTATCGTCTTTCCGTGAAGTACACCTGGTAAGCGGGCGTTTTCTTAAGGAATCGGTGCCCTGCAGAAGCGGCTGCGTTTTGGTAGCGCAGCCGCTCCGTCGGGTCGCGATCGAGTTTGGAGTCCTGCCTTTAGGCAGTCCGAAAATTTCGATCCCCGACTCGAAGTAGTACTTCGCGCAGGGGAACTCGGAAAGGAACTAAGGCGCCGAGTGGTAATGTTTTCAGACGGCCTTTTCGTTATGCCGGATCGAAAGAAGGCGCTCGATGGCATGTCGCTCACCTCGCCCACCCGCTCTCAGGTTAAACCTCCCCGGCTTCTGCGAAGAACGATTTCAGCTTTTCCATTTTGTCGTCGTTGAGAGTGCTGTAGGGGGATCGGCGCCAGCGTTGGGTGATCCCTGCAAGCTCCATGGCTCCGTGGACGACAGCATCAAAGTGCACGCCGTGGGTGGCGCAGAAGTTCATGAAAGGGATGTCGAAGCGATTGATGATCTCGACGGCTTCGTCGATCCGACCTGCAGTGATCGCTTCCCAGTAACGGTGGGCGACGGCTGGCTTGAAGCGCATATAGAGCGACAAATACGAATCGGGTCCTTTTCCGTAGGGAAGCTGGTCGAGATGATTTTCCTTCCGGCCTCCGGAGAGAAACGCCCATCGGCCGGCGTTGAGCGCAGCCAGGCGGCGTCCGTAGGGCCCGCAAATGTCATCCTTGATCGCGACAATCTGGGTCTCACGTTCCATCAGGGTACGAATCGTCCCGATAGGAACGCTCACGCCGGGTCCGATTGCGGTGACAAGCATTACGGGCATAACGCGCGATACCTGTTCAAAGTGATCGACCAACGTCTGCTCAGAGCAAGAGCCCGCCCAGTTGGGCGGTAGCGGCATGAACATATCGGCACCCAAGCCGCGGCAATATTCGGCAAAGCGGATGGATTCGCCGGTCCACCAGCAGCCTGCAGCGACAACCATCTTTCTACGCGCGGTTTGCTCCACGACGATACGGGTGACATCAGCCACGTCGCGGTCTGTGAGCACGCTGTAGAGGCTGTCTCCATACGTGAGCAGGATTGTTCCGCTTTTGGCTTCGGTGACCGCGAAGTCTACACACGCACGGAGAGCTTTTTCGTCGATGGCACCGCTTTTGTCAAAGGGCGTGCTGATCGAGCTGATCGGGCCCGTGAGTGACTGCCGGAAGTAGTCGTGTTGATTCATCTAGGGTGAAAGGCGCTCTCCCTCCGGCGCGATTTGCGAGGGGTGCGAGCGGCGCCCAGATCACAACCCCGCAGCAGGTTGGGGAACAACCCTTATTGAGGGCTCTTAGCTGGTTACCCGTTCTGACCAAATGATGGTTTTTGAGCTGACGTGCCTCCCCGGGAACGTTGGGTGAGCGCACGGTGGCGACTCCGCTGATTCTAACCCAGGGTGTTTTGTCGCCTGTGCGATCCCTCTTCCTCATTCTGAGGTTGGAAACGATCATCATCAACCGATGTCCCTCATGCACCTACCGTCACGTTTGCGCCGCCGACTGCACCTGTTTGCCAGCCTGGCTGTTTTCTTCTTTGCTGTTCCCTTTGCCTCGTCCTATGCAGCGTCCGCTGGGAAAGTGACCAGTAACGGCTATTGGATTCCCGAGAAGACGGAAGAGCTGAAGGGCCTGAAGCTCGGACCCCTGGTGAAGCTGGCTGATGGGTCGATCCTGGGCATCGCTAATTCCAAGGCCTGCATCAGCTCGGATGATGGACGCACCTGGAAGGAGTATCCGATGTTTCCCGGCCACCCCAATATGGAGGTGGCTCCTGGGGCGATGATTCTGACCAGCCGTGGCGTGGTCATCCTTTCTTACAATAATATGAAGGAGCTGTCGGGCTGGAATTGGGATGAAAAGATTTCTGATGCTCCGGAGGCCAAAATTCCCACCTATGCGATTCGCAGTCTCGACGGAGGGAAAACGTGGCAGGACAACCAGAAGCTTCATGACGACTGGACCGGGGCGAATCGTGATATCATCGAAACACGAGACGGGAGTGTGATTTTCACGTCGATGATGCTACGTCACAATCCCGGCCGACACACGGTCCTCACTTATACGACGCGTAACGACGGAAGGACCTGGTTGCGTAGTAATGTGATCGACCTGGGTGGAATTGGGCACCACAGCGGTGTTTCGGAATCCACTCTGGTGCAACGCCGCGACGGAGTTCTGTGGATGTTGATGCGCACCAACTGGGGCAGCTTCTGGGAAACGTTTTCGCAGGATGAGGGCCTCACGTGGACCGGACATCGCCCGACCAACATCCTCTCCAGCTCGACGCCAGGTCTCTTGAAGCGATTGGAGAGCGGTCGCTTGGTGCTGGTTTGGAATTATCCGTATCCTGAAGGCAAAACGACCTACCCCTTGAAAGGCGGCGATCGTCAGTGGTCTGAAGTCCCCGTGAGCGATCATCGCACCGAGATTTGCATTATGTTTTCCGATGATGATGGCAAAACCTGGGGCAAGCGTACCGTGATTGGGCGCATTACCAAGGATGGCATGCAGCTGACCTATCCCAACTTGATCGAAGTCCGACCAGGGGAAATCTGGATCACCACCGGTTTCAGGGGTGACCTGGCCATTAAATTGATGGAGAAGGATTTTCTCTAAAGGTGGTCGCGCTTCGTCGGCTCCTCCTCTCTCCTCGTCCTACTTGATTCCTTTTGCCCTATGTCTTCTCCTGCGAAACTAGCTTCCCTCGTCGTCGCTTGCGCTGCTAGTGCGCAAGCTCAGATCTGGGAAAAGTTACCGTCACTCCCCGAGCCCAATGGTGGCTTTGCTTGCGCCGCATGGGAGGGCAAAATTGCGGTGGTTGGGGGAACGAATTGGGAGGGCGATGAGAAACGCTGGCTCACGGTGGTACACGTCTTCGATCCTGCTGAGCCAGCGTGGACATTGTTGAAACCGCTCATCCAGCCGATCGCGCATCCGGTCATTTCTTCCACCTCAGCGGGGCTTGTCGTGGTAGGAGGCACAACAGGACAGGCTCCTTTTCTCTCCTCGGTGAGCGTCACTCGAGGCGAAACCACCGCACGTTCGGGACCTTCCATTTCACGAGCCACGGTCGGAGCAGCCGGTGGAGCAATTGGAGGAGAGTTCATTCTCGTCGGTGGGACGGATGATATTGCCAATATCGCACAGCTTCGGAGTGGGGCGTTTGCGTGGGATTTCCGCAGTGGGAAGGAGCGCACTTTGCCGGACTATCCTGGAGGCGCCTTGGGCCTCGCTGCGTCTGTCACGACGGAGGATGAACTTTTTATCTTTGGGGGCGCGACGTGGGATTCGGCCGCGAAGCAAGTGCTCAATCGGGACGATGCTTGGGCTTTTTCTGTTCGTCGCAACCAATGGCGTCGACTCCATGCCTTGCCGGCGGGTGTACGGGCAATGTCGGCCGTAAGGTTAGATACCCATCGCTTCTATCTCGCGGGCGGTTTTGAAAGTAATGGCGTTGGGTTCACGGATCACGCTTGGATCTACCACATCGCCGAGGATCGTTATGTACCCGCGCGTGCGCTGCCATACCGGGCGTACGTCGGCTTGGTGGAATCGGCTGGTTACGTTTACTGCCTAGGTGGCGAGGACCGCGGCAAACACCGGACCGACGAAGTCTACCGGGCGAAAGTCGCGGACTTACTGAAGTAGTCGGTCCGTTGGGGCGACCTTCCTCTTCGTCGACTGGATTGACGGGCTAGGCCGGCCGGCCTTTGACCCCCTCCAGCACGGGGCTGGCGTCAGCGACCGGACGTACTTCCACGACGAGACCGAGAGGCAGCCCAGGGCAGCCTTTGGCGATTTCTGTGGCTTCATCGATATCGGCGACGGTGAGTAAAAAGTATCCGCCTACGACCTCTTTGGCTTCGGCAAAGGGGCCGTCGGTAACGCGTTGGCCCTGCGGACCGGAGACAAGCCGGCCGGTCAATCCCAGGGGACGACCGTGCTCTACTTTGCCCTGGGTTTTCAGGCCGTCGTACCACGCGTTCCATTGTTGAGTGAGNNGTCAGGTGGGCGTGGGTCTCGGGGCCAGCATTGCGGAAGAGCAGCATGAAGGGCTGTTTCGGGGAGGTCGTAGCGGGAATAGACATAACGTGAGAATAACGGCAGCGATCCTTCGGAGGGTCAAATCATCGGAGTGAGGCTAGGGAGAGCTATCAAGCGCGGCGACGCTATCGAACGATCTCTTTCGAGCGGTGGGAATTTATTGCTGATGACCCGTGCGATTGCGGAGCGAAGTCGGCTAGGCACCGCACAAGTCCTTCCAAAACGGAATGAGGCGGATTTCCCAAAAGCGAAATCTGTATCCAGTTTTTCGAGGCGAGATGACTACTGCGGAAGTTGAGAAGATATCCGCGGCTCTCTAGCTCTTCTCCCAACGCCAAGATAGGGCGATTTGGTTTCACTTTCAGTGTGATGACGCCAGAGGGCGGCGCCGAGGTGTCTGGCGAGAGCTCCCATCCTTGTTCGCTCAACGCTTCATGCAGCCAGCGCGTATGGGTGCGAATGGATTCCATGCGTTCGGGCGTGACCTCTCCCAGCGCGACGGAAAGGGCCTGCAGCAAATTGGAGGAGTGGGTGTGCGGCACGCTCCCATGCTCTGCCCAATGTCCCAGATCCAAGTACCCAGGCAGGCGATTGGGTTGGGATTTGGGGGTGAAGTCATGGAAAACGAGAGCGAGGCCGGGATAACCGCCGAGGCCTTTTCCACTACTAGCGGAGGCAAGGTGGACTCCGCGCAGATCCACTGGGGTGGAACCAATGGAGCTGATCCCATCGAGACAGAGCCGCAGGCCCTGACGATGGGCCACCCGAGTGAGTTGTTCTAGAGAGTTGAGGACTCCGCTGGACGTTTCATGATGCACACACCAGATCCAGCCGTCACGTGGGAGTCGTGCGGCGGCGGCTTCGAGGACATCGTCAGGGATTGCGTGTCCCCAGGGAAGGGAGAGCAGCTCGAAGCGCAATTGGGCGCGACGGGCGTCTTCCGCGAGCCGTTCCCCAAAGGCTCCATTGGTAACAATCAGCCCAGGAATCTCGCGGAGAGAAAGCTGCGCAGCAATGATGGCGTTGGCCAGTGAGCCCGAACCGGGAATAATTTGGACCTCACGAGCCTGGGTCAGTCGACAAAGCGATTCCCGTACCGAGGCCATCATCGAAAGAAAACGCGGGCTTCGATGAGAGAGGGCGGGAGAGCGGAACGCGGCGTCTACGGTGGGCGTCGTCATCACTGGTCCAGGCAGCAGATTGATGATGGGAGAGGTGGCTTTGGCTTCTTCTAAAGTGTCCCGGAGAGCTGGACTACGTTCCGAGGTTTCGGTGAGTGCGGCTAGCGTAAGATACATCGGTTGATAGCGAGCTTCCGCTGAGCCCACTAAAGATCCAAAAGGTCTGAATCCGAGATGGTGATACAATTTGAGCTGCCGCGTGGTGCCGGAGATCACTGCGACATCGTAGCCTTCATCCAGGCAGAAACGCGTAGCGAATTCGAACAGGGCGACAAAGACGGAGGTGCGGCGGAAAACCGGCTCTACTGCAAGCAAGCGTACCTCCACGGGGTGGCAGTCGGGTGGAAGGTGCGAGTCGAGATCATTTAACTTGTTGTCGAGAGAGAAAGGGCGCTTTCCTCGCAATGCCAGCATCCCGACCAGATCTCGACCCTGACGCGCGATCACGTAGGTGTTTTCGGCGTGGAAACGATCGACCAGACGTGCTTCCGGGTTGGGGGCATGCTGAGGGATCTCTTCGACGAAGGTCCGGTAGTTGAGCCGGTGAATGGCATCAAACTCCCATTCTTCCGTGGCGAGTTTGAACTGGAGCGACGAGGGTGCGCGCATGTTAAAAAGAAAGGGCAGGGATCAGCCTTGAGAAATTATGACTTAGGTGTGGGAGCGCTCGTGGGCCAAGTTGAGGCGATGTGACGACACCACCAGCGCCGCCACGATCGCCAAGGCCGCCGAAACCAAAGGGTCCCGCGTGAGAATCCACGCGAAAAGAGGCAAGGTACTGAAGGCGATCATCGCGCTCAGCGTTGCACGGCGGGTACAAAGGAAAATTAGCAGACAGACCAGTAGCGCGAGGCTCGTGGAGGCAGGTGCGTAGATCAGGGCGGCTGCGCATCCGGTCGCTGCGCCTTTTCCTCCGCGAAATCCAAGAGGGGCGGGCCAGAGGTGACCCGCGACCACCGCGATGAGAGCGGAGGCTGTGGCGAAAGGAGTAGGTAACCACAATAAGGCACTCCCCACAGCGAGAGCTCCTTTCAGCATGTCGCCCAGCATCGTCAGGACAAAACCACTACGACCGAGAATCCGGCCTGCATTACGTGCACCGGCGTTGCCGCTGCCCAGGGTGGGAAGATCTCGGCCTGTTTTCCAGCGAACCAAAAGGTAGCCAGTGTTCAGGCAGCCGAGGGCATAGCCCAGCAGAGCAGCTAGCCCGATAGCGATCCAAGACTCTGTTCCCGTCGGGTCGATCACGCCGCTGGCTCTTTGTCTTTAAGTTGACGTTCCAACTCGCGATAGTCCGTTTTCCCTGTGCCGAGTTTGGGCAGGCTGATCACTGCAATCACCTCGCGGGGAATGCCCAGGTTGGGGACGCCTTTGGCGCGCGCGACCTGGCGAATTTCATCAATCGTGAGCCGAGGCTCGTTCGTCACCGCGACGAGACGTTCGCCCTTGTCTTCGTCTGGTCGGGTGATGATGGCGACTTGGCAACGCTGAACATGCTGCGGGAAGGCCCCACTCAGCGCATCCTCGACGGCGGTGAGACTGACCATTTCTCCGGAGATTTTCGCGAAGCGTTTAAGTCGCCCCTGGATTCGGATGAATCGCTGCTCGTCCACCGTCACGATATCACCCGTATCGTACCACCCGTCTCCCGCGCGAAACGTGGCGTTGGCCTCGGGATTCAGGTAGCCCTTCATCACATTGGGTCCGCGCACGTGGAGTCGCCCGCCGTGAGGGACGCCTTCGATAGGAGTGAGACGATAGTCCATGCCCGGCATCAACCTTCCGGCAGAGCCATACCGAGGAGCCAGAGGAGTGTTCACGCTGATGACTGGGCTGCACTCGGTGGCACCATAACCCTCCAGGATCCGGATTCCAAACTTCTGTGACCAAAGGGTGGAGGTCGCTTCCTGCACCTTTTCCGCGCCCGCGAAAAGATAGCGCAGCGAACGAAAATCGTAAGGGTGAGCCTGTCGGGCGTAGAGCGTCAGGAAGGTGTTGGTGGCCAGCAGCAGCGTGCTGTCCTGCAGGTACGCCACCATGGGGACGATCCGGTAGTGCAGCGGCGAAGGGTAGAGGAAGGTGGAGAAACCGCGCGTCAACGGCAGCAGTACCCCGGCGGTCAGGCCAAAACTGTGAAAAAGAGGCAGCGCGTTGAAGACGCGATCCGTATCCTGCAGATCTGATACTGCGAGCAACTGCGTGACGTTGGAAAGCAGGTTACGGTGAGAAAGTTCCACGCCTTTAGGCACGCCCTCGGAGCCGCTGGTGAAGAGGACGACGGCGGTGTCGTTGGCGGCAAGTTGCGGGGGAAGGCGGAAGCGCGTCAAGCGGAGCAACCCGGCCAGCCGACCAACGCTGCCGATGCGCTTACGGACGTCCTCGAGATAGATAAACTGAATACCGGCCTCCGACAACGGTTCGAGTTTGAGCCGTGCTTTTTCGACGAAGGCGCGTGACGTGATGATGTGGGTCAGCTGGGCAAGCTTGGCACAGGCCACCATGATGGCCGGACCGGTAGTGTAGTTGAGGATGGCGGGAGTCTTCCCGGCGCACCAGAGACTCAAGAGAGTCGCGGGCATGCTATTTACATTGGATAGGAGCACGCCGACTCGCGAAGGGGTCGGAAGCAGCGCGCTCCATTGACGATCAAGCAAAGCCGCCCCCATCAACAGCCGACGGTAGGTAAGATGTCCGGAAATGTCCTCCAGGACGCGATGTCCGGGCCGCAGACGCGCGGTAGCGTGGATGGCTGCGGGGAGGGTTTGGGGGCCTTCCTGCAGGTCGGCATGGAAACGCTGCTCGACCATGCGATCGCGCACCCACTCTGTGAGTCGATCACGGGCCTCGGCGGTGCTGGTGTTTTCAATACGGGGCGGAGTGAGGGCCTCGCTAAAATGGATCGAGATGCGCGGGAAAAGAACTTTGTCGTCGCGGTTGCGTGAGAAGGGCAGTCGGTGCGCTCCGCGCAAATAGTNNATCCGTCTTGTGAAGCAGGAAGCCGGTGCCATCGAAGAGCTTCATCAAGGAACCGGTTTCGGAAATGCGGCCTTCGGGAAAGAGCACCAAGCGCCCGCCCGTCTGTAGGTACTCCGCCATATGCTTGGCGGCGTAGGGAGAAAGCGGATCGATCGGAAACGTCCGTCGATTCACCATGATCCAGCGGTGGAGGGGCGAGAGCTTCGCGGTGGTGGCGGATGTGACGAATCGCCAGTCCGAATCGAGATAGGCCCCAATGAATAACCAATCAAACCAGGAGACGTGATTCGGCAGGAGCAGGACAGGACCCGGGGTGGTGAGTACCGTAGCGTGATGTGCCTTGAAGCCGAAACAGAGGCGGAGGAGGAAGCGGAGAAGCCACAGCATCGGCCCGAAAAAATGCACGCGTCGGGGGGTGCCGTCTATGCGAAAGCGGCTCGGGCACTGGGCCGGACGGCCCCTAGCGAAGAACGCGTGGATCGGTTTTAACCCGGTGAACCACTTGACCCTCTGTGCGTTGTGCTTCTGCCCACTCCCGGCCGAGTTGGTTATTGGAGCGATCCCGCGCGCTTTCCTGGGCGGTGTTATCCGAACCGATTTCGTGGGCTTCGGTCACCTTTTCTGCGAATTCAGGACCAAATGTTTTGGTCAGCCAATAGCTCCAGAGGACATGTCGGGTGGAGTCTTCGTTATAGGCGCGATCCGCTGCAGCCAGGCGACGTGAGGAGCGCTCGACGTATTCTTTGATGCGCAGCAGGACGGGTGCCTTGAGAGGGTTGGCGGCCAGGAGGTCGCGCTCGGCCTCCGTCAGCGGGCGATCATAGCGGTGGGAAAGGACATCGAGGTCGCTCCGATTGAGTCGAAGTTGAGACTTCCCTTCTGCGCGTACCGTTTCGAGGCGGACGGACATCGGGACGTCGTTCAATTTGAAATGCAAACGTGCGTTGAGCTCCACTCTTCGCGGGGTAGCACCCTCTCGCAGGAAGGACGCCACGATCGCGCGTTCTTTGCGCAGAGCCGCGCGCACACCGGAGCCCAGCTCCACTGCAGGTAGCACCAGACGACCGCTATCGATTTTCTGAAGGGGCACATCGAATTCATCTCCGCCAAACGGGACATCTTCCGGTCCATCCAGTGAAAGGGCTGCGTCTACCCGAATGCCATCGAATTCTAGGTCTACGGTAACGGGGAAGAGGCCGACCACACGCGCTCGTGCTTGGCGAACGCGAATGCGTACCGGAGCGGGATGCGGAAAGTGGCGACTCGCCGAGGGAAGAGCATCCACGGCAATCCCACCCCATTCGGCGCTCAGCCAGGGGCGGAGCGCTGTCTCTTCAAATTCTACCCGGCGGAGGGAGCCCTCGTTACCGCCCACCGCTCCGAGTAGGGAAGGTAGGGCTGCGGTGGTCGCTCGAGCCACGAGCAGGCCACCCGCGAGGTAGAGAAGAAGCACCCCGGCCAGGGCGCTTCCCAAAAGGATCCAGACGACGCGTTTTCTGGGCCGTCGCATGATCAGAGCGGCATGAGCTGGCCATCGTTTAAGCCGAAAGACCTGCCCGCGATTCGGAGGGCTAGCGGCTGACGCCGCTGCAGGGAGAGCCGTCCACTAGCGAGCATAGAGTTTTCCTAGTGAGCGTAGGTAGTCGGCGGTGCCTTCCTTGTGCTGGTCCAGCTGCGGTGCGCGGTAACGCCATTGCCAGTTGCCTTGGGCCTCGCCGGGAGTGTTGATTCGGGCGTCCGCTCCCAGGCTGAGCAGGTCCTGCAGTGGGAAAATCGCCAAGCGACTCACCGAGCGGTAGGCGGCCCGGATGAAGTCCCAGCCGATTTCCTGTCCGCTGATATTGAGATAGCGGCGCACGTGGTCGCGCTCTTTTTCACTCGCCGTCGCGTACCAGCCGAGCGTGGTGTTGTTGTCGTGGGTTCCCGGATACACTGCGGAGTTGGCAGTGTGATTGTGAGGCAGGTAGAGACTGTCGGTGTCTGATCCGAAAGCGAACTGGAGGATGGCCATGCCGGGCAGACCGGTTTGCTCACGCAGCGTGACGACAGAGTCGGTGAGTTCGCCCAAGTCTTCCGCGATGATGCGGGCATCAGGGAAAGCGGCCTTGATCACCCGAAACAATTTCAACCCCGGGGCATCTGTCCATGCACCGACTTTGGCGGTTTTGGCCGGGAAGGGGATGCGCCAGTACTGGTCGAAACCGCGGAAGTGGTCGATGCGGACCACGTCATAAAGCTCAAACGACGCACGCAGGCGCTGGATCCACCACGCGTAGCCGTCGCGAGCATGCACGTCCCACTGATAGAGGGGGTTGCCCCACAGTTGCCCGTCTTCGGANNGCGCCACTGCCAGCGGCTGCGAGGTGGTAGGATCAAGTTCGAAGAGCTCCGGGTTCGCCCACACATCCGCGCTGTCGAGAGCGACGAAGATGGGAAGGTCGCCGATGATCTGAATTCCGTGGTGTGCCGCGACCGAGCGTATACGAGCCCACTGGCCGAAGAACAGGTACTGGTAAAACGCGTGGGCTTCGATCTCCCGTTCCAAGGTTTGGCGCAATGCGCTCGACCGTGCGCTAGTGAAATGACGCGTTTCGACTGGCCACTCCCACCAGGGCTTGCCCTGGAAATGATCCTTCAGTGCGCGAAAATAAGCATAAGGCTCCAGCCAACTCGCTTGCTCTGATTGGAAGGCCTCGAAACTGCCGTAGGGCAGCACGGGCTTACACTCGCGGAAAGAGGCGTGAGCTTTGCGCAAGAGCGGCCATTTGTAGTGGTATAGACCGCCGAAATCCACGCGGTCGTGATCTAAATCACGCAAGGGGGCGAGGTCCTGAGCTGTAAGTAGCCCGTAGCGCACTAATGCCTGCAGATCGATCAGGTAGGGATTACCGGCGAAGGCGGAAAAGCACTGATAAGGAGAATCGCCGTAGCCGGTAGGCCCGAGCGGGCAAAGCTGCCAATAGGTCAGACCCGAGCGTTGGAGAAAGGCGAGGAAGTCATCGACGGCTTCGTCAAAGGTCCCCACTCCCTGTTCCCCCGGGAAGCACGTCGGATGCAACAGGATGCCAGCGCCTCTCCCCTCCAACCACGAAAAGAGAGGAAGCTCAGCAGCTTCGGAAACGGAAGGAGCGCTTGGAGGTGTGGTCATAAAACGACGTCGGCAAAAGGCGGCGAGCGACGCAACTCCCATGACGACAGCAGGTACCCGTCCGTGTCACCGGGAAATTTTCGCTATCGTCTCGATCTTACTTCGCTCCAGACAGAATTTGAGGCAGAGCTTCGGGCACTTATCCTCGCAATGTCCTAGTCAATCGGGGGTTCCACCGCTGCAGACGGGGGAGTGCTCGGTGGCTCAGGAGGTTTGCGCCGAGGTCGCCGGGGGCCCGCTCGCCAGGTTTTTCTAATCACCGCGTATCCGAGGCAACCGCCGATGATTCCCACCACGAACGCCCCGACATACATAGAGATGGCGCCTTCACGGGTGAAAATTTCGCGCGGAGCGGAGAAAACATGTTTCCACACGGCCGCCGGATTTGTCCCGCGAACGACCTCTCCTACGAAATAACACACAGAGATCTGCACAGGGGCGGTGAACGGGGTAGAGAGGAACTGCAAGGCAATGCACAACAATATGTTACCCCTCACAAACAGAGCGGCGATCACCGCAAACAGAGACTGCGCCGGCAAGAACGGCATCACGGTGATGGGAAAGCCCACCAACCAGGCTCGTGCGAGGGATTCCGCGGTGGGAGTCCACAGCTTTTTATCGAGAATACGGTCTCCGAGGCGGGAGTGAATCCAGCCGCCTTTGAGACGGCTTCGGGAAAGCCGACTCCGGTGCATCAACCGCAAAACCCAGAGAGGAAGTCTCATGCGGAGAGGTAGCCCGGGGAACGAGCCTGCCGATACGAGCAAGGCTGGAGGCGGAATCGAGGCTGCCTCGGAACGTCTCCACGTGGCAAAAAGGCAAGGGAGGGCCACGGTCTCTCGTGGCCGGGTTTGTAGTCACAGGCGCCGCGACTGCGTGGACCACCTGGCGTTGCGCTCATCACGCGATCCCCGGACGAGAGAGAACGCGTCCCTCCCTGAGTCCTTAG
>DKKJ01000427.1 GCA_002455175.1 Opitutaceae bacterium UBA6669
CTCTTTCAACATCAAACGTCTCAGAAGCAGCTGCAGAATGAGATCCCGAGGCATCAATGCGCCAAACGTCTCCACGGTGTCGATACTTCAAAGTGAGATGCGTGGTATTATTCTTAGGCAATGAATCTGGACCGGCTTGCATGGTAACCNNATCACTTATCCGCCAATCCATGCCGATTTGTCCAGAAGCCGTTCGTGTCGTTTGAGCGAGGCTGTTCCACTGACTGGTGCGTTGAAAGCCCTCCACCAGGTTCCACTCAGCCGTCTCATCGGTGGTTCCATCGGTTTCCATAGGCTTTTGCCGCCACGTACGGGAAAGTCCCAGGGTAAATGCTAGCTTGCGGTTGACTGGCTTGAGATAGCTGATGTCGAACGAAGGTTGAATGTACTTGGCGGTTGTGCCAGGGACATGATTGCGTTTTCCGCCGTGTNNTCAGGTGTAGGAACCTTGGTGATCTCTACCCGTGAAATGTTGTTCATGGGAACTTCGCGCAAATCGACAGTACGGCTATTGTTATTCCGCGCACCAGCGAGGTCAGCACCATCGATGGTGAGTCCGGTGTTGCTGCCGGGAAACCCACGTAAAGCGACAGAATTGGGTTCAGTACCCGAAGTTTCAATCGAGACACCGGGAAGAAAGAGCAGGAATTCTCCGATGTTCTCGTTACCTCGGTCTCCAAACTCATCGATGGCCACCACGTTCTTGATGTTAGGAGCAGAGCGTTGTTCGTTCATCGCGATGGCCTGAGCGCTCATCTCACGATCTGCCACCACCNNACCACCGTATACTGATCAAGCTGCACAATGCCTGACGATGATTTTGGCGAGCCTTCCAGAGAAAGATCAAATTCCTGACGAGTCGTTTCTGCAGGTGCTACCCGGACAAAGGCGGTCGCACTTTGAAATCCTAGATATTCGATTATAACCTTTGTTTCGCCAGCAGGTACGCCTGCGATACGAAATGAGCCAGCAGCATCGGTGACTGCGCTTGCCGCAACGCCAGTTACGGTTACTCGAGCATTGATGAGGGCAGACCCCGTAGCAGCGTTGAAAACCCGTCCTTCAATAACGCCCGTCGGCGTCTGCGAGTAAGATGAGGCCGGGATGCAGAACCCGAAAATAACAAGCACAACAAGATAACCAACCAAAGCAGAAAGCGGAGAACGTGGGTTCATAGCGGTGAGGGGTTTGCGGGTTGCGGCAGCTTGCACCGACCGCGAGGGGTGAATGACTGCATGGTCAAGTTCGGTCACCCAATGCCAAAACGAATCTCTTGGACTGAATTTCAGTCCAAATTCCGCCTGAGGGCCAGCTCCTTCACCTAGGTTTTGCCTCGAGGCACCAAATTCTGGAGAGGTCTTTCCTATTTATAAGGAGTCTGCCATGCATCAGGGACCCTGAATGCTGAGCTTGAGGCAATGATCTCCTTACACGAGCTTGGAAGCATAGAACCACAGGAGCCGGATGTCCCGACGGTGGTCCTGACTGCACTGGCTTTGCCCAAAGGCATACCTCCTTCGCTCGATCAGTAATTAACTTTCTGATACAACGAAGAATGAGTTACACAAAACCTCCGCAGCAACAAAGAGCCATGGCCTGCAAGTGACCACAGAGAGAAGCACCCACTCATTCCATACAGACGGACCTGCTCGGGTCCGAGAAGCCATCGCATAGATTAAACTCATAGACGCCCTCGCGACGTTCCCTAATCCATGTCCCAGCAGGCATATGACAGATTTGCTCGTATCTAACTGGACATCAGTATCTTGATGCAATCAATCAACAATGAGACGCCACCAAGCTCGAAGACAAATCGCAGCATCACTGTCGTTTTACGAACGTGTCACTCGTTGAATAGGTAGGATATGAGTACTCCACTTCTACGAGTTATAGCCGCATGACGAACACACGCTACCGCTGGGTGATTGTCGCCGCCGGAGGCTTACTTGGCTGCGTGGCCATCGGGGCCATGTTATCATTGCCGGTTTTTCTGGTGCCCATCGCCCGCAGCACCGGATGGTCGGTCACGGGTGTTTCCACCGCGATGACGATTGGGTTTCTTGCGATGGCGGTCGGGAGTGTGTTGTGGGGCTCACTTTCGGATCGGTGGGGACCTCGTGGCATCGTCATGACGGGCTCTATCATCCTTGCCGCCAGTTTGGCTCTGGCGAGCCGAGCGACCTCGTTGCTTCAGTTTCAACTCATCTTTGGGGTTCTTGTCGGGGGCGCAACGGCGGCGATCTTCGCACCCCTGATGGCCTGCGTAACGGGCTGGTTCGACACGCACCGCAGTCTTGCAGTCTCACTGGTGTCCGCCGGCANNGCGTTCCTGATACGTCGATCACCGCTCGCAAAGGCTGAGGTACAAGGAACGGCAGCGGCGTCTTCTGCTAGAGATTCCGCTCAAGAAATGTCCAGGGGACAAGCGCTTCGCTCTCCGCAATTCATCATTCTGCTCCTGACCAACTTCTTTTGCTGCGCGACGCACTCAGGTCCGATTTTCCATACTGTAAGTTACGCCGTGGCGTGCGGAATCCCCATGATTGCAGCGGTCACGATCTACAGCGTGGAAGGCTTGGCCGGTCTTGTAGGTCGCGTGGTCTTCGGTCTTCTCGGAGATCGCCCAGGCGCAAAGCGCGTCCTCGTATACGGCCTGCTGCTTCAATCGTTCGGCGCGCTGGCTTACTATTTTGTGCGGGAGCTCACGGCGTTCTNNTTCTACGCCGTCGCTGCCGCGTTCGGATTTATCTACGCCGGAGTGATGCCACTTTACTCCGTTCTCGCTCGTGAAAATTTCCCGCTGTGCATGATGGGGACGGTGATCGGCGGCACCGCCATGGCCGGCAGCCTCGGCATGGCGACCGGGCCGGTCATCGGTGGGCTGATCTTTGATCGCTTCGGAAATTACGGGGGACTGTTCCTCGGTTCGTTCGCCGTGGGTCTCGGCGCGTTCCTGATCGCGCTCACATTCAGACCGGCAGCACGGCACGGACAGGACACTCGTCCGCCCACCTATCGCGACGACGAGTATCGCGGCGTGGCGAGCTGACGTTGTGGCACGGTGTGCGCTTCCCGGTCTCAACAGAGAGGCTGTCTCGGAACGTAGATGTTCAGATCGTTTCGCGACGGAGGGACAACGCTTGCCTAAATTGCCGGTGGAGGGACTCGNNAAATCCTCGATCCAGACTCGATGGAACGAGTCCCTCCTCCGGAAAGTGTGATCACTTTCTGCCACGGCGATGTTCTGAGACATCCTCCAGAGCGAGATCCTCCACCGGATCGCGTACGCCAAAACAGGAATTAAAACCTCATAGCAAGAGACACTCTTAAAACATTTCTGGGACCGTACTAAGTTTGGGCCCCACTCCACGAGGAGTGCATTTCGAGAATAGAATCCTGGATTGTCGCTGGGCTTGAGAATTGCGAACACGTTTCCATCTCTTCCAAGCCGTCCTCTCCACCGGAGATCAACCTGAGGTCACGCTGAAGCGGAGACCGACGGTCGAGCAGCGGGGCCAATGGGCAGCAGACTTGCGAGTGAACCGACCAAGGCAGCTCCGACGAAACTCAGAGGAGTGGCCCAAAGAAAACTGATGACGGGCTCGGTCGCTAGCGACGTTCCGAACAGATGATTCATCGCCGAAGTGAGTTCACGCCAATAGTTGACGGTAACGGTGATCACGACGCCAGCTAGCGCACCGATTAAAGAACCAAAGCTCGTGGCCCAGCGGATAAAAATAGCCAAAAAGAATAGACTGAAGAGCGGCGCTGTCAGCAGGTTCACCACTTTGTAGGAGAGTTCGAGGAGATTGCCCTGCACGTAGCTCACTCCGACGCTCAAAACCACGACGATCACACCCACCCCCACGGAAACCCAACGCAGCCAACGCAACTCTTGCAGGGTGGTAAATTTGAGCCCGCGAAAACGTCCGACTAGATCCGTGACGATGACTGCACTCGCTGCGTTCATGCCGGAAGAAAGGCTGTTCATGGCTTCAGCCAAAAGGCCAGCGATAATGAGACCCGCCAATCCTGCAGGCAGAACCGTGGCGATAAAACTGGGGAACAGTAGATCGGCACCTGCACCCGTCAGCTCACCTCCCGTCACCCAGCCCGGATTTTGGGTGGCATAGGCTAGCAGCGCGAGCCCCAGACATCCTAGCGTGACCTGAATACAACACCCTGCCACCAAAGAGACCCCAAGCATTTTCCGCGCTGCCTTGACGTCACGCGTCGCCAAGTAGCGTTGTACCGCCATCTGATCCGAGCCGGTGGTGCAGACGAACCAAACTAAAACTGCGACAAAAGCTGCCAACATCGTCCGCTCATTGCCTTCACCCTGAAAAACCCGGAGCGGTTGCCAGTGATCGGGCCAGGCGTCAGGCCACCAACCATCAATACCGCCCAGGCGAGACGTTATCAGGGCCATGGAGACGAACACACCGCCGAAAAGGAGGCAGGCTTGAATGACATCGACTGTCACAATCGCCTTCAAACCGCCCATCGCGGTGTAGATAATCGTGAGCACCGCTAAGAGAACGCAAAGCAGCGGGGTCGCAGACGACGACAGACCTGCCAGCGGCACTAACACCTTATCCACCGTGGCAAAGATGATCACACCCATCCACATCAACCGCATGAGGAGAAATAGAGACACTCCAAGCATCCGGGGAGCAACCCCCAGTCGTGTCTCCAGCAACTCGTAGCCACTGTTGACCATCAACTTCATAAAGGCGGGGATGATAAACCAGCCCGTCAGAAAAAGAATGAAGGGATAGGCCAACAGACCGCTCAGGATGATGGGCCCATGCCGTACAATCTCACCCGGCACGGCGAGGTAGGTCACCGTGCTAAAGAGCGCCACGAAAAACGAGAGCCCGACCGCGATCGGATTCATCTTACGCCCTCCGACGAGGTAATCGTCGCCGCTACGGTTGCCACGACTATACCACCAGCCGATAACCAGCATACCGACGCCATAAGCCGCGATAACAGCCCAGTCGAGCGGCGCGAGTTGGGCAGAAAACGTGTTCAAGGAATCGTCAGGCACGGTAGTTCGATTTGAGGGTGAGCGAGCCAGCACGCAAATGCCGACCGCCTGAGAAAGAAGCTAACAATGGTAAAGCCAGAGAGGACCTCACGAGCGGTTCCCAATCGCCAAAAGGCGACCAGGAATGCAGCGGCGACCACACGACTGATGCAAGCTCTTCCATTGCATCGCGCCGAAAAGAATTAATCGATAGTCCAACAAGCCATAACGATCGTCTCAAACGGCTCAGCTTTGACCGCATCGGGCCAGCGCAAACCAGCCGCAATCGAGACGCCGATACGAATGCGCGCTACTTTTCTACAACCAAGAATCCAAGCGACGCCAAAAATTCATCCATCAAAACCACAGTGCGATCGTAATTCCCGCGATTCACGTAGTTGAAAAATCCATGCGGTTGGTTTTCGAAAAGATGGAGATCACAGCGCCGTCCCGCGTTCTGCATGCGTTTTCGATACGTCTCAGCGGTGGCGACAGGAACAAGTTTATCGTGGGTACCCAAGAACACAATCGTGGGGGGCGTTCTGGCATCGATATTGTGCAGTGGGGAAATCTCCTCCCAATAGTCCTTCACTCGATCGTGAGCAAAACCACCAGGTCCATTGTCGAATACAGGATTGAACAAGACGAGCGCGTCGGGAATTCCGCTCACTCTCGTATCCTCCCCTCGCTCATTCCACCCCGGGTTAATTGCTGCCGCCGCCGCTATGTGCCCCCCGGCAGACCCGCCTCCCGCTGCGATTCTCTGCGTATCCACACCGAGGCTGGCAGCATTCGCTCTTACCCAACGGATGGCGGAACGAGCATCCAAAACACATTCACGGGGCGTAGTACCATGACGCTTTTTCACTCGGTAATTGGCAGAAAACGCCACGACACCTTGGGCAGCCAAATGTCGGCAGTGAGGATAGAACTGGCTCGGAGAGCCTTCATTCCACCCTCCGCCAAAAAAGAAAACGATAGCGGCACGATGATCGGATTCACGATGCCCGGGAGGCAGAAAAATGTCCAAGCTGAGTTCAATGTCGCCGATACGTTTGTAGATCACCGATCGCGTAGGCCCCTGCTCTGCGGTCTCAGCTGCTAACGGGACACTTCCGTCAGCGAGCAGAAATCCTAGCCAAAGCAGGCATCGAGTGAGGCCGCACGCCCATCCGCCAGGAAAAACATTTGTTGGGGTTTTCATCTGGAAGATTTTATCGATGAACGGGACTTACTCTATAATCGCCCTATTTTTTTGAGCAACTGTCATTCACCGGCGTGTCGTTCGTTGAAGGGGCGAGTCCTGAATACTTCTTTTTCTGGATAATCACACTTATGCCGATCGCCCGTTATCCCCGGGTTATAGTGGTAACAGGCGGCCTGTTGATCTTCACACACTACCGCGCCAACCAGCGTCCCATACCACCCTACCCGAACTACGGTTTTCTTGTCGGTGAGTAACCAGGAGATTCTGCCGTGGGTGCGACGGGCTTCCCGGCCAGGGGCCAGTCCACGTACCGCCCGACAAGCACATCAGGTCCGCGCTCGAGGTCTAGGCTTCGCCGATCAGCATCGGGGAAAATAGCTTGCCACTTTTTCATCTCCCGGTCCTTGCGATTACGCAGGTACTCGCCGAGAGGGTCGTTGGAGGCGCGCACGAAGGTCTGTGGAGACCAAGCCACTCCCGCTCCGCCAAACAACGTCATCAATCGTCCGGCCACGTCGTTGGTACCCCAAAGACAAAGGGTGATCCCTTCGACGTTTGGGTAATCCAGGCCCGCCTGCGCCCAGTGCCGACTGGCTTCATAGTCGCCATTGGCGCGGATCCAACTGACTCCCGCGCCCATCATGACAGGGGTTTTGCCCGCACCTCCAAAGACCTTAAGCTTTTTGATGATCTCGTCTTTCATGGTGTCGTGATATCCCCAGGGCTGCACGACCACCCGGTCTTTGATTGCCGCCGGAATGGGACGTCCCCCGTGGTCAGCCCAAAGATGCATCGTGATCTTTTTTCTGTGCCGTTCCGCGACCTTCATCAGGATTTCGTGAATACGACCCACCATATTTTCAGGCGTATGGCCACGCGCCTCCTCTCCCGGGAGCACGGACCAAACAGCCTCGTCTAACCCAACGTGCACGGCAGCTGTGTCCTCTAGACAGGGAATGATCTCATCATAGATCTTTTCCAAGAGCGCGTACGTAGGCTCTCCAATGCCGAAAGAAGCCCCACCCCACATTCCATCGGCTCCGCGAAGCCAAGGAAAATGATAGGTCACGCTTTGAACATGAGCCCACGACTCCAATTCGGGAATGATCGCCACGTGATAACGGCGAGCGTAGCGGACGAGTTCACGCAGGTCCGCAGCGTTGAGCGCGAAAGGATTTTCGCGACCAATCGGAAGGTGCGCGAAGCGAAATCCCGCAAGCTCGTCATCATAGAGCCGGACATGCAGGGTGTTGAGCTTGAGGTGTGCAGCGATCCTTACGATGCGCTTAAGGTAACTGAGGGAAAACGGTGCGCGACCGAGATCGACAAGAAAGGAGCGGGTGGCGTACGCCGGCGCATCGTCAATGGTTAACACGGGCAGGCTTTTGACCGATTCGGCGAGCACTTCGTCAAAGAACAGCAACGTGTGACCCGCTTCCGCGTGAGCAATCAGCTGATACACCGTTTGCGCACCGTAAAACAGACCTTCGACGGCACGGTAGCTAACGGTGATTCCTGCATCGGTCGCCTCAAGACGATAGCCANNCAATGCTCTCCGAAGCCACGAACTGAATCAGGTATTCACCTGTGTCCCGAAAGGTAACCACGGAATCCGTGAGCACGTTCTGCAGGCTCCGGAGGGTTTCAACGGTAGTGTCATGTCCCGGGTTCGCAAAATCGAGTCCACGTACGGCAAACTCTTTGGGAAAAACGCGCGTCTCCTTTTCATAACGGACACTTTGTGGCTCTGGTGCGAGTACCAGTCGCTCAGCGAGTCCTACCTGGCGCGCCTGCAGCCCGGACGCCCCCAAGAACGCAAGAAGGATACCGGCCCATAGCAATAGGTTCGCAGGAAAACGAGAGAGGTCGTTCATGAAGGAGGAAGGGTGTGCGGCCACCACGTCTCACCCTGAGACGAAGCATCAGACGCGGTCAAACGGGAACAAGGCCCGGATAGCAACTCAGGCGGGCCTACGCTCGCGGCGCACCATCAGCCAGAGCACCCCAGCGGCAATAGGATGGAGCAACGCCATCACGGCAAAGACACGGCCGGGACCAATGCTTTCCATGGCACTTCCCACAAACGTATTGAAGAGGATGGCTCCTCCGGCTCCGCACGCACCAGCGATACCCCACACGCTCCCGACATTCGCCGCAGGAAAGGCCTCTGAAACGACCACACCCAAATTGAAAAGCCAGGTGAGGCAGACCATGCCGACCACACTGAAAATCGCGAGAGTCACCGCAACATGTGGGAGATGTGGCGTGAGGATGCATACGGGCGCAACCAACGCAGCCCCAGCCAAGGTCAGCTTGCGCGCGCGTAAGGGAGCGATCCCGCGTTTAACGAGACGGTCGGAGACGATCGAACTTCCCAGTCCTCCCAAATCGGCAGCGAGAAAGGGTATCCAACCGACCATCCCCACACCAGCAAGCGTGAGCCCCGAGCGCTCTTGCAGGTATCCAGGCAGCCAGAACAAACAAAAGTACCAAACGGGATCACTGATAAAGCGACTGAGCAAAATGCCCCAAAGGCTGCGGGTGCGCCAGAGTTGCCCCCAAGAAAAAGGGGCTTCGGTGCCAACCGAAGAGGCGGCATCGCCGACAATCGGTACAGCCGCGGCCGGGGGGTCGCGATAAATGAGCCACCACAGCACGGCCACGATCAGACCCGCAACACCCGGAACGATAAAGGCCGCCTGCCAGTGGTAGTTGACCGCCAACCACGCGACCGTGGGCGCGGCGATGATCGCGCCAAGGGTGCTGCCCGACGCACAGATACTGTTAGCCGTTGCTCGTAACCGTGAGGGAAACCAGATCGTAACCACCCGAAGCTGCGAGGGAAACGTCGTCGGTTCAGCAATCCCCAACAGACCGCGAGTGAACGCCAATTGTCCAAGGGTGCGGGTCATAGCTCCACACAAACAGGCGACGGACCAACCGATGACACCCAAAAACATCATGCGTCCCGCTCCATACCGATCTGCTAACCACCCTGCCACCGGATAGGCGCAAGCATAACAAAACGTAAAGACATTCACTAGGTAGGCATAACCTCGATCATCGATGGCAAACTCCTCCTTGAGGGTAGGCTTGAGGACAGACACCACCTGCCGGTCCAAATAGTTCAGCACCATCACGCAAAAAACAATTGCCAGAATGAGCCAGCGACGGCGCTCAGGGGTAAGCATACGGGAAAGAGGACGGCAGGTGACAGAGACCTAGGGCAGTCGTGCGCCCTGTGCGAGCAGTCGTTTCTTAACCTGTCCAAACGGGAGTTGAGACGGCGCAACGGCTCCCAGAACCGCCTCAGCCGCCAAGACCCCTCCCGCTTGACCAATCGCCATGGCAATGGGAGTCACTCGAAATGCCGCCGCCGCTTCATGAGTAGCACTGATGCATCGCCCCACCACGACGAGATTCGTCGGTTCGGCCACCAGCAGGCTCCTGGAGGGAATCTGGTAAATGCTATCTGGCGGAAAATGGGTGCTATCGGTTTGCGCACCGTCCGGCGAGTGAATGTCAATGGGATACCCACCCAGTGCGATCGCGTCTTCGAAAGGACGAGCATGAAACAGGTCATCCGCAGTGAGTGTGTAGAGGCCCATCACATGGCGAGACTCTCGCACGCCGATTTTGGGAGCGCTATCCATCCGCACGGCTTTCTCGAAGCCAACAGCATGGCGTCGCAAAAACGCGAAAATCTGTCCGCATTGCCGACGGCCGATCATCTCCGCTTTGCTCAGTTGAAACGGGTCCGTCGCATCCAGACCGGTCACCCGCGACGTATTCACAATGACCACACCCGGCACCGCTGTTTCAAAAAAAAGAACCTGATCACGAGGAACGTCGACCTCTCCAGCCCGTTGCGCCGCTTTCCATGATTTGAGGAAGCCGGCTAGGCTGATGCGAGNNCTGCCAGAGAAAATCGTCGGGATTCTCCAAGGCATACGCGCGGATCGCAGCCGTATCCACGTTCGCCAACTTCAGGTTCATCGTCATCGGCTGGGACGCCCCATCTGCCTTGCGTCCGCTGACAAACGGGACGCCGGCCCGGGCCGAGAGATCTGCATCTCCCGTGGCATCGATAAAAACAGTAGCAGAGACCACCATCAAACCCGCCTTATTGCAGACCGTCAGGCGCACGATTCGTCCTACCTCCCTTTCAACCGTTCCCAATTGGGAATGATACAACACGTCGCCACCGGCTTCGACCAGCATCGTCTCCAATTCCACCTTCAGCTCCTCGCTGTCAAAAGGCGTTACGGTGCTGCAATACGTAGTGGTATCCGGAATATGTCCGAGACTCGCGCCCCGCTTTTTTAAGCGTTCAATGATCTCGTCGGCGATACCTTGGACCACCTGCACCCCGGCCCCGTTGTGAAAGCTCATCATCGGTCCTACACCCATCGAGGTCAACGACCCGCCGAGGAATCCCTGCTCCTCAATCAGGAGAACCTTTACACCACTTCGGGCTGCGGCAATGGCGGCGACTGAACCCGAGACGCCCCCGCCCATGACCACGACATCGTAGTTATAGTTTTTTGGAGTAGTAGTGGAAAAGGACATCAGTAAATAGCAAAGGACTTGATCAGCGAATATGGGTGGTTGCCGGGTTCGCCCGATTGATTCTAACTTCGGAGTCAAAGCCACAAAGGACAACCTCGACCACTTATCTAAGTACGTCCTAAAGTTATACGTTTTTGCCGTCGCGGCGCAGTCTCGACCACAGTTTTCCGACGGAGTGCACGCGGAGAGACACCGTGATAACGTCGAAACCACGCAGAAAAGTGAGGCAGCGATGAAAACCCCAACTCAAACGCAATTTCCTTCAANNTTCTGCGAGTTTGGTTTCCGGGATACGAACATTGATGGGAGCGGCATCCAGCGCTCTTACTGCAGTCAGGAGTCGAGGATCCATCGTACCCATACGCGAAGGCAACAGGCCTTCGTTGGTCAAGGTCGCTACCACCGTTTGCAACCAGCGCGAGAACAGAGATTGGAGTTCGACATGCTGTTGCAGATCCGCGGGTGCCTGCATCAAGTGATTGCCGTAGTCAGGAAATGTGGTCTGCACGAATTTCACCAAGGGTACCGCTGCCCGCAGCAATTCCGGATATCGATCTTCGGGAAGCGCGTGATCCAAAGCGTTCCGAAAAAGATCTTCTCCTGTCGGCCACGTGGCGCGAAAACGGAGAGAAAGAATACGGGCGTTATCCGAAAAACTCTGCCACCGATCCCCTGCGGGAGGAAAGAGCCACTCACCTTTACCAGCACGGTAGGTGTGCCCGTTCTGCGTCACTTTTACGGAGCCCTGTCGGATGAGCCAAGCAGTCAGATGCTCCGAGTGCATCTGACCTCTCCTACCCTCTGGGCTGACCGCGCCGTCATAAGCCCACACGAGATGGGAATGCAAGCTGGCCCACTCTGCCAACGTCAATTGATGGGGCTTCTCAGCAAGCTTTGCGGTGTGAGTCATGACAAAATTGTGCAAGCGCTGAGATGGCTGACAAGAAGGCTCCTCTTCCGCTCAATGACTAGGTGGAGTCGCTCGATTTCGCCGACCCCGTGATTAATTCTTTAAACACCGATTCTATTGTAGCGCCAACTGAGTCTCTCATCTGTTGGACTAGAGCGTGATTCATTCGCTTAAGAGATGTATGCTCGAACCTCGCTAACGTAGCGCTCCGATCTGACATCGACGCCTTAAACCAAGGATCCTTTTTCCGGACCGGTCTGAGTGTAGAAGTGATCCAAGGTCTTCAATTTTAGATGATGAATCTCCAGGCTTAAATCGGCGAAAGTCGCGTTGGCTTCGGCATCGAGGTTGCTCGCCTCAAGGCGCTCGGAGGTGCGATGGAAGCGCTCGCCCAGCGAACGGTGCTCGTAGGTATCACCGAGTTGGCGCAATAATCGTCGCGCCTTGNNACCTACACTAATCCGGCCCGCATTTGCCTGCTTAAGGACACCACACTCAAACTCCCGACATTGCCAAGGCCGATCGGCGTACAAGCGACACGTCCGATCCTTACATAACGCCGCACAGGGCTGGGGAAATCGAGCGACAGGCAGGGTACCGCGCGAGAGCTTCACCGGAAGTCCTAATGCCTTCAGGCGAGCGCGATCATCACCTGCCTCGAGTTTAACGAGATCAAAGAGGGTGCCATCACAGCATAACCCACAGGTGACACAGAGTTGTGCGCCAAGATTCACGCCCCCACTCTTCGTGGGTCAGCGGAGGGTGGCAAGTGAGCTTCGAAGTGAAAAATCGGCAGTGTAGGTGTGGCCTGAGCGACNNACGAACGATTTCCGATAGAGCCCATCCATCTCCACCAGCTGGCTCTACCACTGATTGCATTTCGCTTTCAGATCAAAGTCCCTAATCGCGCCCAAGCGGGAAAGTTCTGCTTGGATGCCTAAACTTAGGCTCATTCACGGTCTCGCCGCAGCCCCACGTTTCAGCCAAAGCGGGATCAGTGCTTGGAGTTTAACCCCCCGCAGGATTCAGCTAACTCGGATCTCCTCCTAATTCCTGAGTAAGTGCCTGAACGAATTCGTCACGCTCCGCCGAAAGCGCCGCACCCTCCCCGCCGCTCGTGGCCCAACTGGCGTAGGTTCCCATCCAACGCACAGCGAGTTGAAAGGCCGCCAATGCCCTAGGCCGATTGCCTGCGCGTAAAAAGCCACGCATCCGTTGCGCATACATCTCCGCAATGGAGGCTGCAGCGCCGATGTGCTGAACCTCGCGCCGGATGCGTTCCTCAACGTCTTCCAAGCAGTCTGGCCCGTCTAAGTCCATAGTACGCTCCGCTGTCACGCCTGAGATCGGTTCGTTTGCTGTCGACAAGGTAGCTTCTTCTCTTCGTCCAAACGCTCTTTGGTCAAGTACTCGCGCCTGCCGAGGGGTATAGTCACCCATCTTGAAATACTCTTTCATATGTCCATTCCTCGGACCCGTCGGAGCTTTTAGCGGAAACCGCAAAAATACCGATTGGCTTCCACGCTCAATCACCAGGCTGATTTCCAGTCGGATTTGATCGAAAGCGAGGTCTCGTAACACCCCCTCCTCGCCCGCTCGCAGGCGGGTGCCGTCGAGGTCGACGAACTCGCGGAGGATGGTTACCTGATGGTCAACGCGGAGATGATCAATTGTCGTAGCCATGTCAGAATGAGGGTGGTGAACGGGTGACCGAAGAGTAGACTCTCAGGGGACGCCAAGCCTCGAAAACAGTAGCCCGGGCAAACTCGCTCTAGGGCTAAGCTCAGCCATCTACGAGCGCGAGCGGAGTCCATTCTGCGTGGCGGTGAAAAGATGCTTCCTTGAACGGTGCCGTCGAGGAAATCACGGCAGTTGCTCCTAACGTACAATCGTATCGGCAAACAGCAGTCTGCAGGATCTGTCCCGACTTGAACCGATCCAGGTGAAAGCGCGACGCAGGGATCTGCACGTGAACAGACCAGAAGTCTTGCTCTACGCGGGTCCAGCTTTGCACCCACTCGGGATCTTCAATGAAGTAGTCAGCGAGTCGCACTTGCGCCGAGCGCACGCGCTCGATGGCTCCATGCGGGAAGAGCAACTGCAATCGCTGGTTCTCCGGAGTAACGTGGACCTCTATGTACTCGGCACGTCCGTCTACTTGAGCAAAGATCTCTGAAACATCGCCGAGTTCCCACGTCAGCTCATTGAGAGTCCGCGCCTCGTTGGTCGCTCTACCACCAACGAACACCATATCGTACACGAGAACATCGTCTTGCCACTGAACCCGCGCCCAGCCGCGTGCCGTGTCGAAGCCCTCCCCCGTCCACGAGCGACCCAGGGGACGCCAAGATGCGTCGACGTTGGCGAGGCTCAAGCAAAGTTGGGTCCGTTGAGCAGAAACACGTCGCGGACATATCCAAAAATCGGATGAGGCTGAGGCAGTTTTCATAGCCAGAAAAACAAAAGACGTGGCGAGGAACGGAACCCGCGTTGAGGTCAGTTCGCTTAAAAGAGTGTGGTGGAATCTGGTTGTCTAGAAAAGGCCTCACGAAGGCAATGGCGATTCAGCATCCGCCACTCCCTCACCGAATACCCACCAGCAGATAACCGTGAACTCAAGAACCGAACCAAAACACTCGTGCTCCCCGAAGGCGATTGCCTGCTGGGCGCACGCCACGCAAACTGAAGATTCTCAATGANNTTGGAGGAGGATTGGTCGGATTAGCCACAGCACTCAAACTGCAAAGGGCGCTCCCTGCCGCACGCATTCTCGTCTTGGAGAAAGAGTCTAATTTCGGCCAACATCAAAGCACACATAATAGCGGCGTGCTCCACGCTGGGCTCTACTACAAACCTGGATCGCTCAAAGCTCGTTTGGCGGTAGAGGGTATCCGTGAACTCACCACATTCTGTCGCACTCACGAGATTGCTCATGAAATCTGCGGCAAAGTCGTCGTTGCTGTAGATGCCGAGGAGGTCACCCGCCTCCGCGTCCTGCACGAGCGAGCTCAATCCAATGGCCTGCAAGGAGTACGCTGGCTATCCTCCGATGAATTACGCGAACGCGAGCCGTACGCGAATGGGAAAGCGGCCCTGCTTGTCCCGGAAGAAGGCATCGTGGATTACGCCGCCGTCGTCGCCAAATTGGCGGATNNCGTCGAGGAAACTACTGGCGGGTCCAGCATGCTCAGGGGGATGTCGAAGCCAACTTCATCGTCAACTGCGCCGGTCTGCACTGCGATCGCGTGAGCGCGCTGGCCGGCGAAGCACGTCGAACCCGAATCGTTCCCTTCCGGGGAGAATACTTTGTCTTGCGGCCACAACGTACCCATTTGGTCAAGCACCTCATTTATCCCGTGCCGGATCCGCAGTTCCCCTTTCTGGGCGTACACTTCACACGCATGATCCAAGGAGGTGTCGAGGCGGGTCCGAACGCTGTGTTGGCCGGCGCGCGCGAAGGATATCGCAAATCGGATCTTCACNNCCTCGGAGAGCTCCTAGATGCGCTCACCTTCCCCGGCCTCTGGCGTTTTATGCGCAAGCATGGCCGGCTTTGTTTCGAAGAGGTGCGTCGTTCCTTTAGTAAGCAGCTTTTCTGCGCATCGCTCCAGCGCTTAGTCCCGGAAGTTCGTCTGGAGGATCTTAGTCCCGGTGGAGCAGGGGTTCGTGCACAGGCGATGACGCCCAGGGGTGAGCTGGTGCAAGACTTCGAACTCATCGAAAGGCCAGACGCCTTGCATGTCTTGAATGCACCCAGCCCAGCAGCTACTGCCAGTCTGGCCATCGGAGGTGAAATCGCCCTTCGCGTCGCCCGCCAACTCCAGTAGTCGCACCGTTTTCCGGCCGTGAAAAGGCCAAGGAAGGCAACCTCCGTAATGACCCTGAGCAGGGCGTCAGGGAGTCATTCAGTAACCGCGTTCCCAGCGAGGCTCGATATTGGCGGCGGCCGTTTCCGAGACCCATACGTCGGTGCGCAGCGTCTGCAACAGCGACTCTGGGACTAGAGGGGTCACCGGTCCGTGCATCACCAGACGCGAGACCAATCGTTGCCAGGAAGAAAATGTGCCACCGATACTGAGCGCGTGGTTCTGAACTCGGTGTTTAGCCGCCACCACTTCAGCCGGTCCGATCGTAGCCGCTTTTGGAGGCACGGCACACAGATCTCCACTGGAGCCAAAACTCCCATGCAACGAATTCTGCGCAATCGTCAGAGGATGCAAGGTGCACACCCGCGCGCTCATTTGCTTCCACTCTTCCAGTGAGGCCGCCGCAAACTCCGGTGCTGTGGGCTCGATGAAGGCCAGGTGCCCGGTCCACCCCGGACCACTGTAACACACATCCGCGCCGCCAAGATCCGCGAGCATCTTTCCGTAAACTTTGATGTTTTTGTTCGTTGGTCCAATCACCTGCTTGAGTGGTTGACGCAGTTTGGGATCCACCTTCGACCAGAAGTATTTTTTGAACGCGTGACCGAATCCGAACTCCCATGTATCCGGAGCGAGNNATCGTCTTCATTGGCATACTCGTCCATATTGAACGTGTGCAGCCACCGAAGGTTCACCTTGTGTCGATTGATCATCGTCGCCAGCTGCGTGTACCGCGGCAACGGATTGGGCATGATCATCACAAAGGGTTTCTCCAGTTCCATCGCAGTCTTGATGCGATGGAAAATGTCGTTCAGCCAGATGAACCCAAAATCAGTTTCCGGAATCACGCGGATTTGATAGTCTTTATTGGGATGCTTCGCGATGTCCTCACGTTTGATGGAGCGGACTCGATCCAAAACGTTTCGGTCCCGAAAAGGGATAAACTCTGCCGGTTCGAACTTAAACGGAGTGGTCTTTTTTTTCATACACAGAATTACCCATTACCCAAGTCCGGATAGGGGTGAGCGTCTCGCTCCACAGAACGAGATCCGCGTCCGCCCCTGGCTCGAGGCGCCCTTTGCGGGCCAAACCGAGCATGCGGGCGGGGTTTAATGTTCCCATCGCCCAGACCTGCTCGGGGGGAAGCCTGAGCCATCGCATAAGGTTCGCTATTCCCCGATCCATGGTGAGTGCACTCCCGGCGAGAGAATTTTTGACCGCATGGCGGGCGGCCGTTTNNGAAATCCCCAGGGAGTGTCGTAGATCCCTGAAGGAAGTCCGGCCCCTATGTTGGAATCTGTGATGAGAATCACGCCCTCCCAGCCTTTCGCAGCCACCGCCGCACGAATCGCGGTCGGGTGTACATGGACACCGTCAGCAATAAAATCCACCGAAGCACGCGGGTCGGCTAGAATTGCCTCGACCGCCCCTACGGGGCGCACCCCGGGATCCGTCTCTGCCGGAGCGTAAAACACATCGTAAAAGTGAGTCGCGTGCGAGGCCCCGGCTTCCAACGCTGCCTCGGTTTGCTCAACATTGGCTCGGGTGTGAGTCAAAAAGACAGTGACACCTTTTTGCCGAAGACGCCGAATCACCGGTACAACCCCTGGCGCGTCGGGACTGACCGACATCACGGAAAGCCCGTCACCTGTAGCCTCCAAAATACGTTCCAACAAAGCAAGATCTCCAGGTAAGGTCGGGCAAGCAGCTCCTCCTACCGTCATGAAGGGACCTTCAATATGTAGGCCAGGAACGTTGACCTCCTTGATCGCGGGAAGGACCGCAGACATCTCGCGGATCAAGTCAAACCAATCGTCGTCGATCTTGGGTATCACGGTAGGCAATACGGAGGTGACCCCGAATTCAGCCAGCGACTTCGCTGCTTCTTTCAACCCAGCGACTCCATGTTCATAAAGCGCATGTTTGATGCCATGGGTATGGACATCAATCAGACCTGGAGTGAGCAAACCTCCCTGAGCATCGACCACCGTTGCCTGAGCAGATTCCTGCGCAGATACCTGACCCACAGCGGCGATCGTGNNCCAGTAAGTCGCCGGGGAAGATATGTACTCCCGGAACGACAAGCTGAGCATTCCGAATCAAAAGATCTTTCATGATAGGATGTCATCATCCTTTCACGACCAAATCGAAAGCTGCCTCCACCGAGAGTTGGTCGTGGACCAATCCCATCAAGGCACGAGTGATTGCCGCCGGTTGAGCGTGTTGGATGATGTTTCGGCCATAGACGATGCCAGACGCTCCTTGAGCCAGCAAGTCATGCGTGCGTTGAAGGATCTCNNCCGCTGCCTGCCGCACCAAAGAGACAATTTTCTTGGCATCTCCATCGACCATGTACCCTCCCGCCTTCTCGTTGGCTCGGAACACCAGCGGTTCTACCATCATAGGCATTCCGTACCGTTCGCAGGCCGGTTTGAGACGAAGAATATTCTCCACACACTGCTCACCCACTTCTGGCTCATTAGATATCTGGAACAGATTTACACACATGCAGGCAGCATCGAGGCGGAGCGCCTGCTCGACCGGACTTTCAATCATTCGACTGTAGAGTTTTCGCGGTAGCTGCTTCCCATAAANNGGCACCCACGACCGTGGCCACTGCGCGATCCATCTCCTCAATACCAGAGAGAAAGGCGTACTCATTGAAAAAGCCATGATCAATGGCCACGTCGAAGCATCGACGCGATTTGGGATTGAAGAGACGGTTAAGGCGATACTGGGTCATGGTAAGCTCTACGTACAGGTCTACTCACGCTCTGGAACGCCCTCATTTCAGAGCAGCTCCTTGCGCATCGTTTTTCCAAAAATCGGTGGCGTTCTTAGGCGTAACCTAACTCCTTGGCAGTTTCNNTTCGTCCATCACAATCGGTGGACTCATCCGCAAAATGTGGCCGGCAGGAATCCACGCCAGACCCTTTCGAAATGCCTTTTGGTAGACCAACGTGCCCGCTTTATCGAAAGGTTCCTTGGTGGCCTTGTCTTTGACCAACTCGATGCCCATGAGACACCCTTTCGCCCGGACGTCTCCGACGATCTTGTGCTGTTCCTTCATTCGATTCATCCGCTTGAGCGCCACATTTCCTAGATGGGTGGCATGCTGGAGCAATTTCTCTTCCTCGATCACCTGCGTGGAAATGAGCGCCGCGGCACAGGCCATCGGATTCNNCTTTAAATTTTTCCCGCACCGCCACGCACGTCACCGGAAATCCATTACCGAAGCCCTTGCCCATAGTGACCACGTCGGGAACGACACCCCAGTGCTCCATAGCCAACCACTTCCCCGTCCTGCCCCAACTGGTCAGCACTTCGTCAGCCATCAGCAGGATGTTGCGGTCATCACAGAACTTGCGGAGCTTCGGAAAGAAGTCGTCCGGAGGCATGACTGATCCGGCCCAACCTTGGATCGGCTCGAGAACAAATCCCGCCACCGAACCTACCGTGGCCTTGTCGAGATACTCTCCGTAAAACCGCAGGTAGGCATCGGTATCGATCGTACCATCCGGTTTCGTCCACGTGGGACGATACGCATCTGGACGGGGCACCATATGCGCACCAGGCGCACGGACCGCTCCATAGACGTGCGACCGGATATGTCCGAGTGACACCGCCCCGTAGGTTTTGCCGTGGAAGTCGTAAAAGCAGCTGACGGTTTCGTGCTTGCCGGTGGCAGCACGGAGCACGCGTATGCCCGCTTCCACAGCCGCCGTACCGCAATCATAAAGCTGAAATCCACTGAGATCACCCGGCAAAATGGAAGCCAACTTTTCCATCAGCTCCGCCTTGATCGGAGTGGTGAAGTCATGAGCGTTCATCAATTGCGAGGCCGCCTTGGCGATTCCCTCGCTGATTTTCGGGTGACAATGCCCCAGGGTGGTAACGTAGATTCCAGAAGAGAAATCGATGTACTCATTTCCATCGACATCCTTGAGCACGCAGCCCGATCCAGAATCGAAGCTCACTGGAAAGAGTTTCACCTGGCTGCTCAATCCCTTGAAGTAGCGGGTACACCGGTCATGCCAGTCCTTCGACTGCGCCCCCGGCGGCGGCACCGGGAGATGGNNTATCAATGTCCGCTAGCGTCCCAGAACAGGCGAGCGCGGTGCGCCCAATTTTGCTGTGGTCAGCAAGAACCACCGACCGCTGAGCGATGCGTCGCATGTGCTTCTCTACGCGCGCCAGCCGAAGGTCTACATTGTAGATTTTTCCGTCGAGGCCGATGCCGTCCGTGCCCTGAAACACAATGTCCGCCGACAACAACTCCAGGCAGTGCTCGGTCACGGGTCCGGTCAGATCTGGAC
>DKKJ01000308.1:0-2982 GCA_002455175.1 Opitutaceae bacterium UBA6669
TGATGCTGATCCAAAATTCGCTCAGTCTCAACTGCGGTGTAGATTTCGGTCGTGGCGATGCTGGCATGACCCAGCATTTCTTGGATCGCTCGCAAATCAGCTCCACGACTGAGCAAGTGGGTAGCAAATGAGTGACGCAGGAGATGGGGTTTTACCGGTCTCTGGATTCCCGCTTTTTGCGCATACTTTTTGACTAAAAGCCAAATCATGACGCGAGACAATGGCCCGCCCCGCTCGCTCAAGAAAACGTGGCTTCGCGTGCGTTTTGCCTTNNCTTTTCCGAAGATGCGCAGAAACCCGTTTTCCAAGTCCACCTGGGTGAGGGTTAACAAGCTCAACTCAGAAACACGTAGCCCACTGGCGTAAAAGACTTCCAGAAATGCGCGATCCCTTAAGGCGTAGGCATCCCCTCCCTGCGGTGCCTGAAGCAGCCGCTCGACCTCTTCAGGGGTCAAGGTTCCAGGAAGGCGTCGCAGGAGCTTCGGTGTGGCTAACCCTTCGGTAGGATCCTCCACAAGGAGGCGCTCCCGGAGCAAATGTCTAAAAAAGCCCCTCAGAGCTGAGAGTTTTTGNNCCCCTTCCAATCCGTGGCCAGTCGAGAGCGCGCCAGAAACCCCGCGAGCTGGTCCAAATCACGTTGATATCCCTCGGAAGAATGAACGGAAAGGCCACGCTCCAATTTGAGCGTGCTCACATACGCGTTCACGGCGTCATCCCAGGGGGTGGGTGCGCGACTTAAGTCGTCACGCATGACTCATCCTCCGCAGCCCTGCCCTATGCCACACCAGCAGAAGCTCGGCGGGCACGCAGCGCATCCTTAGAACCGCCGACGCGGCCGTGATCCCGGCGTATACGCAGGGCGTTCATCTTTCATTCGATAGGTGATACGCGCTTTGTCCAAATCGNNGTAGGGACTCATCTCCATCTTAACGTTATCACCCGCGGCAATTTTGATGAAATTCTTTCTCAGCTTCCCGGAAATGTGAGCCAGCACCACGTGCCCATTACTCAGCTGAACTTTGAACATCGTGCCCGGAAGCACCGCGACTATCTTACCTTCGACTTCGATCGCTTTATCGTCGGCCATATCAGGAGGCGCGAACGCCGGACAGAGAGAGTGGGAACATGCAGTGAGAAGTGAGTGAAATCAAAAAAGAGTCCCTTGAATCGCTTATAGTATAGGCATAAGTCAAGGTTTTACTCTGACCGGCTCGCCTAGCGTTAATCTACATGTCGTTACCTGACACTCCTCCTCCTCCTTGTCCGTTCGAAAAACGCTTCCCTTCCNNCCCTTCCGAACTCGTTCGAGACGATGTGTTTTTTATGAGTTTGGCCTATAATCAGGCCATCGACGCCTGGCGCCAAGACGAAGTGCCAATCGGATGCGTGATTGAGTTTGAGGGAGAAGTCGTCGCCTCCGCCCACAATACGGTCGAGGGCGCGCACGACCCTACGGCTCACGCAGAAATGCTCGCCCTTACCCAAGCGGCCTCGGCACGCGGTGACTGGCGCCTTGATGGAGCCACGGTCTACGTTACGAAAGAGCCTTGTCCAATGTGCTCGGGCGCAATGCTCATGTCTCGGGTGAAACGCGTCTGCTACGCCGTACCCGATCCCAAAATGGGCTGCTTGGGAGGTGCCACCAACTTAAACGACCTCCCACGGGTCAACCATCACCTTGAGCTGACGGCGGGAGGGGTCCTCGAAAACGAGTGCTTGGCGTTGCTCCAAACGTTTTTCCGCCTGAAGCGCAACGAGAACGAAGGCTGAGTCGCTCGGGGTACTACAAAGTCCATCTTGCCAACTCGGTTGACGGGAACATCAGGTGCTGTAACCGTACCCATCCGCTTCTAGCGCTGCCAGATAACTCCACTTAAAACTGAACTCTCTTATTATGGCCTACGAACTCCCGAAATTGCCCTACGCTTATGATGCTCTCGCGCCGCACATCGACGCGAAGACGATGGAAATCCATCACACGAAACATCATCAGACCTACATCACGAACGCGAATAACGCGTTGAAGGACCACTCTGCTCTCGCCGCACTTCCCGTCGACAGCTTGATCGCTGATCTTTCCAAGGTNNGCAAGGTCCCGGAAGCCATTCGCGGCGCCATTCGCAACAATGCGGGTGGACACAGCAACCATGCGTTTTTCTGGACGATCCTGGGCCCCGGCAAAGGCGGCGCTCCCAAGGGTAAACTCGCTGACGCGATCAACGCGACGTTCGGCAGCTTTGATAACTTCAAAACCGAGTTCGCCAAAGCCGCGACCACGCGCTTCGGGTCGGGTTGGGCCTGGTTGGTCGTAGGCGCCGACAAAAAGCTTTCCGTGGGCTCCACGGCAAATCAAGACAGCCCCTTGATGGGCAAAGCGGTCGCCGGCATCGAAGGCAAACCAGTCATCGGCCTCGATGTGTGGGAGCACNNACGCCTCGCCCTTCCGTTTTCAAACCGCGCCCCATCCGGCGCGGTTTTTTTATGCAGTTTCGCCTGCAGATAAAGAAACCAGCGGAACAGAAACGTGCTCACAGGCCACAGAGCGACCGCGCTCAGGATCATACGTCACCACCGCACCAGACAAGCGGACGTCCTGAGTTGCCACGTCAAAACGCCGGGGCATCCCATCTAGAAATCGAGCAATCACGGGAGCGATTTCCCGCCCTAGAACACTCTGANNGTGCGTGTGCGTCCCAAAAACGGCCATGGCTCGTCCATTTAAGTGCCAACCCAACGCTTGTTTCTCACTGGTCGCCTCGGCGTGAATTTCCACCAAAGCGGCATCGGCTTTTCCGGCGCCCACCGTCTCTGCCAGCAATCGATCCGCACTCAAAAAAGGGCAGTCCACCTTCGGCCCCATAAATTGCCGGCCCAACACGGTAAAAACCACCAATCGAAATCCATCTTTTTGGAGCACGAGGTGATCTCGTCCCGGGCATGCCGCAGGAAGATTCGCGGGACGGCACACCCGCTCCAAGCCGT
>DKKJ01000308.1:3012-5144 GCA_002455175.1 Opitutaceae bacterium UBA6669
CACGATGTCCCCGATGAAAAGTACTTTGATCACCCGTCCACGCAGGCGAACCCTCCGGTTTCTGGCCAGATCTTTGTCGTTAGCGCACCCTGCAAGTCACCCTTAAGAGAATCTCGGACACATCTGCGACCACAGACGCAAATCCAAGTCATCTTACTCTGGCCGCTTGAACGAGGATTCATCTCGGGTGCGCCCCGCCTCTGGTTTCCGCTCTTGCCACTACCGCCCGCAGTCCGCTATTCCATTTCCTTTCCTGTCCTTAATTCCTTCGATGAAATCCACCACCTCGCCCTCTGCGTTTCCTCAGCCTGAAATTGGTCGTGAAATGAATGGAGCCGACTCGGTCGTCGAGTGCCTCGTCCGCGAGGGTGTAGACGCTATTTTTGCTTATCCCGGCGGAGCTTCGCAAGAGCTTCACCAAGCTTTTGCCCTNNTTCCGGCAAGGTCCGCGTGATCCTCCCACGCCATGAGCAGGGTGGATCGTTCGCCGCCGAAGGATTTGCCCGCGCGAGTGGCAAAGTAGGCGTATGTATGGCCACCAGCGGCCCAGGAGCCACCAACTTGGTGTCCGCCATCGCCGATGCCTACATGGACTCTACCCCAATGGTGGCCATCACGGGTCAGGTGTTCAGCAAGTACATTGGGAAAAGTGCGTTCCAGGAAACCGACTTTTTTGGGATGACGCTTCCCATCGTGAAGCACTCCTACCTCGTGCTCAACGTCCACGACCTTCCTCGTATCTTTAAAGAAGCCTTCCACCTCGCCCGGAGTGGACGCCCTGGTCCTGTGGTCATCGATATTCCGAAGGATGTCCAGCGATCCCGTTTCCAACCGGTGTTTCCCGCCACGGTGGAGTTCAAAAACCCCTACATCAATGAGGTTCACCACGCCAGCGATGAAACCTTGAAGCAGGTCCTCGCGTTGATAGCCGAGGCCGAACGTCCGGTTCTCTACGTCGGCGGCGGTATCATTTCCGCCGAGGCCCACCGTGAGCTGAAAGCGTTCGTCGAGAAGGTCAACGTACCGGTCGCCACCACCCTCATGGGCGTCGGTGCATTCCCAGAAACCCATCCACTTTCCATGCAGTGGTTCGGTATGCACGGCGCCGCCTATGGTAACTGGGCGGTCGATCAGAGCGACCTACTTCTGTGCTTTGGTGCCCGGTTCGACGACCGCATCACCGGTGACGTCAACCGCTTTGCCGCTGGCGCGAAAATCGTCCACTTGGACATCGATGCGTCCGAGCACAACAAAAACAAGCGGGTTACGCTGCCGATCGTGAGCGAAGTGAAATACGCCCTCGGCCGCTTGGTAGAGCTCGCTCAAGCCAACAAATTTACGCCTCCCGACAACAAAGCCTGGCACGCGCAGATCGACACGTGGAAGCGGGACTTTCCATTTGATAGCTCGGCCGGCTTCGGCAAGAGCCCTCACATTCTTCCACAAGAAGCCGTCGCTGCGTTGTATGAACTCACCAAGGGCGACGCGATCATCACGACCGGCGTGGGCCAGCACCAAATGTGGGCTGCACAATTCTACCGTTTCAATGAGCCACGGCGCTACATCAGCTCGTTGGGACTCGGGGCCATGGGCTACGGCTATCCGGCAGCGATGGGAGCCAAGGTTGCCTGCCCCGACAAACAGGTAATCGACATCGATGGAGACGGATCCTTCGTGATGAATATCCAAGAGCTGGCCACCGCTCACATCGAGAAGATCGCGGCAAAAGCCATGATTCTTAACAACCAGCACCTTGGCATGGTGGTACAGTGGGAAGACCGTTTCTACGGCAGCGTGCGCGGAAACACCATCCTCGGCGATCAGTCCAACGTGGGCAGTCCCGACAATCCCTCAGGCCTATATCCGAACTTCGTTCAGATCGCTGAAGGGTTTGGCGTTAAAGGACGCCGCGTCATCAAGAAGAGCGAACTCAAGGAAGCGATTCAAGAGATGCTCGACCATGACGGTCCTTACGTCCTCGATGTCATTGTGCCCTACACCGAGCACGTGCTGCCCATGATTCCTGCCGGAAAGACGGTCAAGGACATGATCCTCAAGTAATCGGCGAGCATTCGCCGCCGCCCTCAAAAGCCGTTCAACGAGACGCCTCTCGGGAACGGCTTTTTGCTGCC
>DKKJ01000236.1 GCA_002455175.1 Opitutaceae bacterium UBA6669
ATGAGCGCGACGTAGCGGCACGGTCCCTACAGTTAAATTTAACCGGTTCCCAGCCTCGGAACCGCGCATTTCTGGCGTTGTTTTGCGTCAAAGATTCCTAACGCTTTGCCTCATGATGACGCCTTCACGCTCCCGCCCCTCACTCCTCCGCCTAGAAGTCCTCGAAACCCGTCAGTTGCTCGCGACGATCGTCGCAGGCTCTGGAGTCGANNTCCAGATCCTCCTGACCGGGCCCACGATCACGGTCACCGCAGATCCCGGCGAAGTGGTACGGATCTCGTTCCTCGATCAGGGCGGCGACATCGTTCAAACGGAGTTTTCAGGAAAGGGAACGCTCACCCTGTCGTTGGAAGATTTGAAGCGCAGTGGTGATGCCGGTTACACCAATCCCAACCCACCGCAGACTCTCCCCGCAGGTGGCTACGTTCAGGGCCTGGCCTCCATCACTCTCGAAAAGCCTGAGCTGAGCACCAACCTAGGGATTTACGCGGCAGGCAAAGTGCAGAATCCCGGTTTCTTTAACGACCCGACACGCAATGGACACAATGGTCTGGCAGAGATAGCCCGCGTCGTCCTCACAAGCGACTCCTCAAATGCGGCAGGTTACTCCAATATGGGCGGTCTTTACATGGGAGGCGTCGTCTTCACGGCAAATGAGGGAGTGGCAGGAATCCGAGCACCGTTGGTCGCACTTCAAAACATAGTTTCTATAGGCGATATCGACTCGAAGGGGACGGCTAAGCCGTATCTACTTTTCAATACCAACAGCCAGTTCCAAAACGTCTTCATCCGCGGCGGGGATTTGAAACAAACGAACGATGCTCCGTTCGAGCCCGACACCATCGGTGGTTTCTATTTTTTTAATAGAACGGACGGCACCAGGTCAGACGGCACTCCCCTACCTAGGGTACCTATTGACGAACGGGTTTTCCGCTTAGTCACGGGCTATCAATCCTACACGGCTCCCGATCCCGTGATCGCGTCGATCGGAGAACCCGCCACGTCGCTCCTACCGGTCACCCCTCCAACCGGAATTGCGCCAACTCCGTCGTTCAGTCTGCCCCATTTTAGCGTAGTCGGTTCCAGCGATGCCGCGTGGTCAGCTCAATCGATTAACCCTGACGACTCTACCCTAGACCTCTGGGTCGTCTAGACAGTCGCACCAGGCTGCCGTTCTCGGCACGCGGCAGAGCGGAGCCTCTCGCCCGCTCCCTTTTGTTGAAACCGCTGGAAGCGTCTCCAGCGGTTTTTTCATATCTAAACCACCGTACGCGTAAGTTGAGAAAGGGGTTCCGTCTGACTTGGCGCGACACCGTCCGACTGGAAAACACCTAAACGCCCCCGGAGGTGTGACCAGCGCTGTTCCCCATCAGTCGGTAAGCCTCCGTTAGACCGAGAACGCGAGCTTAATACCGATCGCCTCAGCGACCTTGCAGGCCGCGTCGGAATCGGCGAATGGGCCGGCGGGTCTAAAAACGATTTCGCGGTCGAGCGACCGGCCAGCGGGGCGCAGCCATAGGACCACGCACTCCTCACCGGTGTGGCGGNNCCCGCCGGGTGGCGGACGATCCACTCTGCCCACCGCTGCGGCACCGACAGATCCGGGCTGTAGAGGGTCGCGAGATCGAGTCCGATCGCGAGCAGGGTTTCCCCGTGCGTGAAGTCGCAGAGGCGGAGAGGCGGGATCGAGTCGGCCAACAGATAGCCGTAGGCGTCGGCTTTTTTCCGAGGGATAACAAACACATCCTCGCCGCGGCCCTTCTCGCCCGCCAGCTGGTCGCCCCAGATTTCAGCGACGGCGGTTTCTGGAGAGGGCGCCAGGTAGACGCACGGGAAGGCTCCTGACGCCGGCGTCAGCCGGGATCGAAGCGAAGGATAAAACTGGTTCGGATAGGCGACCTCATGGAGGCGCGTCCATGTTGCGGCGGCGAGTGCCCCAGCCTTGAGCCGCGCCTCCGTGAACGTCGGAATGGCGGCGTCCTCGAATCCCGGCGGCGGTGGGGCGATCCGTTTCTTTCTCAGGTCGGTCATCCCCGTTCGGACTCTGCGGCCTGGAGCACGTCGTTCAGGTTGCCCTGTCGGAGCGCTTCCAGCGGCGTGTGTCCGGGGGTGAGAGGATGAACTTGAAGAAAGAAGGCGAAGGGCGTGAGCGCCTCGAAGCTGGGATCCTTGCGGAGGATGGCGACGGCCTCGGCCAGTCCGGGCAGGACGCCGCCTTCCGGCCGGAACTGCCAGCGGGGGATACGGTACTGGCCCCCTTTGGTCTTGTAGGCGACGATGTCGCCGTTGCGGATGCGCTCGGTGAGCGCCTGACGAGTGACGGGCTCGGGCCTGCGGAAGAGTGCGGCGGCCTCGGCGCCATCGACGCAGCCCCCTTCGGCATTGAGGAGCTTGGCCAGACCCTCCTCAGGTGTCGCATACCCTCCCTTGGCGGGCTCCTCGATAGCCGCACGGATCTCATTGCCCGCCAGCCGGGCGAAGGCGCGGGCGGGAAGGCCCAGCTGGGTCGAGGCTGCAACCAAGGATTTGAGCTGGTGCTGGATGAGGCGCAACGCCGACGGATCCAGCCCGAACTCGGCGGAGAGTTCGGCGGCGGTGGCATCAGCAAGGGAACCGTCGGCAGCCATGATTAAAGGAAGGCTCGAATTGACGATTTTGTCAATAGAATCCACCGGCAATATAGTCAATCATCCTCAATCAAACGGCTTTGTAATTTACACGAGTTCCAAGCCGAACAAGCCAACCGGCTCTTGGCCATTCCACTGAGTAAACAACCGCTCCGGAGATACACGCACGCGGCTCGCACTCTTGCCTTCTGGTCTTCATCAACAGCGCGCCATTAACCGGCAAGTGCAATGGAAAGAGGAAGGCGGCGAAGCGGACGGGAACATTTCTTACAATTGAGACCCGGCGGTGGAAATGCTTATATACGATCATGCCAGGCTACCTATATTTGGCGACTAACCCTGTTATGCCCGGTCTCACGAAAATCGGTTTTTCGGAGACGGTCTTATCAGAACGCTTCGCCGCTCTGCAAAGCACCGGAGTGCCAGTCCCATTTGAATTGTTCGCGGCCTTTTATGTCGAAGACCCGCGATCCTGCGAAAAGGCGGTTCATGGTGCATTCGTGAGTGAGCGCGTTCGAGAGAATCGCGAGTTTTTCCGTATCGCTGCGAAAGAAGCATTGGGCCGCGTGCTGCCGCTAGTCCTCGCGAATGTGCCCGACTCGACAAACGAAGGACAGCCGCCAGCTCAATTATTTGGCGACCTCGATGAGCAGGAACAAGACGTATTGGCAGCCTACGCGATGGCACCGAGCTACCAACGTCCTCACGACTGGGAGTGGCTCGCGCGTGTATTCAGGATGTNNGAGCTCGACAGTCGTCATCTTTTCCACTCATTGCGAACCAAAGGCTATCTTCGTGAAGATCGAAGCCGAGGGAGCGTCATCTTTTACGACCTCACTCCACGTGGCGTCGCCTTTGGCCGGGTTGCTCGAGACAATCCAGAATACCAAGTACGCTTCAACAAAGCGTTTTACTTCCAAGATCCCCATCGGTAACTTTCGGCGTGCCCGGAAAGGGTCAAACCGCGCTTCNNAGAAGCGCGGTTTGACCCTGTCCAGAGATCGTCAATCTTTGCTTCCTGTAACTTGTTCCCCTGCGCGTCTAACGTGCAGGCCACCGAATAGCGCTTGTGATAATCGATTCCGGTATACGTTTTCATGGCAGCTGCTCTCGCGACACCTCCCCGCTTCCGGGGCACCGTTTCTCTTTCTGCCACTCATGTTACCTGACCC
>DKKJ01000244.1 GCA_002455175.1 Opitutaceae bacterium UBA6669
CATAACTGCCGTTGAGCAATTGGGGTTTGCAATGATCCCCGCATGCCGCCGCAGTTCGCCCGCGTTGATTTCCGGGATAACCAAAGGGACGGTCGGATCCATGCGCAGGGCCGAACTCTTATCGATCACAAGACAGCCATCTTCCACCGCATCCGCAGCCAAACTCCGAGTGACTGAACCGCCCGCAGCGAAGAAGGCGAGGTCTACTCCGGAAAATGCTCCTGCCTTGGCTTCCTCAATGACCAATTTTTTTCCGCCAATCTCCACGACCTTGCCCGCAGAACGCGCCGAGGCGAAAAGCCGCAGCGAACTCATGGGGAAATTCCGTTCGTGCAAGAGCCGGACCAGCTCTTGACCGACCGCGCCTGTAGCGCCGACGATACCGACTACGTAACGAGTGTTATTCACGATGGAGACTTCTGTTGAACGGATCATTAAAACCGCTGACAGGCTTGGTATCAAGCCCGCAGACCGGTTACTTCTGGTCCGAATTTCCACGCAAACCCTGCAGCTTTTTGAAGATAACTTGCTCGTAAAGAGCTATATAGTCTCTACTTCTAAGCGTCCGCCTTCGAATGTTAAGAATTCGCTCGGCACGCCTCGAGGACTCCACGAAATCGCCGAACGTATCGGCAATGGTCAACCCGCAGGCATGGTTTTTCGCTCCCGGATCCCTACCGGGCGGCATTTCAGTGAATTTGCCCCTGAGGAGCTCCGCACAGACGACCTGATCACTAGCCGGATCCTTTGGCTCCGCGGATTGGAGCCTGGCGAAAACCTCGGGGGCGAAGTGGATACCTATGATCGCTACATTTATATCCATGGAACGCGGCACGAGGAAAAGCTGGGAACGCCCGCCAGCGCCGGTTGCATCCGCATGAGCAATCGGGACGTCATTGAGCTCTATGACGTGGTCCGCGTCAGCGACTGGGTTTGGATCGAGGACTAAGCAGAAACCTATGATCGGCCTTCGCGACGACACCGAGTTTGCCCAACCCCCACCGACGCCACCGCCGCAAGCGCCGCGGTGGACATCTTCGCTTTTTGCGGAAAAGGNNAGATAACGCCCTTCTTTTTGAAGCAGGGACCGGCGTCGGCAAATCGCTCGCCTACTTGCTTCCGGGCATCATCCACGCCGTCGACCAAAACCGGCAGATGATCGTTTCCACCCACACGATCGCGCTCCAGGAACAAATTGAATTGAAAGACCTGCCCTTGTGCCGACGGGTTCTTTCGGCCACGGAGGGCGGCGAGCGTTTCGCCGCATTCAAGAGCTGTGTTCTGTTGGGGAAATCTAACTACCTCTGCACCACGCGACTCGCATTGGCGCTGAGCGATCGACATACGTTGCTTCCAGACGACGAGTACGGGGAGCTCCAACGCATCGCTTCCTGGGCGGAGACATCGGAAACGGGACTTCGTCACGAGCTTCGCCCCCCGCCACGTGCCGAGGTGTGGGAATTGGTAAGTGCTGACTCCTCCGCCTGCTCACGCAAACATTGTGACGGCGATCGCTGTTTCTATCAACGTGCGCGCGCACGACTCCGTACCGCTCAGGTGGTGATCNNGCGACACGCGTGGCGTTTTGTTTCCCGATGACTTTGTCGTGCTCGACGAAGCTCACACCGTACCTGAAGTCGCCAGCGAAAACTTTGGACTCCATCTGAGCAGCTACGGCGTGGACCGGATGCTGAAACATCTCTATAATCCCCGCACCAAGCGCGGCCTTTTTCGCCGCAATTCGAGTCCGGAGGCGCAGCAACTGGTCAGTGACGCTCTCGATGCGTCGCAGCGCTTCTTCGACCACCTTGCCCGCGGGATGCTGGCTCAACGTTCCATCGTTCGGTTGCGGGAAGAATCCACCGCGGAACCACTTCTCGAAGGACCACTGACGGCNNAAGTCTGGAGGAGGGCCGCGAACGCGACGAATACTTGGAGCAGCGCACGCGCATTAAATCAATCCAAGCAGGGATTTCGGAGTGGTTGACCCTAGGGGATAAAAAGCACGTCTACTGGGCGGAGCGTGGTGGAAAACGTCAGACCATCGTCACTTTGCGTAGCGCTCCCATCGATGTCGCCCCGCCGTTGCGCGAACATCTCTTTGGCTGCGGCACCAGCGTGGTTTGCACCAGTGCAACACTCGCAATCTCTGGCAGTCTCGAAACCTTCGCCCGAAAAATAGGAGCCGAAGATGCCCGTGCTGTCGCGGTCGCTTCGCCGTTTGATTACATGCGCAACATGCGGGTCTTCGTCGCCGCTGATGTCCCCCTGCCCTCACCGCAGGAAGCTCGCCTCTCGCTCGACGTTCTTACCGACTACGTCGATTTTTGCGTTCGTCGGGTGAGTGGAGGAACACTCGTTTTGTTCACCAGCTACGCCGACATGCGCGCAGTGGCTCAACGGCTTTCACCCGTATTCGCTGATGAGCAACGACCATTCCTCCTCCAGGGTGAAGAGCTGTCGCGCACAGAATTGACCCGCGAAATGCGCCGTGCCGGCAACGCGGTGCTGTTTGGAACGGAAAGCTTCTGGACCGGCGTCGATGTCCCCGGTGACGCGCTCTCGCAAGTAATCGTGACGCGTCTGCCTTTCGATCCACCCACCCATCCTGTTTTAGAAGCGCGAAGCGATTTCATTCGTAATGAAGGCGGCAACCCGTTCGCCCAGCTCACCCTGCCTGAAGCGGTTATCAAATTCCGTCAGGGAATCGGCCGGCTCATCCGAACGGCGTCGGATCGTGGCGTCATCACTCTTCTAGACTCGCGTGTCCTCGCCAAAAGCTACGGTCGTCTTTTCTTGGAGTCGCTTCCCCAGCCTCACCATGTGCGGATGACCCGCGAAGACCGTGAAGGTAAGTTTAAACCGTTCTGATTTCTCCCTACTTATGGATCGCGTTGCTCACTTCACTCGCTTGGTCGCCGAACAGCCCGGAAACGACCTTTTCCGTTTCAGCCTAGCGCAGGCGCTCGTCGGAGCAGGACGTCCCCTGGACGCGGAATCCCATTTCAGAGCNNCCGGACGTCCCCTGGAAGCGGAACCTCACTTCCGAGCCTGCGCAAACGCTAAGCTCGATTGGATGATCCCTCGAATCGCCCTCGGGAAAATTCTCCTGCAAAGTGGCCGGGCAGCGGAAGCGAAACCAGTCCTCGAAGATGCGTTACAGTTGGCCATCGATCAGCACCACGAAGATCCTGAATCTGAGGTACGTGGTCTCTTGGCCGAAATCGCTGCATCCGACGGCACTCCACGTTAAATCCCTGACAACGCTGAGCTTCTTTGTGCCCGGACGTCGGACACGCTTGTGAAAACGACCGATGCGCTATTCCCTGTGTGACGCGACAAACCCACAGCTTTCCTCTACTGTCGCCCAATCGTAACATCCAACCCCTGGCGTCACCTTAGGATTAACGATAGCGAGTGTCTATGCGCGTCGTTCTCACCTCACACGGATCAACCGGTGACATCTATCCTTTGATTGGCTTGGCCGTGACTCTGCAACGCGCCGGTCACTCCGTCGTCTTCGCCACCATCCCCCACTACCAGGCCGAAATCGAAGCCGCCGGCGTGGAGTTTTATGCGCTCTGCCCGGACTGGGAGCAGGCCGATCTGCGTTACTGGATGGGTCGTCTGCAAAAGATCAAATTGCCGGTGTATCAGCTGAGAGAGATCTATGTCGGAGCAAAAGGGTTCATGGGGGAAATGATCGAGCGTATGGATCAGGTCCTAAAAACGGCCGATCTTTTGGTGTCGAGCTACCTATTTCCGATGAACAAGGGGATCGCTGATCGGAATGGTGTGCCGTTTGCCACCTTTGCCTTCACTCCACAGGTGGTGCCGTCGCCCGACTATCCGCCCGATGGACTTCCTTCGCCTGCCTGGCTGGGAAGCAAAACGCGGAGAGCGCTCAATCAGTTTTGGTGGCGCACAGCCAACGCCGCAGTCGATCGCATCATCAACAATGCCGTCGGGGAGGAACTGCGATCGGCTCGCCTTCNNGCCTTCCTAAAGTCAGGAATTTTTTCTCCAGGGCAGCGGACTGTGTGCTGATCCCAGTATCCACCTTGTTACGACGTCCAGATGCCCATCTGGAGGATCGCTTCCACTTTGTAGGTTACTGCCGGTGGCAGGCAGCGGAGAGCGCCGCGATGGAAGTATCCCTGCGCGCTTTCACGCAGGGACAGCGGGTACCTGTCGTTACGTTTGGCAGCATGGTGTATGAAAATGCCGGGGCGTACATGGAGCGTTTTGTCCGAGCATGGCCGCGAGGACGCAAAGTCATCTTCCAGCGGGGCTGGGCGCAGTTTCCAGCCCTTGGACATCCGGACGAAATCAAGGTGATCGAAAAAATGTCCCACGATCAGCTCTTCCAGCACGCCTCCGCTGTCGTTCATCACGGCGGAGCGGGCACGACCGCGAGTGTGCTTCACGCTGGCGTCCCACAAATCGTCGTTCCCCATATCGGCGACCAGTCTTTCTTCGCCGGGGAAGTCGAACGCTTAGGCTGTGGATTCCGGGTGGCGCGCAAACACTGGCCAGAGCAGCTGGCTCCAGCACTCGAGCGGCTCCTCGCCCAACCGAGTCACGCCACGAGGGCGGCGGAGGTCCGTCAATTTCTCGCCCAGGAGAACGGTCCCGCTCGCGCAACCCAGGTCCTCGAGGAGTTCGTTGCGCGTTTCAAAAGAAACGCAGGCAGGAACGCCCAGACGCTTCCTTAAGGGCTTGCCACCCAGACCTCAGTCGTTCCCTGCTTTGCGGGTGCGCCTCCTAACCCCCTTGGTTCGTTGTCGCCGCAGCTTCGCGGCACTTCTCTTCACGTTTTCCATGCTCTCCACTTCGCTGATTGGCGGTCCACTGGTGTATGAAGGCGAACGCGGCCCCGGACGAGGCAAGCACCTCGTTTTTTTGTCGGGAGACCATGAATACCGGTCAGAAGAAACCCTCCCGGCGCTCGCTCGCATCCTCGCGTATCACTACGGCTTCAAATGTACCGTCCTCTTCACGGTTGACCCAGCCTCGGGCAGCATCTTGCCCGGCAATTCGAACATGCCGGGCCTGGAAGCGCTGGAGACTGCCGACTTGATGATCGTTTTTCTCCGATTTCAGGCCTTTCCCGACGAGCAAATGAAGCACTTCGTGGCCTATTTGGAGCGTGGCGGCCCTGTCGTAGGCCTGCGCACGGCGACGCATGCCTTCAACGAGATCCCTGCCCATAGTCCCTACGCCAAGTTTAATACGCGTTACGAAGGTACCGATTATCCCTTTGGCTTCGGTCACCAGGTTCTGGGTCAGACCTGGGTCGGGCACTACGGCACCAATCATCAACAAAGCACCCGGCTGGAGACGCTCCCGGCAGGCCTTTCTCACCCCATTTTTCGCGGGGTCAAAGATGCCTGGGTGCAATCGGGCGGCTACGTTGGAAAGCCAGTCGAAGCAGAAGTCTTGGCACTCGCCCAACCCTTAAATGGAATGTCGCCAGACTCTCCGGCGGATCCGAATAAACCGCCGATGCCCGCCGCGTGGACGCGCACCTACGCCTACGGGACCGAAGGCCAGCGTGCTCGGGTCTTTACGAGCCTCTACGGAGCATCGGTCGATCTGCTCAACGAGGGCTATCGTCGCACCTTGGTCAACGCATGTCTCTGGGCCCTAACAATGGAGAACGAAATCATGCCAGACTCGCCCGTCGCCCTCGTCGGTCCGTACTATCCTAGCAAGTTTAGCTTCGGAGGCTATCGGGAGCAGGTAAAACCGGAAGAACTCGCGGGTTGGACCTCGCCTATCATGCCGCTAGACAAGCCTGTTGCGCCTATCCCTAAACGGCGCTGACAGGCACTGAAAACCAGCTGGTTGAGCGGAGATCAAGAAGTCCAGAAACGACACCGCTTGCTCCGCACCTTTAAATTTGGGCAAAAAAGAGCCCGCCGCGTACCCCTACACGGCGGGCATTATTTTCTTAGTTACCCCAAATCCTCCGCTAAGCAGAGGAACGAGGACAACCATTACATCTCGGCGCGAAATCACAACTCGAATCAAAACCGGACAGTCAGGCAGTAGAGGAGAGACTACCGGTCATAAGCAAGCGGCCATTTCCCGCGAGCGGCTGAAACACAAGATGTTTTCAAACAGGTAGTTGTATAACAAAGACGATGTAACCGCTTCAAAAGGCATCGTTTCATTCGCATGCAAGGCTTGAGGCAAACGTCCGAGCATGGTTGCCTCACCACTTTGCTGTCTGTTTACGGCCCATTTTTTTCATCATGTCCGCAGCTCCTACCATCATCTACACAAAGACTGACGAAGCGCCAGCTCTCGCCACCTACTCCCTTCTGCCTATCGTACAAGCCTTTACGAAGCACTCGGGAATCAATGTTGAAACCCGCGATATCTCTCTGGCGGGTCGTATTCTCGCTCAGTTTCCAGAAGTGCTGACGGACAGCCAACGGATTGGCGACCACCTAGCGGAGCTGGGCGCCCTTTCTCTCAAGCCAGAAGCTAATATCATCAAGCTCCCCAACATCAGCGCGTCGGTCCCCCAACTCAAGGCGGCTATCGCTGAGCTCCAGGCTAAGGGCTGCAAGCTTCCCGATTTCCCCGAAGTTCCCAAAAACGATGCGGAGAAGGAGATCAAAGCACGCTACGCCAAGGTCATGGGCAGCGCCGTCAATCCGGTCCTGCGCGAAGGGAATTCCGATCGTCGAGCTCCCAAAGCGGTCAAAGAATATGCCCGCAAGAACCCGCATTCCATGGGCACGTGGTCACCCCAGTCGAAAACGAACGTGGCTACCATGGGTAAGGACGACTTCTTCTCCAATGAAAAGTCGGTGACCGTGCCTGCCGCCACACAGGTGAAAATCGAGTTCGTCGGCGCGGACGGCAGCACCAAGGTGCTCAAAGACAAGACGTCTCTCAAAGCAGGTGAAATCATCGACTCCACGGTGATGAGCAAGAAGGCCCTCATCGCCTTCCTCGAAAAACAAATCGCCCGTGCAAAAGCCGAAGGCATCCTCTTTTCGGTCCACTTGAAGGCGACGATGATGAAGGTCNNAGGTCTTTTTCAAGGATCTCGTGACGAAACATCAGGCAACGCTCACGGAACTCGGGGTTGATTTTAACAACGGATTCGGCGACCTCCTGGCCAAGATCCAAAAACTTCCCGCCGACAAGAAGGCAGCGATCGAAGCAGATATTGCCGCGGCTTACGCCCAGGGTCCGGCCTTGGCCATGGTCAATTCCGACAAAGGGATTACCAATCTTCACGTCCCCAGCGACGTCATCGTCGATGCTTCTATGCCCGCGATGATCCGCTCGTCCGGTCAGATGTGGAACACGCAAGGAAAGCTCCAAGACACCCTCGCGGTGATCCCCGACAGCAGCTATGCTGGCATCTATCAAACGACGATTGATTTCTGTCGCAAGCACGGCGCCTTCGATCCCCGAACGATGGGAACGGTGCCCAACGTCGGCCTTATGGCTCAGGCGGCGGAAGAATACGGATCGCATAACAAAACCTTCCAAATTTCCGGTAAAGGCGTAGTTCGAGTGGTCGACGAAAACGGAAAGGTTCTGCTTCAAAATGAGGTAGACGACGGCGACGTCTGGCGCGCCTGCCAGACCAAAGACGCCCCGATCCAAGACTGGGTAAAGCTCGCGGTGAACCGCGCTCGAGCGACAGGCGCTCCTGCCGTTTTTTGGCTGGATCAGAGTCGCGCGCACGACGCTCAGGTGATTGCCAAAGTGAAAACGTATCTGGCTCAACACCAAACTGCAGGGCTCGACATCCGCATTCTCAAACCCACTGATGCCTGTCAGTTCAGCCTTGAACGCATGAAAGCGGGCCAAGACACGATTTCCGTCACCGGCAACGTCTTGCGCGACTACCTCACCGACCTCTTCCCCATCCTCGAGNNGACTACCTCACCGACCTCTTCCCGATTCTTGAACTCGGGACGAGCGCTAAAATGCTCTCGATCGTGCCGCTGATGAATGGAGGCGGTCTATTTGAAACTGGTGCCGGCGGATCGGCCCCTAAGCACGTGCAGCAGTTTACGGAAGAAAACTTTCTGCGGTGGGATTCACTGGGCGAATTTCTCGCCCTGGCGGTTTCTTTCGAGCACCTCAGTGAGGTTTTCAAGAACGCTAAAGCCAAGGTCCTGGCCGATACCCTGGACGCCGCTACGGGCAAGTTCCTCGAACACGACAAGTCACCGGCACGCAAAGTGGGCGCTGGGATCGATAACCGTGGCAGCCATTTCTACCTCGCACTTTATTGGGCACAGGAGTTGGCGGCACAGAATGCCGACGGCGAACTCAAGAAGATCTTCACGCCAATCGCTGAAAAGCTCACTTCAGCCGAAGCGAAGATCGTCGCCGAGCTCAATGCCGTTCAGGGAAAGCCTACCGATATTGGGGGCTACTATCAACCGGACGATGCCAAAGCCTCAGCGGCGCTGCGCCCGAGCAAGACACTCAACGAGATCTTGGCTCAGGTCTAAGGTNNCAGCCACAGGCAAATGCCTGTGGCTTTTTTGCGCATCCGAAGAAGCATCCTGCCTGGCACTTTCCACTCGATATTCGCGCAGCTCGCGCTCACTGGGCTTACTTTTCCATTGCCATCTTCCCATTTGCGCGCCGCTTAGCAGTCTATGGCTTCAAAATATCTACCGACTCAACGCGATCTCAAAGCCGCGAAACGTTATCACCAGAAGCACTCCCCCTCCGCCTTTTTCACGCAACCAGCACCCAAACCTAAAAAGGACGCTACTCCTCCTTCCGCTGCCAGTGCGGGAAGCGCATCAGCGTCACCTCAGCAGTCTCAGTCATGAAACCCCTTTCGGATGCTCAATACGCACACGCTCTTGCGCGCTTGGGGATGGGAATCAACATCGCCCTGCATGGCTGGACACGCCTGCCCAAGCTCGACGAGTTTGCAACGTCCCTCCAACAGCAATTTGCTGCCACGATCCTACCCGCAGCTTGGGTAAAACTAAGTGCCTATGCCATCGCTGGTGCTGAGTCCGTGATCGGGACCTTACTTCTTTTAGGGTGGTGTCTGCGTCCCACCCTAATCGCGGGTCATCTGTTGATGTGTGTGCTCCTTTTCGGTACCTGTCTGACTCAAAATTGGAATGCCGCCGGTACCCAGATGGTCTACCTAGGATTTTTCGCTCTCCTCCTCGGCTTCCGACGCTACAGTGCCTTGAGTATTGATCCACGTCCCGCGGACGCTCCGTAACGAGCGTCGAGCGGTCGGCGAAAGGGTGAAAATCCGGTGTAGGCG
>DKKJ01000040.1 GCA_002455175.1 Opitutaceae bacterium UBA6669
TTCGGCGTAGTGGGCGCTGAGGTTTCGCGAGCGATTGGTTTCGTGCATGAGGGCGTGGATGGCGCGGGTATAGCCGAGTCGGCGAGCGGCTTCGTGGACCTCGGCGAGAAGCCATGCGCCGAGGCCAGCGTACGCGCGACCAGGGCGGACGGCGAGGGTCTTGACAATCACGGTGGTGATGGGCGCTTGTGGTGTGCGCATGGCTTGGGCGAGATCAGGAACCACGAACACATAACCGACGGGGCGGTTGTTTTTGTCCTCGGCCAGGAGGATAAGGTCGGGGACGACGCGGTCTTTTAACGGCAGGTACTGGCTGAGAAAGGCGTCTGCAGGGAGCGGTGTGTACAGGTAGTTTTCTTGAAAGGATTCGACGGATACGTCGTAGATGCGGCGTAAATCATCGACGAAGNNGACGAAGTTCGTGCGGGTGATGGCGCGGATGACGATTCCGGCAGCTCTAAGACGGGTTGCGACGGTCTCCACTCGGGGATCGCGCCAGGCGAGATTATTGGCGACGGTGGAATAGTAGGACGCGAGGGGAGCGTACCCGGCAGTCTCCCACCAGAGCGGCCAGAGGGGAGGATTTACTGGTTCGAGAAAGAACGGAGGTTCGCTCCCGGGTTCGGTGATAAAACGGTAGCGGCGCCAGATGTTGCCGTCCATCGGACCCACGGCGAGGGTGCAACCCTGGGAAGTCAGGGCGTCTTCCGCCTTTTTTAGAACCGCGCGCGCAGCATCAGGGCCATCCGCCCGGAAGTTTCCAATCGCGCCAATTTTTTCGCCCGGAAGCGTGGGCACATGATTCCACCAGACCCAGGCCTGCGCGGATTGGCCGTCCTGACAGTGATCGAGGCGCAGGTCCTCGCCGAGAGACGGAGGAGGGTTAGGCGAAGAGGGGGAAGGGGAAGACATGGGATAGGCGGAAAAGCGGAAATTAGGAGAAGCGGAAACGCTGAAATCTAAGAGTGGTACTCCCTGCTAGAGGCTAGGAGGGTGGGAAAAACGAGGAGGCGACGAGGTGAGGTGGCCGAACCTGGGCATGACGATGCTTGCCGCTCCAGGGGTTGAGTACTCGGTGNNCGGAGCGAGTCCCTCCACCGGAAGGTGCAGCGGCCAACGAAAACCAATCTTTGCGGAGGTGAGAAGGCGCAGGGGAGGCGTGGTAATTTGGAGCGAGGCGTTTTGAGACGTCTCTCGTGGAGGGACCCGCTCCGTCGGGTCCGGATTGAGGTTGGAGAAGGAAAGGTGATTGGTGGCGCGAAGTGGAGGTGCGTGACGTACGGGCGCAGTGACGCGATGGAGCGCAGCCGAGACTCGACGGAGCGAGTCCCTCCACCAGAGGGGCGGTGAACTCCGCGAGTAAGGTCACAGGTGAAAGAGGAGCAGACCGCAGGCGGAGGCGAGGAAGGCGACGGTGCCTTGTTTCCACCACCGGAGCTTGAGGTTTTCGGGTGCCTGAAGTTGGCGTTCGATGAGGGTGAAGGTGGCAGCGGCGAGAGCTAAGCAGGCCGACCCGAAAGCAATCGTTCGCAGCACGCCGGGTTGGTCGGCTTCAATCAAACTGTAGGCGAGGCCTTGGGTGAGGATGGCCTGTATCACACCTGCGCTCCACCATCCCACGCGGTTCCAATGAGGACGTCCTTGCGAGAGGCGGACGATGGCGATCATCGCTTGGTGGGTGGCGGTGCTCAAGGTGAAGAGAGCGAGCCAGCGGGGATGAGGAGCGAACGCTTCGGCGACAGCCCACACGAGGCAGGCGGAGCTGACACAGAGGACCGCGACGAGGTTATGACGGGGCATATCTCTCGGTGCTACGGGCATCAGGCGGACGTAGCTGAAGAGGAGCACGAGGGGAGCGATCAACCATTCTGGGCCGCCGACGGTCCAGAAGAAGTACAGGGCCAGTGCACAGCCGAGGCGAGAGCTCTCGTCCACAATTTGTCCTCGCCGCCAAACGAGAGCGATGACGGTCAGAACGAAGAGAACGGAAAGATTTGCCGCAAGGACGGGGGCGGATGCTTCCAGGTGAACCGTAATCTGGGCATAAACGGCAAGAGGTAGGAAAACATTGTCCAGGCCGTGCCACGAAACCGCTTCCAGATTCAGAGCGAAAAGTCCAATCGCCGCTCCGATGAGAAGAGCAGGAACCAAATTGTGGCCTCCTGCCAGGAGGGGAATCACCGTCACGAGCATCCCGGTTAGGCCTACGGCGAGGGAGCCTTCGATGCTCTTGGTGCCTTCGAGGGTGACGTATTTGTTTTTCCCCCACCGTGTTCCGATCATCGCACCGGCGGCATCAGCGAACGTGAGGAGCGCCACCGGAATCACGAAGAGGAGTGGATCTCCCTGTGCGAGCGTAAAAACGGTGGCGACGCCGACGGGAAAACAAAGCTCTCCGAGCGAGGCCCGGTTGACGTCATGGAGCACGCCGCCCACGCCTCGTTTGAGCGTGGGGATCAAGCGCACGCTGCCCAGCATGAGCAACGCGAGTGCTCCGAGAATCCATACGGGCCAGACATCGTGAAATATCCAGGGGAAACCCAGACAGATCGTGCCCATCCCGATGTGCACCGCTTTGCGCGATCCCTCCGCGCGCACGACTCCGCGCTGCTGCAGGGCTTTTACCGCCACCATCAGCGTTCCCAGCGCGATCAGGACAAAGGCGATGCCAACGATGGGAGTCATCGCCTTTCCTCGACCACGAAGGCGCTGTAGAAAAACGCCTTGTCCTGGGCGAACAGCGGCGCGGCAAGATCGGGGCGTGGCTGCAACCGATCGGCCAGAGCTTCGGGTCGCGAACGAGGAGCGAGCATATTCCAATAAGCAAAGCGGGCGCCGGGACGGCTAGCGTTGACCAAGCGCGTCAGCAACTCGGCCGTGTTTGCGTCGGACATGTATTCGAAAATGTCGCTCAGGTTCAGCTTGTCGATACGAGCCTCACGGCCCGCGGCGCGCTCCTGATCGAGAAAGGCCTCGAGCGGAAGTTCGTGCCATTCGAGCCGATCAAGTCGGTCGCGGATTCGTGTGAAGTTTTCTTCGCGTAACGCCCAAGGCAGGGTCTCGCCGTGGGTGCCGGTGAGGATCCAGTGGAGATAAGGATTCTTAGCGGGGTCAAGAGCAGTGAGGGCGTGTTCTGCGCGCTTGAGAATCCGATCGGCAACGGATCCCTTGACGTATTTGAAAAACGCGGGATCCCGGCCCAGACGACCCATCATGAAACGGGAGAAGAAGACCCGGAAGAGCAGTCGCCAACGCCAGGTATTCCAGCGTTCGTCGTAGAACCGGCGGCGTTCGCTTTCGTTTCCACCTTGGAGGAGTGCCTCTATCGTTTTACGCCCATGGACCAACGGAAGAATCCGCGTTCGAAAGAGGCGAAAATAGTTTTCGAACTTCCCGCCGGAGCCGATGCCGTTTGCGATGATATCGGGTTTGCTATCCCAGAATGCTGCAACCTTAGGGGACAGCAACGGGCGACAGCGTTGGTAGAGGGCGAGGCGGGTTGGAGGAAAAGCGGAAATGGGGAAAGCGGAAACGCTGAAATCAGCGGAGTGCGACGGGTAAGAAGTATCGGCTTTAGGCGGGATCAGTGGGTTGAGTGACGAGGATTCGGAAGACGAACCTGGGCACGACGAAGCGCGCCCCTCCAAGGGAGAGGGAGTTGGTGCGGTGGAGGGGCACGCTTTGTCGTGCCCGGGTTGATGAGGGGGCGGCGTTGAGGGGCGACGGTCGTCACCGAGACCCGACGGAGCGGGTCTCTCCACCAGAGACGGATTTCTCGGGCACGATGAACGCGAGCCCATAAGGTAGAGCAACTCGGCGTGCGTGAGCGTTCGGTAGGCGGCGACGCGGAGCTCGAGGCAGGCGAGTTGGGCAGGGTTGAGATCGAGGGCGACGACACGGGCAGCGCCCGCGCCAAGGAGAGCGAGGGCATTGTCTCCGGCTGACGCGATGGAAACGACGGTATCGGTTGGCTGGATATCGAGCGCGGACAGAAGGATATCGGCGTCCTCCCACACTTGCGCATAGCGGATGTGGGTGAAGTCGACGGAGGCGGCGGCTTCGGTGCTGGTAGCCGGCGTGGTCATGGGGACGATTCGCCGGCCGGCGTGGGCGCAGGTGTCGTTGACGCGGGCGTGGAGGTCACGGTGGTGTCCGGTGGGTCGACTTTGCGGACGATGCCGGTGGTGCCATCCATCTCTAAAAGGTCGCCGGTGTGAGCCCACTGGGTGATCCCTTCGATTGAAACGATCGCAGGGATCCCCATCTCGCGGGCAACAATGGCGGAGTGTGAGAGCAGACTGCCGTGTTCGACGAGGACGCCTGCGGCCGACGGGAAAAGCATGATCCAGCCGGGATCGGTGCGCGGGGCGACAAGGATTTCGACCGCCTCGATGACCGCGGACCGTGGATCAAGGATCACGCGACCTCTAGCGCGGACGATACCGGGGCAACAGCCGGTGCCTTTGAGCGAATCGCCGGAGGGAGTAAAGGCAGGTTGGCTGGACTGGAACATGTTGCCGAGGGGAACGGCGCCGCGCGTGGAGAAGCGATTCGAAGGAGGTGTTCCCGTACGGTAATCGGCAAATTCCTTTTGTCTCAATTGGGTCAACTCGCGCAGGCGCGTGCTCACGGCAGTCCCTTCGATGAAGCCGAGGACCTCTTCGGTACCGAGGTAAAAGACATCACGAGGTTCGTCCAGGCGACCCTCGGCGTGAAGACGTTTTCCGATTTCGAGGAAAATGCGGCGCACCCGACCGAAGAGCCGTGTGCGCTCGAAGCGCAGGTTCTCGCGATCACGGACGCGGGCACGGGTGTGCTTGAGCACCCAGCGGAAGATGGTCCGTTTGAACTGACTCGACTGGAGCGCTGCGCCTACGCGCAACTCGGCTTCGGCGCGCAGACGTTTTTCGATGCCGGTGTCGTTGGAACCGGTTGAGCCGAAACGCCGCGCGTATTGGCCGATTGATGACAGGAGGGGAGTCGGGTCGTCGTGGAGGGTCAGACTTTCCAACTTCAGCTCCTCCAAGCAACGGTCGCCGAATTTATCCAGGTAGGCACGATAGAGCTGGGCAAACGCGGGCGCTGTCTGGAGCCAACGCTCGATCTCAACCCGTGTGCCTGTGCAGAGCAGGGCGACGGCTTTTTCATCGGAGGCGACGATTGCGACCATTTCGCGCACGCGTCGCGCAGGTTCGGCGCTGATCATCCCGCCTTCGGCGCAGAGCAAGTCGTTTTGCAGCGAGCCATCGGTGTCCCCGCACCATTTGGCGGTGAGTTTTTTAGCCACACCGTAAAAGATCATGGCGAAAAAATCATTTACCAGCGGAGCATCCCACTTGAGCAGAAGCTGGCGCTCCAGATCGCGGTAGTGTGCGGCCAGTTCGTCGATTCGCTGGTCTTCGAGCGCGACAGCGGGCGGGTGCAGAGCCTCGTTCAGCCGGACATAAAAGCGCGCGATTTGCCGAGGCAGGGTCCAGTGATTCCGAATTAAACCCGCCGTTGCACCCGTCAGCGCGAAGGCATCACGCACCTTCGCCCAAGCGCCTGCGGGGACCAGTTTGGCGAGGACCTCGGGAGGCAGGCCTTCCTTCACCCCCATCATCTGCTCCATGAACCCGCGGTTGACGGAGAATCCGGGAAGAAGCGCAAGCAGACGGTACCAACTGATCAGGTTGTAGTAAATTTGTCCGCGGATCAGTCCCAGCATGCGCGGAAAGAGGTCGCGATTGTTTTCCCGTTTACGCGCCGAGACGCCCATCAGTCGCGCGAACTCACGGTAGACCGCTTCATAGATGCCACGGGCGAAAGAAAAGGTCAGGGGTGTGGTGACGCCGCTGTAGCTCTCAGCGATATTGGCGTTGTCCCAGAGCGTGTGTTCGCCCTCCGGGTCGGCGAGATTTCCAAGCGAAGTGATCGGTCGCGATTGAAGTAGCCAGAGTTTACCACCGCTGATTGCCCATTCGATATCTTGCGGACGGCCGAAGAAACGTGCGGTTTCCCGGGAGAGTTCGGCCACGGCCTGGGCCTGTTCGTCGGTAAGTGCCGGAAGCGATCCCTTCGTGGGAGGCAGCGGGTGAGAGGTGACTCCCTCTATCGAGTCGGGCGCGGCGCGGTGGATCAGGGTTTTTCG
>DKKJ01000149.1:0-8788 GCA_002455175.1 Opitutaceae bacterium UBA6669
GCGGTATCGATTAAGACCGCGTTACCGCTTCTTCTTGCGAGCAGGCTCAGGCGCAGCGGTGTGCTCGGGGCCTGCTGATTCGTGGGGGAAGAGGTATTGGTATTTGCGGTCCATGTCTTCGATTTCCGAAATCAGGTCCATGTACTCGCGAAGGGATAAGGTGAATACATGCGCCTTGGCCTTGTCGCGTGACCAGGATTTTCCGTTGGGCGACGTTAGCCATTCGGAGGGGGCATTCAGGCCTTTCTTCCGGAAGACCAAGGTGGGCTGAGGGTGAGTGATCCCATTTTCCGCTTTGGCGATCGCTCGACTCAGTTCCTTGAGATTGAGCTTGAGCGCGTGCTTGCGGTCCACGGTAGCCTCCGCGGACGCGAATGCTTGCTGCTTGAGATCAACCCGCGCGCCGTGATCGATGCACACGTCCACGAGCTCTTGAAGAAAGTCTTTAGTCTTTTGGTTCATAAACAGGAAGATGAGGGCTTGTAGGAAGAGTCTAGAATTGCGCTAAAACCCCCACAGGGTGCCATCCCGAAAAGCAGGGTTTGCTCTCGCTTCGCAAACCCCTCGATAGGGGAGGGTGGAAACTCCCCTATGTCCATACCGTCCTTTTCCCGAGTACTCTACGCCTCCGAGAGCGTGGTCATGGGGCGTGAGAGAACGCGGCTGTGCTCCGCGCCACGCTCGGCATGACGGCGTCTTGGAGTAGCTCAGCTGCGCGGAATGTACTCCGGTTCTGGCTTGCCCCAGAACGTGCCTTTCAACAGGTGCCGAATCTGCCCTCGGTAGACGAATAAATCATACTGCTTGAGGCTGGATTGGACGATCCGCGTGCGCTGGGCGTCGGAGACGATGCCGGAGGAAAACGCGAAGAGAGAGCCCCAAATGCTGGGTTGGCGCCAGGACGTGCTCGCGGCGACGAACCAGCCAGCGTCGTCATCCCACAAACTCGCCATCGACGCCTGGATTTTCTCGGCCTCCGCCGCCCACCGCTCTGCTTTCGCGTGTTGTTGGACCGCGGTGAACAGTTCGGAGAGATGACGGCAGGCCTGCCAGTAGAGCACCGAGTCGAACTGCTGAGCTCCGGTGAGCGGAACGGTATCGAGAAAGCTGTAGGGTCGGAAGCGAGTGGCGTCGTCAATGATCACCAGGCCCGAGGACGCGTCTCTTGGCGTGAATTCCATGGCTTTTTCCAGGGCCACTGCGGTTTGTTGGAAGGGCGTCAAGTCGCCGAAGAGTTTCCAGTATTGATAGCAGAGCCTGACCATGAAAGGTGATTGGTCGACCGATCCATTTTTAGAAAAGGGTTTGGATTCTTCGCCTGGTGAGTAAACACCCACGCCGTCCGGTCGCACGCGATCGGGCATGCAGCCATCGGCGCGCTGCGCTCGGGCGAGGAAAAGATAGCCCTCGCGGATTTCTTCCAACGTGAACGCTTCCGGGCACCCTTNNACCCGTCGCGTCGGGAGTGAAGATCCGCACGTTGTCCTTACCGAGTTGCGAACTGCCTCGCAGGATGTGTTTGGCACGGTCACGCAGCCAGCGTTCGTTTTCGTCGAACCGCGCTTGCAGGTCGATCGCGAGGTGCTTTCCCGTTGCTTTTAGATGAGCTCGGAGTCGCTGAGCTCCGGCCAGAGGCATAGCGGCACTGGCGCAGTAGTCGCGCACGCCACGCTTTTTTTTCGCCTCATCATTGACCCATTCGTTGACGTCGCCTCGCGCTTTGAAGTCTTCGACGACCTCGCAGAACGCAAGGGCCGCTCGCTCCGTATCCACGATCATGAGCGTATCCATCAACCACGGCAGCGGCGTGGCCCAGTAAGCTCCATTTTGATAGGTCCCGTCATCGCGCAGGCGCAATGTAGACGTTTCTGCTCCGAAAACGCTTATCGACCCCGTTGAGGCGAATACGAAAAGCAGCCACCATAAAAGACGCGGACGTGAGCGGCCGACTGGGTTTGAGGCATTCGATTTCATGAGAAGAGGTCCTTGCTCCCTTTTACAGACCTAAGGTAGGAATAAGATTCCTAGGCACGTTAAAGGGGGCAAGAACTCCTTACTAAAGTCCGGGAGGTGTTTTCAGAGGAACTGTTGTGAGTTTCACGTTTGTTAGAAGCAGCGACTCCGGCTTTCGAATCAGAGTGGCTTCAATCCGCTGACCTGCGCGAGCTGAGTGATGAGTCTCGGCATCGACCCTAAAGAACATGGCCATGGCCGGCATGAATCCCGGTATGTCTTCGTGCTCGACCAGAAGAAGCAGATCGTCCGTCTCTACGCTGGCGACCACGCCCTTGAGCGGGTAGCTTGGGGTGGCTTCCGTCGGTGTTGGCGGCGAGGACCGGCTGAGTACCAACCAAGAAGCAGCTGCGGCGATTGCCAGGAGCAAAAGAGAATAGGCTGTGCGTTTCATAATGCGAAAAGCTGTGATTCAACCGGTGACTGGGATCAAAGAGCGTCGGCACCAGGCGTCTGGATTTAAGGTTGCGAGGAAACAGCCCCTTGCGAACCCGAGGATTCGAGACGGAGGAGGAAATCGGACGGGTCCCACGTTGAGCCGTCGACGCGATGAACAATCTTTCCAGTGCGATCGATCAAAAGAGTAGCCAGGGAATGCTTCCAGATATTGTCCCCTCGTTCCGCAATGACTCCAAATTGCGTAAGGAGATCGCGCACCGCGGACTCCGGCCCGGTGAGAAAACTGAAGTTCGTGGTCTCGATCCCGCGATTGGCTGCGTACGCCTTGAGGACAGGTGGCGTGTCATAAGTGGGATCCAGCGAAATAGAAACTAGATGGACATCGCTGACACCGCGCTCTTTGACCAAGCGTTGCAGGCGAGCCATGCGCTCGGTGGCGGCGGGGCACATGGTCGCGACCGGGCAGCGGGTAAAAATGAAGTTGAGCACCACCTGTTTGCCGCGCAATTGGTCAAAGTTTACGACGGCACCGTCCTGATTGAAGAGTGCGAAACGCGGAGCCGTTTCGCCGACTTCGCGAAAAGCGTTTTTTCCGCGGATGTGAGTGTCTTCCTTCAAATCGCGCGCAGCAGCCGAAACGATCGAATCCTTGGCCGTATCCAGAATGCGAATTCCCTCTAAAAGGAAATCACCGTTCTTCTCGTCGATCATTTTTGCCGAGAGCTTTTGGCCTTCTTGGAACGAGGTGATATCCGCCTCGCCTATTTTGAATTCCATTGTCATCGCCGGCATGTAGTTCGGGATCTCCTCGTGGTGGACCAGGAGAATTCGGCGTTCGAGGTCGACGCCTACCACCTCTCCGCGAATATCGAACGTCAGGTGGGTTTCAGATCTCGATGAAGCTGGAGCTGGCTCCTGGGGCGGTTTCGAACAGCCTCCCCAGATTAGGGTTCCTAGGAGCGCGATGATAGTGAGAGGATGGGCAGACGATGTGACTGAAAAGACTGCTGGGCGGGTTTGAGCGGAGCGGCAGGAAGAAGAATTCATGTGATAAGGGTTATCTTGGTGGAAGAACGGAGACATGTTTCCCAAGACGGAAACCTGGCGCACGGAACGCTTAGGCCGGGGTAGGAGATTGGGAGCGAGCGCGATGAGGTCTCAGGGTTGGAATGGAACGATCAGCACATCGAGCTCGGCGGATGGAGCCTTGGGGAGGCGAAGCTCGTAGGGCAGATTTGCGGTGAGTTCGTAGAGCGGGCCTTTGGCGAAGCCTTCGGGATTCGCGTGGGTGCAGGCCTTGGAAGCCGCGGGTTGGCCGCCGGGCGGTACCAGGTCTACCCGGGCGGCGCGCGTGCTCACGCAGACCCGCCAGTCACCGGTGGCGGTCGGGGTGAACGTGTACGCGGCGGTGAAGCCTAAGCCTTCGGCTTGGGTGAGGGTCAGGCGATAGGGTACGCCGGCCGTGAGAGGCGCGCCGGCCTGAGCGAGTATCCGCACGGTGGCGAGATGCCAGCCATCTGCCTGTCTGGGCAATAGGATCGCGGCGACGGGCGTGCCCGGTGTCAGGTGGCTGAAAATTTCTTCTGGTACACGGAAGGCCATGGTCATGGCTTTCATAAATCCCGGGATTTCTTCGTGCTTGATCAGCACAAGTTTTTTTTCAGGTAGTACCTGGGTCACTACACCTCGTAGCGGATATCCTTGGGTGGCGGTTGTGGGGTGGCCTTCATGAGGATTCGCGGCGCGTGCGGGAATCAGCGCGGTGATCGCAAGTGCGAAGGCGAGGGAGCAGACGGATTTCATGGTAAGTCTGGGTTAGAAGTTGAGTTTGAAGCCGCCTTCGAGGTACCGACCGGGACGTTCGATCCCGAGCCACACGGCCTGATTGTTGACGCGTCCGGCTTGGAACGCTCCGGTGGCGTAGGTTTCGTCGAAGAGATTTTCCGCGGAAACAAACAGTTCGGCGCGTGGCGAGACTACGTAGGCCAAACGAATGTCGACGACCGTGTAGGCAGAGACGGGATCGACGAAGCCATCCTGCCAGAAACGGTGGGTTTCGCGGCGCGCGCTGACTCCGATGGATACCGGTTTCGCCTGGTAGCTAAGGCCCAGTTTGCCGACATGACGTGAGGTGTGAAACGTCGAGGTGCCCGGATCTAGGTACGCATACGACGCGTCGACTCTCCAGGTGGGCAGGGGTTGCCAAAGCGCCGTGGTGTAAAACCCGTCGACTTGGGTGGCCGCCGCCACATTGGTGAATTGCAGAAGAAAAGGAGGGGTCGGTTGTGCTCGCGGATAGATCGGATCCGTCAGTTTTGCCTGATACACCGTCCCACTCCACTGCAGTGTAGGCAGCGCTTGCCACTCGACGCCTCCTTCCAGCAAATCGAAGGATTGCGCGGTCAGGTTGGGATTTCCGAGCGGCGGACGCGTGCTGTAGATTTGAGTGAAGGTGGGCGATTTGAACGCCTCACCNNACGAGATACCTAGTTTGGGGCTGATATCTGCTTCGTCGTACGTGGACGTCTCGTCATAGCGCAGGCCCGCGGTGAGAGCGAGCTGATCACGCCAAAGGCGCAAATGGTCGTGCACGAAAAAACCGTGCGTGCGACCCCGGTTTCTCACTCCCGTGAGCCGGTCGGTCAGGCGTGCCGCTTGATACTCCGCGCCGAGGGAAAAAAGATGAGAATCCTGGTCCCACGTNNAGCCAACGAGCCATCATTGACCACGCGTTGGCTGAAGGTGGAACCCGAGCCGAGGGCGGGCCGACCTCGCTCTGTGCTCTCATTGCGAAACTGCGACACGGTGACCGCCCAGCCTTCCGCCAAGGTCTGCACGCCTTTGACGTGAAGGTGTTGCCGACTCCCTTTCTCGAATTGCGTGCTCAGCGGAGCGCCCGGAAGAGTGGCGCTAGGAGAATGTCGATCCCAGTCATAGTAAGCCCACGCGGCAGAGAGGGTGGTGCGAGAGAGGATCTTTTCCCCCAAGAGTGCGACATTGCGGATTTGCGCATCGCTAAAGTCGCGATTGCCTTGANNGCCGCCATAGGACGAAGAGGCGGGTCCTTGAACCACCTCGATCCGCTCCAAGAGAATCGATGGCAGCAGGTTGAGGCTGGTTTGGGCGATGAGTCCGGAATTGAGGGGGACACCGTCGAGGGCGATCAACGTATTCGTGGGAGACGTACGTTCACCGGACTGACCGTAGAGCGTGAGACCAGCCTCGCCATTAACTGACCCGTAGCGTTGGACGGTGACGTTCGGCAAAGGCTCGAGGACGTCTGCCGTATCCTTGGTGGCAAAGGCCCCGAAGTGCGCGGGTGAAATCACGTCAATACGGGCGGCCGCTTGGTCACGAGGGANNTCGGCTTGGACGGTATAGCGGTCCAACCGAATCGGAGTCCCGTCAGACGGTTGTCCTTCAGGGGACAAGGACACCTGGGCGGTGGTGACGTTTGAGCTGGCGCACGCCAGGAGGAGAGAAAGAAAAGGGAATCGAGCGGACATGGTAAAACGACACAGGCTGGGGAGGAATGCAGCGGCATCCGGGATGGAGAAACCCCTGGCAAGCCGACGGTGGGAGGAGCCGACGCTAGGCTTCGGTGCGGAGCATTATTCGCGGTTTTTGGCTACGTGTCGCACGCTCATGGAGCCGGGGCTGCCAAGCGTGGGTACGAGGCAAAAGCCTGCGTTCTCACGTAACTCAAGGAAGTCGGCTAGGCGCGAAGGCGTGCCGGAACGGAACCGCGAATGGCTCTGCTTAGGCCGCCCGTGGGGGCGGAATCGGCGGCGCGGACCGTGCGAGCGAGTGCCAGGAGGCGTCGCTAGGCGACGCTTGCGGCGACGTGATGCTCGCAAAAACAATCTCTTCGATCGGAGAAAATACCATGAGCATCTTGCCTTCGGGCGATGAAGGGAGAGGCATGCTCGTGCCCGCAGCGTGTTGCTTAGCTTCCTGGACCACTNNGTCTTTTTCAATGCCGTGGTGATCGGCATCGTCTTCGAGTAGGTAATGGTCATCCTCACCCATCCGAACGTCTGCACGAGGTCCCATTGGCTGCCGGTTGCGAGGAACCAGGCGACCAGAACGGCGATGACTTTGAGACGTTGCGGCACGTAGCTTCTGTATCCGCCAGCGAATAGGCTTCGTGGCAAGGCGATAGTGCTGATGGGCCCGGATGGGATGATAAAGTAGCTTCGCTTAAACACCTTCAGCAAACCTCTCACGCTGACGCTCGGCCTGGAGTACGGGGTGCTTTCTGATGCCGATGACCAGCGCTCCTGCTTCGCTCCTTGGGTCTTTACTGCAAGGGACGTGCCTGGAAGGAGCCTCTTGTTTTTCAGCTTCGGCGGCTCAGAGGTTGACGCGGGGCGAATGCTGTTGGTTTCTCTAAAGGTGCCCAACCCGGGTTGTTGGTCCCCTCTTTTACCTCCCTATGAGCCGGTTTTACCTTCCTTCGTCCTTCCTGTTCTGTCTGTTGACGGCGCCGTTCTCGTTCGCACAGACCGGCACCGCGCCCAGCGGCGTCTTGCCTGACAATGCTACGCATGCTGCTTTGGCGACTCCCACCCAAGCGGTCGTTCGCCGTGCGCAAGGCGTAGACCGTCCGATGAAGAGCGAGAGCGTGGTCTTTATCGGCAATGGGTTAGCCGAACGCGATGTGTACTACGGATACTTGGAAACCGAGCTTCAGCTGCGTTTTCCCGACACTGAGTTAATTGTCCGTAATCTCGGGCGAGCAGGCGATACTCCGGGCTTTCGGCCTCATCCCGCGCGTGAGTCCCAGTGGGCTTTTCCGGGCGCGGAAAAATTCCGACCCGAGTACGCCCAGCATAACGGAAAAGGGTTTTTTCCCACTCCGGATCAGTGGCTCACTCACTTGAAAGCCGACACGATTGTCGCCTTCTTCGGCTACAACGAATCGTTCGATGGACCGTCGCGGGTCGACAACTACGAAGCCGAGTTGGAGGCATTCGTTTTGCACACTCTGAATCAGGCCTACAATGGCCGCAGTGCTCCGCGACTCGTGTTGGTCTCGCCCCTGGCGTTTGAAAACCTTTCCAGCAAACGCGATCTCCCGGACGGTAAAAAAGAAAACGAGAACCTCGCGCTTTACAGTGAGGCCATGCGCAAGGTGGCGGCGCGGCATGGACTCACCTTCATTGATTTGTTCACCCTGTCGCGGGCGCATTATCAACGGGGCGAGGCGCGCGCCTTGACCATCAATGGATTCGCACCCTCGGAGGCAGGGTATCAGGAAATCGGCCGTTGGTTAGCTGACGGCCTTTATGGCAGTGAGGCGAAGCGCACGCAGGCCGATCCCGCGATGGTCCGTGCTGCCGTGTTGGAGAAGGACTGGATGTGGAATAACGACTACAATCTCGTCAATGGCGTGCATACGCATGGTCAGCGTTATGCTCCGTATGGGCCGCAGAACTACCCGGATGAGGTCAAGAAGACTCGTGAGATGATGGGCCTTCGTGACTCGCTGATTCACGACGTGGCTCAGGGCAAGAAACACGATTTGAAGATCGACGACAGTGCTACGCATACGCTGCCGGAGGTACCCACCAACTTCAAGCCGGGCGGTGCCATGGGGACAATCGACTACGCGTCGGGCGAAGAGGTCATTGCGCAGACCAAGGTGATGGATGGATTTAAATTGTCGTTGTTTGCTTCAGAAAAGGAGTTCCCCGATTTGCGCAAACCTCTGCAGATGTCTTTTGACAATCGTGGACGACTCTGGGTGGCGGTGGCACCGAGCTACCCTCACTGGCGGCCAGGTGATCCCAAACCCAACGACAAATTACTCATCCTCGAGGACACCGATGGCGACGGAAAGGCGGACAAGCAGATCGTCTTTGCCGACGGCCTCCACTTGCCCATGGGTTTTGAGTTTGCTCCCGAAGGCGTCTATCTCTCGCAGGAACCCAACCTCTGTTTGCTGGTGGATGAGGATAAAGATGACCGGGCGGACCGCATCGAAATCCTCATGCACGGGTTCGATACGCATGATACCCACCATGCGATCTCAGCCTTTTCCTCAGATGCCTCCGGTGCGTTTTACATGAGTGAGGGTCGATTCCTGCATTCGCAGGTAGAGACACCCTACGGACCGCGTCGTTGCAATGATGGCGGGGTATGGCGTTTCGATCCGAAAAACTTCCGTCTCGAGCGGTATAGCCAATCCGACTACAACAATCCCTGGGGGATCGCTTTTGATCGCTGGGAGCAGCTCTACATTTCGGATGCCTCGAACGGGCTCAATTGGTGGGGCCTGCCTGTTTCGGCCAAAATGCCGTACGGGATTGAGATTCCCAAGGCCCGCACGTTTGTCCCCAAGCGTTCCCGGCCCACGTCAGGATCGGAATTTGTT
>DKKJ01000149.1:8843-9036 GCA_002455175.1 Opitutaceae bacterium UBA6669
GGGCACATGCAGCACAATGCCCGCGATCCCAATCGTGATCATGATCATGGTCGGATCTATCGCATCACCGCGGTGGGACGTCCCTTGGTGACGCCCGCTAAGATAGTAGGCGCCTCGCTCACTGAGCTGCTCGATCAGCTCAAACTGCCTGAGTATCGGACACGCTACCGAGTTCGCCGCGAACTGCGTGGTC
>DKKJ01000251.1 GCA_002455175.1 Opitutaceae bacterium UBA6669
GTCATCTTTGTGTATCCGTCGCCCAGCGACGCACCGCTGCAGTTTCCCTGGGGGGACTTTTCGGTGCTGGCGATTGACTTGGCTCGTCCCGATCCCGTGCTGCACACTCTCGTGCACGATCATTATGCCACCCTTTCGAGCGCCTTGGTCAAATTGCGAGCGACGGGTTATCGGAACGCCGGGTTGTTTCTGGAGCGTTACAAAGATGAGCGGACGCATTACAAGTGGTCTGCGGCATTCACGTCCTTTCAAGCCAGGCAAGGTGGCATCGGTTCCGTGCCTCTTCTCATGGAAGAAGCTATGACCGAAGGTGCCTTCATAGACTGGTACCGTAGACATGGGCCCGATTTGGTGATTGGTCATGTAGACGCCTGCGTCACCTGGTTGAAAAAGCTTGGTTGTCGCGTGCCCGCTGACGTGGGTTTTTTCGCACTCAACTGTCTGCACCGCTCTCCGCCTTGTGCAGGGATTGATCCGCAACTCGAGCTCCAAGGGAAAACCGCTGCCGATGCGTTGATTGCCGAGGTGCAGTGTGGCGAGCGCGGAAAACCGGAGACTCCCCGTCAAGTCTTGGTACCTGGACGCATCGTGTCCGGTCCCAGCGTGAGGAGTCGTTTAGACTGAGGGCATTGACAGGCCGGCTTTGGCCACGCGCATCGATTGCCGATGAAAACGCCAGCTTTGGAGGAGGGCGGTGCAGGCGAGTCCAGCCGCCAGACCGATCCACACTCCTAAGGGACGCAAAGGCGTGTGAAAGGCAAGAACGTAGGCGGTGGGTAGGGAGACGAGCCAGTACGCTACAAATGTAATGAGCGTTGGGATACGAACGTCTCCCAAGCCACGGAGCGCGCCCACTGCCACCACCTGACCTCCGTCGAACAGTTGAAACAGAGCCGCGACGATCAACAGTTGGGCTGCGAGTGTGATCACCGCAGGGTCAGTGGAGAAAGCCCGCGCGACGGGTTCACCAATGATCATAAACGCTAGCGCAAAAAAGGTCATCGCTGCGGCGGAGATCGCCATTCCGCCTAGGCCGATCGCCCGGGCGGTCGTGGGCTGGGATTCACCGAGCGCACGACTGACGCGCATGCTCACTGCGGTGGCTAGACCGAGGGGGAACATAAAGGTGAAGCCCGCGCAACTGAGCGCGACATGGTGGGCTGCGAGTTCGATCGCGCCTAGCCATCCCATCAAGAGTGCCGCCACCGCGAAGAGCCCAGCTTCGAAAAGCAGCCCGGCTGATGTTGGTATGCCCATGCGCATCAGCATCCGAAATCGGTCCAAGCTCCAGGGCGATCGTGTCTTGGGTCGGGCGAAAGCCAGCGTAGGTGCCTTTTGGAAAAAAAGCCCCAGCACACCCACCGCGAGCGTACGCGCGACGAGTGTCGCCAGACCTGATCCGACTAGTCCCAGTGCAGGGAAGCCCCAGTGTCCCCAGATTAGCACCCAGTTGAGCCATGCGTTAAATACCACGTCGCCCAACATCACGATCATGGGAATCCAAGGACGGCCTAAGGACTCGGCGAACTGACGCTGGACCTGAAAAAGAAGAGCCGGAATCAGCGACGCCGAAATTAGGAGAAAGAATGGGCCGATCACGGCGATCACTTCGGCGGGTTGACCGAAACGATGCAGCTGTGTCGAGAGAACGGCGAGTAAGGCGAAAAAGGCCAGCCCTACGGCCCAGGCCAAAGCGCGCCCGTGACGAAGCCAGGCCACGCAAGCTGAAGTATCGCCCGCTCCATAGTCGCGCGCCGTATAAACGCCAACCGGTATCAAGAGCCCTATGCCGGCAAGGAAGAATACGGTGAAGATCCCATGAGTGAATGCCGCGGCGGCTAAAGGCACGGTCCCCAGACGTCCGATTAAGGCAGTATCAGTCAGGCCGATCAGCATTTGTCCGACCTGTCCCACGACGATGGGAAATGCCAGTGCCAGCGTCGGGCGAAGCTCACGGCGGAAAAGTGACAGGTTCACGAGCCGCGTAGAAAAGCTGGGGGCTGTGAGCAAGAGCAAGGTATTCCCGGCCTGCACTCATGTGATAATGACTGGCGATTAAAGGGGTGGCGCGTTCCTATGCGACTGTCGGGTAGCCGTTTAAATCAAACACGCTGCTGAACCGGAATCGTCGTTTACAAATGTGTCGATTCGCCTACGGAATTTCGGGCCATGTTTTCACTCCGCAAACTTTTCGGTAAAGATGAGCGCTTCTATGATTTGCTGGAAGCCAGCGCGGAGGAAGCGTTGACCAGCACGAAACTCTTTTCGGCGTATCTGCAGCGGAGCAGCGCGTACACGGCATCGAGCGACTTGGATGATTTTATTCAAAGTCGACGAAAGGATAAGCACATCACGCGGCAGATTACCGAAGAGCTGTGCCGGACGTTTGTGACNNGCGGCCGAGGCCGTTGCGTTCATGGTTAAACAACTCCGCCACGGAGCGAAGCTAGAAGGCGTGCAAGGTGCGAACGAACGGCTGCAGTATGCGGAAGGCGAGGCGGATAAAGTGATGCTGGGGTTGATCCGTGATCTCTACGTCGGGCCTTATGATGCCAAAGAAACGATGATCCTGCAGGATCTCTTTGAGATGACGGAGAAGTCTATCGACCGATGTCGTGACGCCGGGAATGTGGTTTT
>DKKJ01000398.1 GCA_002455175.1 Opitutaceae bacterium UBA6669
TCTCCTTTGCCTTCCGAGTGAGTTCCCTCGCCTCCCACACGGTATGTGTAAGGGGTTTCTGGCAGTAGACGTGTTTACCTAGATCCAGAGCCACCATCGCCGCAGGAAAATGCATGTGGTCTGGCGTCGAAATGGTCACCGCATCGATCTTAGATCCGAGCGCGTCGAACAGNNCCTCATCGACATCGCAGAAAGCAACAATGTTCTCATTGCGCATCGCCGTCACCGCCGCCGTACCCATACCACCCACGCCGATGATTGCGACATTTACTCGATTGTTCGCTCCGATAGCTCCCCCGCTTTGCGATCGAAGGAGTGAGGGTGCGGCAGCGAGTCCGGCAACGATCCCAGTACTTTTGAGGAAGTGACGCCGCGAGACGGGGGTATGCATGAGTTTCGACGCTAACGGGCGGGCGTTATCGTTTGCAATCTTCCGGACGGGCAAAATTGCCACCGGGCTCTCAACGGACCAGCGCAAGCTCCTTGCCTCACCTCCGCCAGCTGAAAGGCTCGCCAGCCCCTTCCCCTGCCACACAGTAAGTAAAGTCAGCGAGGGCAGGTCCTTCGCCCGCTTTCCTTTGTCATGAAAATTAAATCAGCCGAATTTGTCCGCAGTGCCCCCGATCTGGCTTCGTGCCCTCAGCACACCTTTCCTGAATTCGCCTTCATCGGACGCTCCAACGTCGGCAAATCGTCGCTGATCAACCTCCTGACGGGTCGACGTGACCTGGCCAAGGTATCGGCCACGCCCGGAAAAACCGTCCTCATCAATTTTTTCAAAATCAACGGATCCTGGTTTCTCGTTGATCTCCCAGGATACGGGTATGCCAAGGTAGGCAAAGCGGAACGCGAGGACTTCACAGAAGCCGTCAATACCTACATCGAAGGGCGTGAAAACCTAACCTGCCTCTTCGTCCTTATCGATTCGCGCCTTCCTCCGCAACGCATCGACCTGCAGTTCTTGGAATGGGTAGCCTCTCTCGACCTTCCCTACGCCTTGGTTTTCACCAAAACGGACAAGCAATCTTCTACGAAAACCAAGGAAGCTATCGCCACATTCCTTGCCGAACTTGGCCAACGCAGCGCGGAGCCTCCATCGGTATTCACGACCTCCATTCTCAACCAAGACGGGAAAAGCCAGATTCTTGCAGCTATCGACCAGGCGTGCCAAACAATCCGTACCGCCAAGCGTCGCAGCCCGCTTCCCGATCATCCGTAGTTGAGGTGGCGTGTCCGTTTTTGGGAACGAGGCGTTGCGCCTGTGGGATGAACCGTCGCCCAGTATCGCGCCTGAATGATCCTAATAACCTTATAATAAGTTTGTTACGATATCAGTACGTCGTGGCACGAGGCTTGCGGAAGCGGCCGCTAATTACTATGCGAACCCGCCCTTCTTTCGCTCTTCTAGTCAAACGCCTCCCTGCGCTACTTACGTTCGCTCTGCTGGTGAGCAACGTTTCCGTTGCCCAAACCGCAGAGCTGCCACCGTCCACTCGACTCACCCACGTTGGCGTAACGCGCTTTTTGCGCGATGCCTCGGGTGCTGGTCGTATCGAAAAGGGCTGGTTAAGCGCCAATGGCGTGCTCAACCTCGAGAGCACGCGCCTGGATTTCTTCAGCCAGGCCGTGTGCGCGATGTTCGATGCGGTCGCCGCCNNGGAAGCCTGGTTCGCTCTTGGCGAACAGGGTCCGACGGCGCGCGCGAACTTTGAACTAGCCGATCCCGGACGCGCGTTGGTGATCGGCACGCTCCTCTACTACGAGGTCCAGCCCAGCGCTCAGGCTCGCACAGATACGGGATTGCTTGGCAATATTTCGTCCCGTGCATCGCTGAACCCCTCTGCTACCCTAATCGCGGGTTTCATTATCCACGAACGTCCGCGTAAAGTGGTCATTCGCGGTGTAGGCCCTACCCTGCGCCAGTTTGACGTCCTGAGCCCTGTGGAAGATCCCCAGTTAACTGTTCATTCTGGATCTGCTCTTTCGGCTCAAAATGACAATTGGTCGGCCGGATCTCCTGCCAACACCGCAGCGCTCGTGACCGCGTTCTCTCAAGTGGGGGCCTTCGCCCTACCCGAAGGCTCCACCGACGCTGCGCTCCTGATTGAACTCCCCCCCGGAGCTTACACCGCCCACCTGCGCTCCGCTCTTCCCGCGGCAGGTGACGCGCTTCTCGAAGTGTACGTACTCCCCTAGCTCAGGTCCCAGGCGTCTCGTGCGAGACGGGCAAGGGCCTCAAACAACCGCTTACCCGTCTGTAACGAGGAAAAAACTACACCTCTTGCAATGCTTGGGTGGCGTCGCCAAACGCCGGAAGGCGCACCTCCATTTTATCCATGAGCGACATGTAAAGTCGGCAAAGCTGGCGCTCGGGCTTCTCCCGGTAGTCCAAAACTCGACCGCCTTGAATCTTCCCCCCACCGCCTCCGAGCACGATCACAGGGAGCTGCCGCGCCTCGTGGTTGCCATGGAGCATGGAGGAGCAGTACATGAGCTGGGTGTTGTCCAGAGCAGTCCGCGATCCTTCCTGGATCCCATCGAGCTTGCGCGCGATATAGGCCACTTGCTCGACGAAGAATCGATTCACCTTTAGCCAGTCGGCATTATCGGTGTGCGAAAGGAGATGATGGATCATGTGATCCACCCCAATGTTGGGAAAACGAAGAGAGCTATGATCGTTGTTGAGCTTGAGGGTACAAATCCGCGTCGTGTCCGTTTGGAAAGCGAGGACGAGAATGTCGCTCATCAAGCGCATGTGCTCACCGATGTCTTGGGGGATTCCATCTGGGGGACGAGGGATATTCGGACCACTCAGCGTCGGACGCCATCCTTGGAGCTCGCCTTTCTTTCCAGCCGCTTCGATCCGCGTTTCCACTTCACGCACGGACTGGAGGTACTCGTCGAGTTTGTTTTGGTCGTAGGAACTAATATTCCGACGGAGGTCCTTCGCGTCTGAGAGAACGGCGTCCAAGACACTCTTGTCTCCACGCGAAACCTCATCCTTGAACAGTCGATCGAACGCCAGGGCTGGATAAAGCTCTAGAGGCGTGGGCGTCGTGGGAGAGCTCCATGAGATGTGGGAGCTGTACAACATCGAGTAATTCTTGTGGACCGAAGGGTTCGATTTCTCGCACCCTAAAACCAAACTTGGCACCTTGGTGGAACGGCCATAACGCTGCGCCACCACTTGATCCACGCTGGTTCCAGAGCGAATCTCGCCTCCCGAAGCCAGCGGCGCGCCGGACAGCAGGTTGCCGGTCTGCGAACTGTGAATGTTTCCTTTCAAGGCCTCCTCATTGTAGAGGCCCTTGATCACGAGCATTTTTTCTCGGAAGTCAGCGAGCGGCGACAGCACTTGCCCAAGCTCCATGTTTTTCCCCGAGCCTTTGGCCCACCACTCTCGACTGTGAAAACCATTGCCCGAGAACAGCACGGCCATGCGAACAGGAGCCTCGNNCCCACACCGGAACAGACTCCAACCAGGGCAACGCCATGGTCACACCGATTCCACGCAAAAAGGTTCTCCGAGAAAATTTGTGAGAAGTGGGGGAAGTGAAGTAGTCGGCCATGGCGGGAAAAGAAGGATTAGGGATTCAGGTTAAGGAGCGGCGACGAAATCTCGCCCCCGGATTTCGCGGAACTGCCGGCTCAGAACGATGGTTTCCACCGCCGCACTGACTCGACCTCCGTCGGCTTTGAGTCGTTTCATCATGTCATTGATCAAGGGATAATCAGAGAGCTGCACCGCTCGCCCGAGCGCATATCCAAGGAGCTTGCGACAGAATTGGCGAACAAAGGCATCGTGTCGATCCTGCAACAGGTAGCGGCGCAGCCCCTCCACCCCTNNCAATAGCGTCAAAACTCTCCAAGGAGAATCCGTAGGGGTCAATCCGCCGGTGGCAGCTGCGGCATTTAGGATCCTGCGTATGTTTTTCTACAATCTGCCTCATGGTAAGCTGATCCGTGCCTTCTGACTCAGGCAAAAGCGGCACATCCTTGGG
>DKKJ01000093.1:0-219 GCA_002455175.1 Opitutaceae bacterium UBA6669
CGTACCTTAAACCTGTTCTTACGAGAGATGGGCAGTGTGAGACATTCACGAAACGTCTCCTTAGACTTCTCCGTATCGCCCTTAGCCGCGTAAGCGCATGCCAGTTCAAAGAGATTGGTATAGACACCGCTCCAAACCAAACGTCGCTCTCGGTCCGTCAGATCGGGCAGTTCAGAAGCTTCTCGGTGAATTCGCACCAGCGCTTGGTAATTCTCTACA
>DKKJ01000093.1:244-17350 GCA_002455175.1 Opitutaceae bacterium UBA6669
CGGGCTGACGAATAAGCCGAATAGAGGGTCTTCCGTCGACGACCCAAACCCCGTCCCTGGCGAGACGCACAAAAAGATCCATATCTTCGTAGAACGTTTTCCGGAAAAGCCCCACTTTTTCGATCAAACTTTTTTTCACCATAACCCCTTGAGCGAATGCGCCACCACGCAAACCCCTGGCCAGAGGCCTTTCCAGCCGCTCGTTCTGAATCAACGGGTAACCTCGTAAAGTAAAGANNTATCCTCCTGACTACCATCAGAGGCAATCAACGCGATATTCGAAAGGTGTACAGAAGCTTCCGGAAAAGTAGAAACCCCCTGCAAAGCAATTTCCAATCTATCTGGAGCATATTCATCATCATCATCCAGAAAGGCTACCCACTCCGAAGCCGCAGCCTTGATACCCGTATTACGAGCCCCACTTAGACCCGTGTTAGCTTGGTTGATCGCAACAATCGAATCTCCATATCCAGCAAGCACTTCTTTAGTGTCATCTGGTGAACCATCGTTCACAACTATAATTTCCTTGGGCCGGACAGTCTGCCTTTGTACAGATTCAATTGCACGTCCGACTAAACCAGCGCGCTTGTAGGTAGGGATNNACGAAGGTAATAAAACCATCTCTTAGGAAATTGAGCAACAAGTTTACTCCAACCAAATTACCTTAAGGCCGACGCTAAAAAGCGTTTTGAACTTTCAATCTTCGCTTCAAGCGCGGCATGCGCAGCGGCCCAATCAATAGGCCCATCTAACGCAGAAACTCCGTCCGCGTCTACCGCCTTATCGAGGCAACGCTCGACCAGACCCAAAGGTTGAAGCAGAGTGCGGACCTTAAGAACTCTCCCAGCAGTAGGTATAGACACAAAGTCCTTCTTGAATTTCGTCGCTACCACAGTTCCATGAAAGTAAGACGTTACGACAAATGAAGCGTGGTAAAACCAATTCAACCACTCANNTGCTATACGTTTAGTGGCTAACGGATTTACATACTGCAGCGTTACAATCTGCTTCAAACCCAATTTCTTACTAATTCTTTCGACAAGTTTAAGTGATTCTCCCTTTAGGTCCCCAAATATGAGCAAATATGGCTCTCTTGAGGGAGGTCGCGAATCCAAAAACTCAGGGAAATCATACAAATAAACCGGATCGACGGTCTCCTCGACAGCTGCGCCAGTGAGCGGTTCTATCAAAGAGCGAGTGTGAGCGTCTCTAACTCCCAAAAAGTCGAACCTCTTAATAGCACGCTCTACCTTATTTCTAAATTCGCCGAAATCGGTGGTTCCGCCTGCACTNNAATCTAAAAAGAAATAAGGATCATAGTATTGTACCGGTCCAGTGAACCACACCTGATCGCTCCCAGTTATGAACGCATCGCAGGGCTGTTCCGAAGTGTTGATAAAACCTACCTGCGCTACAAATCTCGATGTCAACGTAAGTCGAGTCTCCACAAACTCTCGACATTTTTTCAGTCGTAACCAGTGACGCAAGGGCGGGGGTAGGCCCCATTTTAGTCGAAAGTAGCGCTCCAAATCCGCTTGCCGATAATCAACGATAACTGCATCGAAACCCTTCGACGCGAGATGTGCGCGAAGAGCATAAGACTGCAACATCGCCCCATAGTTCGGGANNCGGACGGCAAAGATCGTAAAAATCCCAACTTTCATACGTTATGCGTAGGTTTTGTCAGCGTTAACGGGATCCAAACGAGGTTCGTTAACGCCGCGAAGGACACCATCGACATAGGAGAGCAAAGCTGGTATTGAAGCCAGTATCAGATAAAATAAAACATACATCTGGTCAAAATAAGAAATCGAGACGAAAGATACGGCATGAGTGCAGAGTGCAGCGCCGGCGCACCAAAGAATTACTTCGTTAGCATCTTTCGCATCTCTCAACACTCGCATCCCTACAAACAAGTGCCGAAGAGACCAACATATAGCATAAACGAGAAGCACAGGAAGGCCGATTCCACCAATTACACCTAAATGGAGGTAGTAGTTCGTAAGATCNNATGATCATTACTCCAGCTGACGCCCGTAGCCATCCAGTGCCTTGTATAGTCTGTCCCTGCTATCCACCATTCACCCAGATACTTAAACCCTTGATCAAACAGTTTTGCTCTATGCCAACCAGTACTGCCTCCAACCAAATCTATACTTGCCATAATATACCATGGCCCCCTACCAGCAACAATCCAGTAGAACGCTGCGAAAGCTAGTCCCAGCCACACAAGGCTGCCCATTTTTTCTCTCCACCTCCAGAGCAATAAAGCAGCCAGCCCAACGGCCACAGCAGCAAGGGGACCGCTAGACGCGCATGCTATCACAACGACGAAACAAGCGGTGCCTCCTATAATTGCTAGGGCCTTTCGCCTCCGATACCACAAAAGGAAAGCCAACGGGAGTGCTGTAGCTCCTGAGCACCCTGCCAATATCGCGTGCCGAAACGGGCCCAGGGCACGAATTTTGTCATCCCTAATCATAGGAATCAAAGAGTTAGATCCGAGGTATGCATACAAATTCCTCCTTGCGCCCTTTTCCAAACTGAGGCATATCGCCAGGGGAATAAGCACAATCGGAAGCATTTGGGCAAAAACCCTGAACTCGCTTAGGTTAGAGATATATGCCCTACCGTATAGGTAGACACCCAATACATTATAAACAAGGCCTGCGCGCGCGATCCAAGGATTAAACGTAGATTTCGGATGGCCGAACGAGCTAAGTATTGCCACGACAGAAAACAGAAGTAGCGTCAAATCCAGTCGGTTTGAGAACGAAAATTTAAATGATCCTGTAGCNNACATTTCCTAAATGACAGGCACCCACGACGAGAGGGAGCATAGCAAATCTTTTCGGAAGAGCGATCTGGGCGATCACCAAAATCGAGATGAATGCTGCGTATCCCGGCGTCATAGTTTGGGCTAAGCCTTGCGGGTAAAAGTTTTAAAGTGCTTTGAAGATGGACGCAACCAACATGCCGCAACTGCGTGGTCTCACGGCCATAGATGACCTGTAAGATATAAACCAAATCTTACAGCGCCCAGGAGAAAAACTCTACTATATTCTCGCCCTTACAGTTTATTTTGTCGGAACAACCACTAGGTTCGACGGACTGGATGGCAAGGAAACCTGATCCCCAACTGCGTTATCGTCGTACCAAACGAGACCTAGGACACCTGCCTCGGAAAGACTTTTGGATATGCTATTCGGATCGCTATTAGATAAACTCCCGATCCAGGTGGTAACTTTCGAAACAATGCTCGGATATGATGAATTAACAACTGTTAAGACGGGCAGCCTGCGCGTATAGACCGGTGAGTCTTTAAGCCCTGTCAGTTCCCCGGTTGCACAAAGCTCGAAAAACTTTTCTAAGGATGGGAACCGTTGACTGCCCGTAGAAGCTAATACATTCGCTAAGGTCTCCAAATGCTGCCCGGTTAAAGAATAGCTTGTATAGGAAACCTTATCTTTCCAAACGCCCGTGTTTGTGAAAAGAGTGATCTGCCCCTCCTTTAAACCGGAGTTAAACTGTAGATTGGGGTATCCCCGCAAGGGGGCGGAGTTGTCTAAAAGTACTTGTTTCCACGTTGGCGCCATATCGGGGTACGGGGTCCAGTTTACTGAATTGCTCTGCCCATCGAAGCCGGAAACGCCATAGTAATGCGTGTTATAGTTTGGCATCACGAGTGCTATCACAAGACCACCCACATTCCGCGAGATTCCCCACATCCCGGGATCCATCCCGTTCCATCCACCCAGCCATTGCAAACATTCAAGAACAACGCTTGCAAAAGTATCGCGGATCATGAAGTCCTCTACCGGAGTAATCCCGCCGGCCTGGAGGTCAGATTNNTATGCGTATGCACTTCTAAGAATCGGCACAATATCCCAGTACCCACGATAGTGAATTTCCCGCGCAGGGATAGCGTCTGAAGAGTGATTCAATTCAAATCCCACTGGGTCGATGTGTCGAATGCTATCAATTACCATTTCTTTAGCATAACTGGCGTAGGTTTTAGATTTTCCTGAGGCCTTGGCATCCCAACCCTTTATNNGTTGTTTAGAGCCAGCGAACCACCGTGACGATTGCCCTTCATGCCGAGCTTATCCCAATCGTTTTGCCCTGCGCCCGTCGCGGTGCCGAGGTTTGTGATGACACCCGAGTAGGGCAGACGCCCCATGCGCGCTTTCACCGCATTAAAGCCCTCTTCACTCCGCCATAATGCGTTACCATGGCTCTCTGCAGCACTTGGAAATGATGGCTCCCGAACGATAGTTCTGGACTTAACTTTGTTCCCGACAGAGCCGTGAAAATATTCTAACCGATTTACTCCCAAAGTGAAGGCCGTACTTTGAATTTGTACAGCAGAACTTGTAGTAACAATCCACTGACCGCCATTCACTCTGTACGAAACTGGCTCCGCACTCAACGATCGGATTTCTATCGTTATAGACCCAGCACGCTCGCTGTAATACGTCGTTTGCGAATGTATCTTCGGTACAAAGTAAGCCTTGGGAGGTGTAGTGTAAAACTGCGCGTTACCCGTAGCCAGAACCCGAATCGCAGGCGTTTTAGGGTTTACCACAAACGAAATAGTTTTGCCATCCGAGGCCCACCAAGAGGCGTCAACATTCTCTGCGCGGCGAGCCAGCCGATCGTCATCTGCAAAAGAAATGGTATGCCACTCATCTCCAAATTCATCCATCAATCCTCTTACGTAATAGTTATTCTTATCCGTTATTGAGTAACCCGGCCTTGGCCCGATGCTTCCAACAACTGGCATGCCAGGTTCATAATATAACTGATCAAATGAAAACGGGGCCGAATATTCAGGATGTACCGCGCCTGAAGCTGAAGCCCAACGTCTTCCGTAATTGAGGTCGCGATCGACTCGATATCTAATAATCCCTTCGTCGCCAGAGTTTGGAACACCATCCCTCCCATGAACACCGATGGGATTTTCGTCATCGCGCCCAAAGATATTCTGAGAGTTGTGCGACAAATCGATCAAGGTGGAAGAATTGATATAAACAACTCTACGATCTGTGATTTTTGTGTCGTGATAGAGGTACTCTTCGATATAGTCTACACCGGAAACTCCAGAATAACCTATCGAAATACCCGAACGATAATTAGCGATTTCCTGCGCGAACACGCCATGAAACGCGAGAGCGACGAAAAAAACGAACACGTTCCCTGCAGCACTAGTTAGTGCATTCGAACAGCGGTAGCTTCTTATCGTCATTAAAGTTTTTAGTAAGAGATGAGTGTTCCTGAGCATATTGGTGGCGTTTCACTTCTCTTCGTCAATCCACGAAGCTCGGTTAAGAGGATTAACTACCTAAGCTGGTTAACTGACTCGTTTGACAATTATTTGTTACACTAAACTTCACACCAATTTATTCCCGTAAAGCGTTGCTGAAGTGAATACTCGAAGATCGCTCGGTTCTTGTAATAGCTATTTGCATAAAAATTTACAGATCTACCCAGTAGGGCTGCCGCAATGCAACAATGCAATCTATTAGTATCAATACCACGACTAGCATCAATCGTTTTAAGGAGGAGATTGGCACTTAGTTCAATGGCTGCCTGACTCTCAGTACCGACCATAAATAAATACGAAAGGTCAAAGTTGTCCACCACATTCCTACCCGCCGACGTTCCTTCCGCATCACGACGAAAACAGTTCAGGACTCCATTTGAACTTTTTAGGTACCTGGATACTCTTAACTTTGACGGTATTGCGGTTTTCGATCGTTTCACGATCCGTGCACGGCTGTATAGATCTCCAGTAAGCAATCCCAAAATGAACTTCGCAAGAAAGCCTTTCTGCGCGTCTATCAAATCGCCATTAGTGAGGTTAAGCGCGAGATCGTGATCGATACCTACAAACCTCAAATCTTTAATCCGGTGCAAGTATGAGAGCGTATGCATTTCACGGGCGAAAACCGAAATTTTACTCAGGTATTCGGTCGCAGCATCCGGAAATTTTCTTATTGTATGCGGGAGTATGAGCATCTCATCGCATGTGCTTAGAGCCGACAAGAACCTCGATTCAGATTTTCGATATAAATCCACTAATGCCCCCCCACCCGCGTAAAGCGCAAGCCACGGTTGTTTAGGCTGAGCGCTTGGATCCCAAAATTCTATTTTGAGTCCCACACGACGAAGCACAGAAAACATTCCCAATCCTATCAGGGCATCACCTGCGTTACCGGGGTTTGCTACATAGTATACCGGGAGCCTAGCGGCTTTTTCTATCAGCATCTGAGTCCAAAGTGGTAAATCGCGCGCAGAGTTCATGACTTCAATAGTTCGGATCTCAGTTTTCGGTATAATGACGACGCCTCACTTGATTCCACATCTTTTAGTCGAATGACTCCTCCCATACACGCTCTGGCGCCCAACCAGCGAGTAAATGTGTGCGAATTTCGTACAGCCAGAAAGTACAGAAGCGTCTTGTAACGAGTGAATTTAACCAATTGTCTTCTCGGCAGGGAATCAACAGCGGAATGCTTCGCAACTATGTATGCACGATTTAGACAATGCAGGACGCCGAGCGCATAACCATTCCCGCGACGCGCAGGAGATTTGTTATGGAAAACTCGGGAATCTGACGCTACAACGACAGCGCCAGACCGCCAGGCGTTAAGTGACGCATCGATGTCTTCAAATGGAGCATAACCAAAAAGATTTTCGTCAAACGGAGATTCACGCAAGACGCTTTTTCTAAATGACATGCGAAATCCAGTAATATACTCAACGGGCACCACGACATCTTTATAACCAGCTGACNNTGCCAATCATTATAACTGGGTCCTCAACATACCTGCTCTCTAGTTGGCGCCGGATCGAATATCCTTTCGGAGTTTCCAGAAGCTCCTGTTGAACAGCTGCCTTCGGAGAACGATATACTTCGCGACCGCCAACTGCACTTATGCGCAATTCTCTATCATCTTGATATACCTTGAGTTGTTTTTCAGCTGTGTCGCGGAACCACAACGCGTCGTCGTCTGGAAAGAAGATGATGTCAGTGGTAGAATATTTCACGCCATGGTTGCGCTGGTACGGGAGACCTGTCGAGGATTTTACGACCTCGATCCGTACTGGACCAGACTCCAATCCTGATATATAATCAACGACAGCAGCGTGATTCTCACTTGAATCAACTATAATTACCTCCGCCGGAAGAATTGATTGCTTTAATATTAAGGGTACAGACTGCTGCAGATCGTGCAGTCTATTCCTAGTGGCGATTACAACAGTGTACTTCATCTACTTACTCGTCTCGTCAAACCCAATTTAGTTTATAGGGGTTTCTACAACCTTGACATAACGCTGCGCTAACCTGTCGATCTTTGCTGACCAAAGACCTATCTTGCCTACTCGCTTTATGGCTGCTTGGGACAGACGAGGCAATAGTTCAGAGTCGTTCACGAAGCTCATGATTGCTTGAGCTAGATCCGCCGCGTATTTCTCTGGATTCGACGCTATAACTTTGATTCCACATTCTTCTTGGATCACGTATCCAGGTCCGCCCGACGCACTGCCTATCACTGGCAACCCCTTAGCCATAGCTTCAAAAACAACATTGCCGCTGGGCTCTCGAAAACTAGGAAACAGAAAGATATGCGATGTCTGATACCATTCGTCGACCTGAGCACGAGGCAATCTTCCATGAAAGCGGACAATGTTACTAAGTCCAAGCTTCTTTGCTGCCTGTTCGCACTCTGATTTCATATCGCCATCTCCGACGATGTTGAACTCCACCTTGCGAGGGTCGGGAAGATTACGAACTGCACGAATAGCATCGATCACTCCTTTGGTTCTTATTATCCTCCCCACGAAGAGTAATTTTAGGCGGNNTCACCCTCTATATCAAACTTGTTTATTCGTAATGGAGAGAGTAAACTTTCGACGTAGGGCGCCACACCTAAGACAAGAGAAGCATGCTCATAGGTTTGTCTAAGCCAAGGATCATTCTTTAACCGCACTGCGTCCAAACGGCGAAGCTTTCGATACCATTGACGGTCTCTACATTCCGACCGGAAGCCAATCGGAGTCGAGAGGCTTCCGGCTAGAGGTCCGACCATAAATGGTGATTTTGATTTGACGGCGGGGGACGGATACCGAAGGGCGAGGGGATTTAGCTGATGCACGAGATCAAACCGCCTTCCCGACTGCTCTGCTCGTAGCAACCATCTTCTTGCTCTAAGATAGAACAAAACATAAGTTGGCTTAAGTTCCCAGTCTAGGCGACGTGCGAACTTAGGAAGGTTGATGTCAGGCCAATTCACAGTCTCAAACGCCGCCGTGGGCGACTCCCCACTTTCCCACTGGCGTTTGTGGGTCGTTAATACGGTGGTTTCAAAACGATTCGAAATGCCTTCGACCCACTTGAAGGTGCTCCAGCTCTCACCGGGAGTTTTTTTATCGTAGTAAGGTGCTATTAGTAAAACACGCATCAGTGCAAATTTGCATTTCCGAACTATTCAAAGATCACGCTAACTCACCGTTTCCGGCTGAACACCCCGCCCTAGCGTCGCTAGATACATCCAAGTCTTCTTAGCCAACGGCTTTCTCTGCGAACGAAGAGGCCTTGCCAACTCCCTTGCTGACTTGATCGCTGCTAGAAACTCACCGAAGTGGCCACCCAGGAGGGCTTGAAATGCCGAGAGACCTAAACGGGGAGCGAGATAGATCGCTCCACGCCACGTTGTATAGCAGGCGACCGCCAACAGAATTTGATTTCTTGGTTTGTAGAAAGTTTTTATTTTGTTCCTACGTGGAGTGGGTCGCGCGTGGTGAACAGCGGTGAGCCTCGGAACATACAGGATCACGCTCCCCTGATCAATCATTCGATAAGCCAGCAGCACCTCCTCATAATGCATGTAGAGCCATTCCGGGTACAGACCTGCCCGAAGCATAGGCTCTCGTCGGAATGCATAAGCGGTCCCGCTGAAGTATGACGTCTCAAATGTCGATGCGGCATGACTTTCAATCGCAACGGGATGCCACCAACGCGGTTTATCATCGCTCGCTCCGTCCGGAGAGAATAGCCGAAACGCCAAACCATCGACTTTGGGGTAGCGATTAAACGTTTCTATAACTTTGGCCAACACCCGGGTATCGGGGACGGTGACATCGCTATCAAAACCCACTATAATCTCACCTTTCGCCGCCAGTACACCCCGATTACGAGTAACCGCGGGACCGGAGTTTTTGGGGTTTTTAATCTGGCGCACCTGCGGGAAATCGCGAGAGACAGCCTCGAAAGTACCATCGGGCGAGCAATCATCAACGACGATTACTTCAAACTCCACCCCCTCCTGGCGGGTAAGATCCGCTAAGAGGGCGAGAACATTATCTTTCCTATTAAACGAAGGAATAACGACGCTGATCATACCAAATTTGCAGCGCAACGGAAGGTACTCAAACGGTCACCGAAGTGGGCGCCAGATTCAATGGTGCATAGCCCTCCCGCCAAATCCCTCGTTCCTCCCACAGGATTCTCCAGCGATTATCTCTCTTTCCGTTGAGGATTGCGGGCAATGCCCGAATAAAAACGCCTAACACCAATAGGTCTAAAGCGATCACCTGGCTGAGGCCACGCCAATGTGTGTGCGCATAGGTCGCTTTACCACGGTAGAGTAGACGCATTTTGTGAATAGGAGTGCTAGACGACATCCCTACTTCATGAATCACCTGTGCACCCGGATAAATTACGGGTTTAAAACCTTCTCGACGAGCACGCGCAGCAAGATCGGCATCCTCACCGTACATGAAGTAGCGTTCATCAAACCCGCGGAGTTTTTGCCAGGCGCCTTTATCGACAAGCAATAGGCACCCCGTGATGACCCCAACTTCGCGTACGGTGTCGCGCTGCCACCCCCCTAACGACTCGGGATCCAGCCACTTATTCCGCTTGAACACGGTACTGAGACCAAAGGCGAAGGTGGTCAGGCTCCAGAGGCTCGGCGATCCCCAACAAGATGACGGCTCCAAGCTTCCATCGGGCTTCAGCGTACGGCCTCCATAGAATCCATATTCCGGATGAGCTTCGGCAAATTCGAAAATTTTATCCAACGCCCGATCTTTTACCACCGTGTCCGGATTGAGCAACAGGAGATACTTACCGGAAGCATGACGTGCGGCTTCATTGACTCCCTTAGCAAAGCCGAGGTTTTTTCCAGGGACCAACAACTGCACATCCGGGAAATCGCGTTTAATATCCTCAACAGTTGAATCCGTAGAGTTATTATCGAGAACGATCACCTCCTGGCGCGTTGTCTTCGCCTCGGCATATACACTCCGAAGACACTCTCCAATTTGCTCGGAGGAGTTATAGGTAACAATAAGGACGGAGAGATCGAACATGAATAAACCAAATTGAGAAATATGGAGAAGCTGAAATTTCGAAATATCAGAGGCAGGACCGCATTTCAGCTTTTCGCTATTTCGCTGTTTCCGCTTTTCTTTCCCCTACCGGTTTCGCCGGCACGCCGACGGCGATGCAGCCGGGGGGGAGGTCGCGTGTGACGACGGCGCCGGCTCCGACGATACAGCCGTCACCGATAGTGACTCCTGCCGTGACCACCACTCGGGTTCCTAACCAAACGTCATTGCCGATAACGATGTCGCGCTCCCGTTTGGGTTGCTCGCGAAAAGGGACGCCTGCCTTGAAGCTGTAATCGGAGGCGGTAATAAAGACCTCAGGCGCTAGCGAAACATGGTTTCCAATCGTAATACGACCCGATTCAGGTCCGGCCCATAGGTAGCACCGCTCGCCGATATGCGAATGGTCTCCGATTGTAATCCGCTCTCCATGTCGAAAAGAAATGTTGGGGGAAAGGCCCGTCCCCTTCCCCCGCTTTACCTTCCGCCTCTCTGACACATGGCTATAGTGGAAGTAATGCNNCAGGTGCAGATAGGTCCCCGGATCAACCAACGAGAGAAGAGCTCGGAAGAACTTCATTCGAAATGGCGAAACTTAGAAACGCTGAAATTGGGAAATGGACAGCCGGGATGAATTTCAGCTTTTCAAATTTTCCGCTTTTCAGCTTTTCAGTATAAACTCTCTCAGCGCGTTGGTTAATGATGGGCTGGCGTAGGCGCCGACGCTGCCTCGGACTTCGAGTTCTCCTAAGCGATTGAGACGATCCCGGAGTTCTTCTTCATTAAACGCTACATTGACTTTACCTAAATCGAGTAAGCGACGGGCAGTCGCCAGTTGATGCTCATTGCGTTGCTCTCCCAGTGACGCCTGCCGCGGCATGACCAAGATCGGCTTCTGGTATCGAAGCGCCGAGAGAATGGTCCCCATTCCCGCATGAGCCACAATAACGGACGCAGTCTGAAATTTCTGCGTGAACTCCGGCGGTTCAAGAAACTGTTGATAGCCAATATATTTCGGCCGCCACTCCGTACGACCGATCTGAGCGAACACGTCTTTTCGCCCCGTCTCTCCCGCCCAAGTATCCACCACCTTCACCATCCGGTCGAAGGGCATATCAGTACCTACAGTGACGAAAAGCATGAGTCGAAAAGCGGAAATGCTGAAAAGCGGAAATATCGAAATGGGAAGGGCGGAGAAAACGCGGAAATTTGGAAAAGCTGAAATGTCGAAATCGGATGGGGCGGAAATGCTGAACCGCGGAAATATCGAAATGAAATGAGAGCCAAGGAGAAATAAGGAAAGGGAAACAAACCTGACTCTAGGGTCGGTTTCGTTTGGAGCGAGAGACAATCGTTACTAAGATCGCGATGAGCTCATCAACTTCCTTCAGCATCTGGGTCGTACTCTCGTTTCTGATGCCGCAGTCTTCTTCCAGTAGCTCTAGCCAGAGATGACTTTCATCGGCTTCCTGAATAACGATTTCAATCTTGGAAATGAATTCATTGTCTGAGCGAGCGCGTGATGCCTCCCGTATATTGGCGGCAGTTGAAGTGCCAGACCTCAACAGCTGGTAGCCGACGACCTCGACTTCTCGACGCCGTTTCGGGAGTGCTGCATAAAGACGGATAACAGAAGACGCAAAAGCCTTGGTACGGCTGCGCAATTCCTCCGAAATTCGACTCATATCAACCCGCGTTTCAATACTCCATTTCCCCTGTTCGCCATTTCTCTATTTCTGCTTTTCTACAACCATCACTCCATTTCAGCTTTTCCGCTTCTCCCAATTTCCGCTTTTCTACAACACGCTTCCGAAGTACTTCGGGCCATTGGGTGTTGCCAGGTGTTCCCATTGGGTAATCCAGAGGTCGACGTGCTTGCCGGCTTCGCGGCCGCTGGTGGAGAGTTGTTCCGCGTTGGCCACACTATCCACCCAGATCGTCCTCGCACCTAATAACTTACCTAATCAAATCGCGAAGTATCCCGGTGCGGCTCCGGTCGAGATCACGACATCGGGACGGACGCGGAGGAGGGTCCAAAAGACACCCAGCGCCGTGAGGATCAGACGGCCTTTTTGCCACATATTCGAATCAGGAATCGTCCGAAAACGGCTTCCAGGCAGCAGGTCCGATCGATAGCTCTCACTTACCGTCACAAACGTAACCTCGCTGCCTTCAAAAGCCGGCCGCAGACGCAACAGCTGAACCCAATGGCCACCACCCGAAGAAACTGCAAGTACACGAGGCATGGAGAAGGCAAAATTGCGAAATATTGAAAAGCTGAAATGCTGAAATAAAAAAAGTAGAGGTCAACCTACTCGCCGAATTGAGTCTACCTAAGAAACTGCATTAGCCCAGAAGCCTAATCTGCCACGACTCGCCACTGATTTCGAAATTTCAGTTTTTCGTATTTCCGCGTTTCCGTATTTCGCATTCAGCACTTCTGATCGCCGACTGACCATTTCGACATTTCAGCTTTTCGGTATTTCTGCGTTTCCCCTGGCCCTTGCCATTTCAGCTTTTCAGCTTTTCCGCATTTCCGCTTTTCCTCTCCATTTCCCCCGCCAGTTCTTTCGGCAGGGGTTGCCAATAGCGGCCGGTGTAGCGGTCTTTTATATATTTCAGGAGGTTAATATAGTGTTCAACCGGGAAGGTATCTTTGCTTTCAGGTTCGTCGGGAAAGCGGGTATAGTCAGGGTGAACATTGACCAGAATTAGGCCTTTTTTCTCTACTAGCCAGTCCACTTTCTTATACCAGATATCCGGTGTTTTTTCCCGGAGGACGAGGAAGAGCGTGGAGTCTTGAGCCAGCGTGTAGGGAAACTCCCAATAGCCCCGGCGTGGTTGACCGTCTAATTTGGCTTCAGCGTTGGGAGCGGCAACCCAGAAAGGGAAGATCGTATTGGCGGCGTCAGGCTGGGGCTCGAAGGGNNCTGAGGTCGTAGGCGACGTTTAGGTCATGGAACCATTCCAGGTTGTGAAGCATGAAGCCCGCCCGGAATCCAACTGCCTTCCATTCTCTCAGATAATGATTGATACGCTGAGCGTTTTGTCGGAACGAGTCCCGATCCTTGAGGAGATGTCCATCATGACGAAGGTCATGGACACCGACCTCGAATCCCATGTCCTCAAGGAGGACGCGGAGATTGCTCGGGACCGGATACTCCCCTTCTGGGATGAAATTGTAGCTGGACCGGAATCCCAGGGACTTTTCTAGCTGCGCGAGACGGCCCACCCGTGCTAATCCCTTACTGCCCTCGACATCATGAGTGAGGACCACCGCGACGTCGGCTCCATCGGGCCAGCCGGTCCAATCTGACGGCGGAATGCTCGTCGCCGGATTGATCGGCCAAATTGCCTGCGAACGTGCTCGCTGCCTCCACGCGAGCCTCTGGCGTAGCTGGTTACGCACTCCCCAGGGGAGCAGAGGCTTGAGGAAATAATAGAGTCGGTTGCGGACCACTCAGACGGGAATCGCTTAATCCAAACTCGCGAATACCTGCTGCAAAAGCTGCGGGACATACGGTTTAGTCTTATTCAAAACAGCTCCCACGGTGGTCTTGGACTCCGCGAGAAGCTCTTTCGCGTGATTGACAAGATCGCGGTCGGTCTTTTCCGATTCCACTACCAAAAGCACGATGTCCATAAAGCTCGCCAGACGCGGGGTCACACTGATGGGGCTTACGGGGGGCATGTTGAAAATGATATAGTCGAAGTCACTCGCCTTGAGCTTCGGAATCAAGTGATTGAAGCGCATCGGCAAAGCGCGGGGGAGATGATTCCCCTTCCCAACTTCGCTCACGACAAAGAGGTTATTCTGTACCTGAGCACTGTCTTTCGAAGACAGGGCGTCATCGATATTGCCGACCGCCTTCCCCTTAAAGAACTGCTGGGCACTTCCTTGCCCAGTGGTCATGTCGACAAACAAAACATTGCCGCCTTCCGTCTCGGAAAGAGAACCGGCCAAACCAGCCGCTACACTGGCGTCGCCCGAATTCCTACCGACGCCTGCTAAGGCCACCAGTTTCGGTTTATGGGTCAGATTCTCGCTCTCGAAAAAGCCAATCAAACGGTCACGAAGCGCGGCGTAATACGGCTGAAGCTCATCGTCGGGACTCCAGGGAGCCAAAGCCGTGCTGGTGTTGCCGCTTTCAGAACCTGAAACCTCACTCGTTTTGCCGTCCGCCGAAGCCTTCAATGCTGCCACCGGACGATGAGTAGCGCGACCGAAAAGAGGACGCTTACGCGGAGCCGGGATCGACAGGAAGAGATTAAGATGCGCGTGGCGTCGGATGTCGGACGGCCGCTTGATCGTACGATCCAAAAAGAGCTCGATGATAAATGCCCAGACGATCCCAAGGAAAAAGCCACCGGCCGCGACGCCAGCCGCGATCTTGGAAGTATTTCCCACCACCCGAGTCGGAGGCGTGGGTGATTGGACCTCACTAATACCACTGATACGCCCTGCACTTAAAGCTTCCCGGAGACGGGCTTGCTCCAACCCGGTAGAAAGCAGCGTGTAATTGGCCTCGTCCCGCTTTTTCCGACGCTCGAGCTCCTGAATGGCGTTCTCCGCGTTGTCGAGGAGCGCTGAGTCCGCTTTTACTTGAGCCAGGAGTGCTTTGAGCGCTTCAATCCGAACACTCAGACCGGAAATTTGCGCCCGCTCCAGTGAGAGATTGATCGTGCCAGCGGGCGACGCGGGTTGTCCTGGGATGGTCGGCGTGGGGGCGACCGCAATCAAACCCGGGAACTCCGTCTCCATTTTTTTCTTTTCTGCCTCAAGATCAGCCACCTGCTGATTAATGGCTTTCACCCGAGGGCTGGCATCGGTGAATGAAAGTGACAGCTCTTGCTGGCGGCGTTTGAGCAATGCGTAACGCTCCACTACACCCCGGTACTTCTCGACCGGAAGGCTAGCGGGATCAATCCCTACCGGAGCGTCGCCCACTTTCTCCTCCGTCGACAAGGCCGCTCCCTGTCCTTGAGTTTCTTCGACCAGACGCTTGTAGACTGCCTGGCGCGCAGCCAGCTCAACCTGGGCTGAACCGATTTCGCGCATCAAGTTGTTGATGCTTTCACCCGTGTAGGAACGAGCGCTCTCCAGAGAGGTGATCCCCAGATTCTTATGCGTCCGGAGGAGTTCTTCGTCGATCGCTGCTAAACGAGCTCTGAGGTTTTCCGTCTGCTGAACGAACGTGTCGTCAAAATTTGCGCCGGGACGATGGATCAGCTGATGCTGTTTTAAATAGGCCGCGATAATCTCCGTCAGCACCGGCTGCACAACCGCTAGGTTTTTGTGATCAAACGTGATATCCATCACGGTACTTCCGCGCGGAACCACCACATCCAACCCGCCATTGATAATGGCAGCAGCGGCCATCCGAGGGTTTTCAGGTTTAGCGTCGCCAAGCACCTTCTCCGGCCCGACCGCATCCGCTACAATCTTTGATACATCCAAGCTCTTTAAAATAGCGATTTCTGAGGCGATACTGGTGTCACCACGACCTCCGGGGGTCTTAATCTGATCGCTGGTTCCCACCATCTTTTCCTCTTGAATGTAGCGAATGACCAGACGCGCATTCGAACGATATACTTTTGGAGCAGTATAATATATAGCCGCACCCAATCCCAACCCAAATGCGGTCAAAACCAAGATCTTCCACTTGTGGCGGAACAACGTATAATAGATGTCTGCCAAGGTGATACTTGGTCCCGAAGACTCGGGCTGCGCGCTCATGGTTCGATTCATAACAGAGATGGGCCTATTTTATCCGACCGGATACAAAATTGATCGAGAATTTAAAACTAATGACTTTTGCGTAGTGGTTTCTTCTGATTACGCCATATGTCGATAAAGCAGCTTGCCAGCCATACGGGCTGCAGGAAGCGGCATGCGTTGGAAAAGCTTCACCTGCCACCCCGACGTTTGATCCGTGGATTGGGTAAACGCTTTCGCTCGGAATCCATAACGGACGTAGCGGATGCGTCGTTCTTGAGCCCCCCAATGGCGCTTAAAGGTGAGCAGGCCATCATTTGCAAGGGAAGTGCGTCCAAAATCCATGTGCTTGAATCCGCGTTGTCCATAGTGCCGCATAGACTCCCACAGCACTAAGTTGTTCATGCGCAGATGCTGATATTCCAGGTCCGACGCAGCGAATTTCATCATAACGGTAGTTCCGTCGTGCAGAAAAAGGGTTCCTCCTACCGCTTTGTCGCCCAGTTTCGCTAGAGCGACCAGACCGTTGCCGGTTTCGAGCAAGTAACGCTGAATACGCGCATAAAAGTGAAATGGTTGCGGCGGGGCTCCGTGGCGCTGACGGGTTTTGCAGAAAAGTTGGTAGAACTCCTCAACTGCTTTGAGATCAGGACTGAAATGAAACGTCAGAGGCGTCTGCTCCGCCTTTCGAATAGCCCGCCGGACTGAACTATGAAATTGAGCAAGAATTACTTCGGGGTTTTCATGAAGGACCACTCTGTGCCCGTAATACTCCAACGAGGACGTAGCTTGCGGAATCCATTCGAGCCCGCCCCGACACTCTAAATAATCCCATCCTCTGTCCCGCCCCATCCGCAAAGCATAATCGAACAGCACCCGGAATTCAGTTTCCGAGACGGCTGCGGCCTCACACTCATCGCTGAAGGGAAGGGAGACCCCCCTCTTCCCAGTCAGCACACTCTTCACCTCCATTAACGGCAAAACCGCTTGAGGAT
>DKKJ01000214.1:0-142 GCA_002455175.1 Opitutaceae bacterium UBA6669
GGCCGGTGTAGCCAAGCTCATCGAACCCGATCGCTTCTTTCTCGCCTTGCTCGGGTATGAGCTTCCTCTCCCTGAAGTCGTCCTCCGTTTGATTGCCATCACTCTCCCCTGGCTGGAGTGCCTCTGCGGGGGTGCACTCCTT
>DKKJ01000214.1:197-2655 GCA_002455175.1 Opitutaceae bacterium UBA6669
CATCGTAATTGCGGTCAGGATACCACAGCGATTCCTCGTGCGCCTTGTGCACCGAGCACTCCATAATTTTGGTCACGATTCCGGCGTCTCACGTCGCAGGCTCCTCATCAGCAGTGCACTCCCGGAGAGTACGAGCACGAACAAAACCACCGCAATCGCCGTGGCGCGCCCCATCTGAAACTCCTTAAACATTGAGCTCACCATGAGCGTTCCAAGGGTGTGCGTGTTGGAGTCCGGGTCTTGCGACGTCAACAGCCAGACCATTTCAAAGGCATTCAAACCCGCGATAACGATGAATACGAGTGCGACAACGATGGTCTGCCAAATCAGCGGCAGGGTGATCGAAAAAAACTGGCGTACGCGGGAGGCTCCGTCGATTTCTGCGGCTTCGTAGAGGNNTGAGGATCAATTCCCTCCATCGTCGCCAGGAAGAGGACCAAATTGAAACCGCAAGCCATCCAAACGTAGATGGGAATGAGCGACCAATACAGATTGCGAGGCGCTAACCACGGGTAAGACTCAAAGGCCTGCAACGCTTCGATCCCGAACATCCGCCCGACTCCACTCAACGCGGCATTCACCAGACCGCCATGGGGTTCGTAGGCACTCATCCACAAAAGCGTAGCGGCAATACCGCCCAGCAGATTGGGAAACAAAAAGACCGCCCGGAAGAAATTAGCCCCCCAGATGCGTCGGTGAAGAAGATAAGCCAAAGTCAACGCGAGCGGGAGCACCAGAGCCGCCGGAACCACCATCAAAAACAAATTGTTGCGGAGTGCGGACCAGAAGATGTCGCTCTCAAAGATTAGCCACTTGAAGTTAAACCATCCCACCCACTCTCGTGGCCCCATTCCATCCCATCGGCTAAAAGCCCAGGCAAACGCGATCAGACCCGGCACCAGGACGAGGGCGGCGTAGAGCGCCAACGACGGCGCCACAAAAAGAGCGGCCACACGTCCTCGCATGGGACCAAAGAAATCTCCGCGCGCATCATGTGAAGGGGTCCTCCTCGCAGTTCGCCGCCGCGCTCCCGTTTGGAAAACGAGGAATAAAAGGTACCCTCCGAGAGCTGTCAGGAGCGCGGTGCCCAAGATGGGGTGGCGGTACTCCACGCGACCAGGATCTCTTTGTTGCGAGCGGTGACGCTCCGCGGCGGCTTCGATCTTTTGCGCGAAGATCTCCGGGGTGATTCGTCCTGTCATCAAATCTAGACGCCCATCGGTCATCGCCTGTCGAATCGAAGGAGGTTGGAGCATCACCTGCGGAACATTANNGCATTCAACATCAAAGCAGCCGTCTCTTGCATGCGCGGTGTGAAATCTTCTCGAGAAAAACCCCGCACAGCTGCCGGCGACTGAATCCGGCGCACAAAGGCTTTTGCCCGTTCCCTCGAGGTGATAAACCGCAGAAAGTCTATCGTGAGCTGTTCACGCTCAGCATCACCGGTGATAAAACAGAAAAGATTATCCGTGCTGGCCTGGATGGTCGACGGATCGGTGATGCCATCCGTGAATACAGGGTAAGCCATGACTCCCACATCGAGATTGGAGGGGAGCTTATCGCCCATTTCATACAACATCCAGGATCCCGAGATGCACATGGCGGCTTTGCCTTCNNTATGCGTCGCCCCTTCCCAACCTCGCAGCGTGTAATCGCGCGTCATGCGCTGCAGGATTTCCGCGGCGCGGCTGTATCGGGGATCTGAATAAGCACCCGGCGCCACGTCCATCAAGCGTTGCCAAGCCTCTGGTCCGGCGAGGTTATAGTAGGCGGCACGAATCACGGTATCGGGATAGCTGCCGTAAATCCCGGTCAGGCTCATCGGCGCAATTCCAGTGGCTTTGATTTTTTCGCAAAGCGCAAAAAACTCATCCCACGTACGCGGGACCTGCCAACCGTGCTGCTCAAATAGGCCTCGATTGTAGAAAATGGCCCAGCAGGCGTAGATCACCGGGATACCATAAATTCCGCCATCCACTCGCCACGAATCCAAGGCGCCAGGCAAAAAGCTATCACGCCAGCGGCCGTCACCCTCCCAATTGGGTCCGTCCAGAGCTGCCGTCATGTCGCGAAGTTTCCCTGCTCGCGCCAAAGAAGCNNAATCGCGGGGCAGCATCGCATCGGGAAGATTGTCGGCGACGATCCGAATGCGCAATTTATCCGCAATCCTCGGGTCGCCATAAATGTGGACACGCACTCCAGGACGAAGCTTCTCGAACTCCCGAGCGGTCTCTTCGTAGAACGCGGTGCCGTAAGCACCAGCGAAGATGGGCACGTCGAGCTCTGCCGCGGTCAGGCGAACTGCCCCAAAAAGAAGACAACAGACAAAGAAGAGCGAGGATCGACACCGCCGGTTCCAATGGGAGTATAGAATGGAGAAGGACATCAGCGAAGGCCACTCAGCCCGTTGATGTCGTCGCGCCGTCCTCAGAAGGTCAACGCGAGAGAATATACCCCT
>DKKJ01000310.1 GCA_002455175.1 Opitutaceae bacterium UBA6669
GGAGGCGATAATCGGCACGCCCATGGCCATGGCGTCCAGTAGTTGGGATCCGAAGCTTTCGTAGACCGAAGGTAGGACGAACACGTCATGCAGAGAAAGTTGCTTCAGCGTGTCCTGAGGAGAAAGCGGTCCGAGGTAGTTTACTTTGGCCAGCTCTCGATCTAGAGCCGCGCAGGGTTGCAAAGGCTTTCGACCGATGACAGTGAGTTGGGCAGCTCCTGCTAACTGCTGTACGGCAGAAAAAAGATAACTTAACCCAAGCCTCTNNCAGGCGTTCCGAAGAAGGGCGGCGCAAATCCGAAGCGCCTGGTGGAGGTGTTGGCGCCCCGTAAGGGACTACTGCGATTCGTGCGCGTATCCGACCTGCCTGCTCGATGGTTCTCTTGGCAAACGCGCTGGCGACAACAATGACGTCGGCCATTTCTAGCTCTCGATCGGTACGCTCGTTTCTCTCCGTACTCTCGCGCTGGTCGCTCAGGGTTGCCGCCCATTCAGGTTCACGCTCCGCTTCCTCTTCCAATGTTTGTCGGAGGATGCGCCAATGGCCCGTCGGTTGATCGTAGATACACAACTGATCCCTGGATTTGGCAGAAAGAAACGCATTTTCGGCGCCGTTCTCGTAGGCATAAATACCGGCAAACTCTGCTTCGCTCAGTCGTTTGGCGACGTGCCGATCGAGTGAGTGAGCGATGGCGTCGTCACTCCAGGCTGAGGACTCTCCTTTTGAGAAGGCAGAGAGTCCCAAACGCCGACTGAGGATGCGTGATCCCTGGCGCCAGGGATGAGTCCGGATATACTTATCGAGCTCGGTCGGGAACGCGCGGGTTTGTAGCCGGCGTACGTAGCTCTTTGGCAGGATCGCGCTTAACCAAGGCGGCGGGGCGTAATTAATTCCCGTCCAGAATTCGCGAAGAAGACCGGCTCGATGCAAACCAAGCGCCGCGTGGCGGACATGGAGGTTTCCGGTGGGATGGGAGAGAAGAAACATTAAGGGAAGGTAAGCCTCCACGCCTACGATGAAGCAGGCTTGGAGGCGCGTGACTGTAAACTGGCGTCAGGTAGCGAGTAGAATCGTCACGTCCTGCGCTTAGCCTCTTTAAAAGTGTATAAAAGGAAGTTCGGAGAGATCGCTTCCAAACGTTTTCTGCACGGCGCCTTTAATTTTTCTTCTAAGTAAATTTGCGCACTTTGGTGGTTTCTCCTCGGCATCGGGTGGGGGAATCCCCCAAGCTCGCATGGTACTCCTACCTAAAGAATGACGCTCGTCTGAAATCGCAAGGATCTGAGTGAAAAACGCTGTTTCGCAGAGTGTTGATGGAGTTGAACTAGCCTGCGGATACGGCCCGGGGTCATCCGTTTTTTCTGTTGTATCCACTCGGTCACGAAACAGCAGGTCGTGCAATGGCAGTATTAAGTGGGGAACAATTTTGATCCCGCTTTTGGGCTGGCTGATGCTGGGTGTGGGTGGGCTTCGCGGTGCGGATATCACGCTAGAATGGATCGATAACTCCGTAAACGAGTACGGTTTCTTGATCGAACGCCAGGAAGGTGAAGGCGCTTTCGTTGAGCTAGCTCGGCTTTACCCGAATACAGAACGCTTTGTAGATCGTACCGCCATTCCTGGGCGCAGTTACGTGTATCGGGTGGCTGCCTACAATTATGTGGGCGTGTCGGAGTACGTGCTATCAGAGACCATCATTTTGCCGGTACCCGTCAATCTGCCGCCCTCAATGAGCGCGATTGCGGATCAGGTTTTGTTGGTCGGCGGGTCGACTCCGTTACTGCCTCTCGTGGTTGGAGATGTCGAAAGCGGACCGGACGCATTGGTCCTCAGTGTTGCTTCGAGCGATCCCATTCTTCTCCCGGTTTCAGATATCAGTATTTCGGGGAACGGAGCTTCCCGCACGGTCTCAATTATCCCGAGCACCCGGAGTAGCGGCGTAGCTGTCGTGACCCTCACCCTCACGGATGGGGAAACGCAGGTGAGTGACAGTTTTGCGGTCTCGCTGATCTCGCCGGCTTCGACCCCAACAATCACTTATCTTTCAGATCGTTCCGTCGCGACGGGTTCGGTCACGGGATCCATTGGATTTACGGTCACGGATGCAACCTCAGGTCCCGATGCCTTGGTGGTCACGGCGACTTCGACCAATAACTCGCTGCTTCCGCGCGGAAGTTTGATTCTAGGAGGCGCTGGTCAATACCGATGGCTTCGGGCGAGTCCGGCCGCTGGTTTGGGCGGGACGGCGACGATTACGGTGACGGTCAGCAACGGAAGTAAGAGCGCCTCAACGCGCTTCAAACTGACGGTGTTGGGCGGTGTGGCCACGCTGGACAGCGAAGCACCTCCGCTTCCCTCGGGGGGCGACGATCCCACAACACAAGATCATCCGGCGCAAACACCTCGGGTTTACTTTAGCCAACTCCAGAGCGCGACTGGGGGTTGGACCGCCATCTATGCCGCGCCCGACGGCAGTGGATTTCTCTATTTGGCGGCTCCTGAAGTCTCTGCCGGCCCAGTCGTCGGGCAGTTTCAGACTCAGAGTGAGGGACGATTCTCGATTGGAGGCGGCACGCTGATGTCGACTGAAGGGCGTTTTCTAAACACCAACGTTACCGGCCAAACAGTCGGCGGATTTTCGTTTAACGGGACGCATGAGTGGGGCCGTGGATCCACCGCTTCCTACGTCGGGATCTATAAGGCGCCCATTGTTTCGACAGCGGATGGCGAGATCACGGGGGTCGCGGGCCCGGCGGGCCGGGCATGGGTGGGGTATTCGCTCGGCGGAATGGGCACAGCGACGGTGACCGACCTAAAGCCCGATGGTACCCTTGGGCTAAGTCTTGANNCTTACGACGGGACAGGTCCTCACACTCCGTCTGAATCCGGCGCGCGGGATTATTGACGGCCAAGTGCAAACTGCGGGCGTGACCTTAGCTGTGATAGGCGGAAAAGCAGGTGCAGCGGTGAGCTCTCGTTTGGTCAACCTCTCCGTCCGCTCACTGTTAGGCGCCGGCGGTGATACCATGATTGTAGGTTTCTCGATCAATGGACCGGGCTCCAAGCAGGCGCTTTTGCGTGCGGTGGGGCCCACCTTGGGAGAATTTGGGGTCGCGGGGACCTTGGCAGACCCCTCATTGACGGTACGCCGCACGGATCTCACCGTCGTCGGGCGCAATGATAACTGGGGTGATGCTCCTCTTTCTCAGGTTTCGGGCGTGGCCCGTTGGGCCTTTCCTCTGCCGGCGGAGAGCAAGGATTCCGCTCTCTACCTGGATGTTACCTCGGGTGGCTACTATGCTGAAGTCGTTGATTCCAGCGGAGTAGGAGGTGCCGGCATGGTTGAGTTGTATGAAAGTGAAAACGAGGCCTCCGGCCTGACTCGCATAGCCAATCTTTCCTTCCGTGGCCGGGTGGGTACGGGCAGCAATGTGGTGATTGGTGGGTTTATCATCGAGGGGACACTTCCCAAGCGTTTGCTTATCCGCGCCGTCGGCCCCGAGTTGGCGGATTTCGGCCTAAGTGATGCTCTCGCCGACTCCCACCTCAGTATTATCCGGGATGTCGGCGGTAAGATGAAGGAAATCGCTGTCAGCGATAATTTGGTCGGAGATGGAGGGGTGGTGGGTGCGATCGCTAAAACCGCAGGTGCCTTTCCCTTGCGTTCGAACACGAAAAGCGCCGCCGTTGTCGTGTGGTTGGAACCGGGTGCGTACACTGCGATTTTCAAGTCAGTGCGGGGTGGAGTGGGGACTGGCCTGCTGGAAATCTATGACGTTCCCGAGCTCTGAATTGCGCAGAGCCTCAGGAAACGAGCAGAGCTTAGGAATAAAATCGTCTCAATTGGCGTCGGTTTGGGCCGTTTCTGCAGCGAGGGTCCCAGCCCGCGTTCTACCATGTCAGTCAAGTCAACTGCTGCACTCAGCCCGTCACGTCCCTCCAAATTCTCCTCGGCTCCGTATTTGCGGGATGACGAGGCTTGGGGCAGTGCGGTAAAGTCTCGGAGCGTGCATACCCCCAGTCACCGACGCGAGCCCGCTCCCTCTGCTGATAAACCTTCTCTTCTTTTGATCGAAGAAGACAGGGAAGTGCGAGAGCAGCTTAGAAATCTTCTCAGCGCAGATTATACGTTGGTGGTGGCCACCGATCGCCGCGCGGGCGTGACGATGTTCGCTACACATCGATGCCCCGTGGTGATCATGAATTTGGCCCTTTCATCCGCTGTCGCGAAACCGGACGAGGGATTTGCCACATTGGCCGAGATTTTGGCGATCGAACATCATACCAAGGTCGTCATCACCTCGCGGGAGACGGAACGGGAAATGGCGTTAAAAGCGGTGGGCCTGGGTGCATATACACTCCTTCCCAAACCAGTCATTCCTGAAGAACTTAAGCTTCTCTTAAAACGCTGCTTTCATGTCGCTCAACTCGAGCGAGAATTTGCAGCGTTACAAAAAGCAGCGGGAGAGGCCGCCGGATTGGCTGGTATGGTGGGCACGAGCCCGGCGATGCAGACCGTATTCGGTGCCATTCGAAAGGTCGCTGCCAGCAATGCTCCTGTGATGATTCTTGGTGAAAGCGGAACGGGCAAAGAAATGGTCGCCCGTGCTATTCACGACCTTAGCCCGCGGAAAAAAGGGCCGTTCATCGCGATCAATTGCAGCGCAATCCCTGAATCGCTCTTGGAGAGTGAGCTTTTCGGCCATGAGAAAGGAGCTTTCACTGGTGCTACGGGGCAGCGCAAAGGGCGCATCGAGCAGGCGGAGGAGGGAACCCTTTTTCTGGACGAAATCGGGGAGGTCTCACTTTCCGTTCAGGTGAAGTTGCTCCGCTATCTGCAGGAACAGACCATCGAGCGAGTGGGTGGGCAGGGAGAAATTCGCGTGAATGCGCGCGTTTTGGCGGCGACCAATGCTGATTTGGTCAAAGGTATTAAAGAGGGGACCTTCCGGGAGGACTTCTTTTATCGCTTAGCCGTAGTCAAAATTTCTTTGCCCAGCCTGCGTGAACGCGCCGGTGACCTCCGTGTGGTGGCTGAGGCCTTCCTTCGTCGCTACTCTGAGCAGAACGCTCGCAAGAATATGGCGTTCGGGCAAGATGCGCTCAAAGCCATGGAGGAGCATACATGGCCGGGTAATATTCGTGAGCTTCAAAATCGCGTGCGAAGGGCCGTCATCATGGCGGAATCCAACCGAATTTCGGCGGCCGATCTGGAATTGGCTGCCACCCCGACTGTCGCTCCCACCACGCTCAAAGAGGCACGAGACGAACTGGAACGAGACATGGTCGCCGCGGCCTTGCGTCGCAATGGAGGCAAAATCTCGCCCGCTGCGGTCGAACTCGGTATCAGTCGGCCGACTCTTTACGAGCTCATGGATCGATTTGCGATCCCACGGGGCGACGAGNNGGATTCGTAGGGGGCGGTTGGTGCGCGTACGGCGAAGCGGGTTCGCGGTGTGCTTGTTTCTTGTGGAGTTGTAAGGGGGACGCTCTCTGAGGGGGTTACCCTGAATTGCTGGGTAAAATCACCCACGACCGGATGAAACGAAAAGCCCAGCCGATACTGTATTCACTTTTTGGTTATATGGCTGTTCCGTCTGGCCCCGCCCCGTCAACGGTGCCTCTTGGTGATCCCCAACCTTTCGCCTAGTTTACACTACTAAGCCGTTGCTCATCTCCCGGTTGACTGGAGGTAAATACCCTAGGGGTTTCTTAAGNNCTTAAGTATTTGTTTTTTAGATAAATGAGCGGACGCAAGACTGCTGAGTCAGCGGTTTTTAGCATCGGAAGGCGGCTGCAAAAAAACGGTTAAATCCCTCGGCGCTACAGAGGATTTGACGAATGGGAAAACGGGGAAGTCACGGACTTTTACCGCCTTCGGCCCGTCGCCGTAAGTGGGAAGAAGATACGATCTCCCCCTCGTCCTGTTCTGACCGTCTGCCGCAATGAGCCAAAATCTAAAATCACCTCTCTCTGCCTCACCCTTTCGCCGCCGTCACGCCGCGACCTGGATGTTTCAGGGGCAGGGACAAGGAATGTCCCTTCTCCGCTTGATCCGTTGGATCATGGTGGGAGTTTGCGCGAGCCTCGTGGCTGCGTCAGCCGCTCAATTGACACTGACCTGGACTGACAACTCTGACAATGAGAGTGGCTTCAAGGTCGAGCGGAGCACTGCTGGCGCAGCTTTTGTCTCGATTGGATCTACGGCTGCCAATGCGACGACGTACACGGACACCAATGTCACTGCCGGTGTCCAATACTCATACCGCGTTTATGCGTTCAATTCCGCAGGTGAGTCCGGTTACACCAATACCGCCGCGGGGATGATTGCTCTTCCTAGCAATACGGCTCCCACCATCAGCTCTCTTTCCGCAGTTTCCATTCCCGCTAACTCAGGATCGGGCGTTCTTTCCTTCACCGTGGGCGATGCTGAAACCTCGGCAGGCGCGTTGACGGTCACTGCTTCCTCTTCGAATACGAGTTTGATTCGCCAGCAAAGTGTGACGCTCGGCGGCTCGGGTAGCAGCCGAACGGTCGCGCTTACGCCTGAACTGAACCAAACCGGGTCCGCGGTCATCACTCTGACAGTGAGCGACGGCAGCGCGACCGCCTCGACGAGTTTCACAGTCACAGTGACCGCGGTGAATACACGCCCCACCATCAGCGATATCACCAATCGCGTTATTGAAGCGAACGGGAGCACCGGTGCTGTTGCCTTCACGATTGGCGATGCTGAGACCTCTCCGGGAAGTCTCCTTGTCAGTGTCAGCTCCTCCAATCCTACACTCGTCCCCGAAGCAAATATCATTGTGGGCGGGAGTGGAGCTAGCCGCACGTTGGCCGTGACCCCCGCGATCAATCAGTCGGGCGTAGCCACGATCACAGTGACCGTCAGTGACGGAAATCTGACCGCGAGCGACAGTTTTGTTCTTACAGTCAACGTTCTCAACACGCCTCCGACCATTTCGGACATTTCCAATCGGACGATTGCGAGTGGTGCGAGCACAGGGTCCATTGCCTTTTCCATCGCGGACGGCCAGACGGCGGCAAATCTTTTGGCGGTCACAGCCAGCTCTACAAACCTCACTTTGGTACCGTCCGCCAACATCGTTCTCGGAGGAAGCGGGTCGAGCCGGACACTTACGGCCACTCCGGTAGCGGGGCGTTCGGGCACGACGACGATCACACTCACGGTCAGTGATGGCGTGTACACTGCCAGCGAAAGTTTTGTTCTTACCGTAGAAGCGATCAATACCCCGCCGACCATTACGGATATTCCCGGAAAAACCATTGACGCCAATGCAACCACCGGTGCGATGCCGTTTACGATTGGCGACGCAGAGACGCCTGCCGCATCGTTGTCGGTGAGCGCTGTTTCTTCCAACCCTGTCTTGGTACCGGCTTCGAGTATTGTTCTCGAGGGCTCCGGGGCCAGTCGCAGCATCACCGTGGTTCCCGCCGCCAATCAGTCGGGGACCGCGACTATTACCGTGACGGTCACCGATGGACTGGCGACAGCGACGGATACCTTCGTTCTCACGGTAAACGCGCTGAACACCGCGCCGTCGATCAGCTCGATCGCCAGCCGTACCATTGACGCCAATACATCGACAGGTCCTTTGGCTTTCACCATCGCCGATGCGGAAACCGCCATTGGCAACCTTACGGTAAGTGTGACCTCGTCTAATACCGTCCTCGTACCGAACAACCGTATCGTTTTGGGCGGCACAGGGGGAAATCGGACCGTTTCGATAACACCAGCTCCTAACCAGATTGGTTCGACCACGTTGACGCTCTCTGTGAGCGATGGAAATCTCACTTCCAATTCCGTTTTCGTTCTTACCGTAGCGCCGGTGGCGACAGCTCCCACAATCAGTCGCTTGGACAATGTGGAGGTGAGTGAGGGCGGTTCGACGGGTGCGCTGCCCTTCGTGATTGGTCATGCCACGACAGCCCCCGCTAGCCNNTCACGATTGAGGTCAGCGATGGAACCCTTTCGGCTTCACAGAGCTTCACCGTCACCGTGAAAGCTCTGAATGCCGCTCCGACGATCTCCGGTTTTAATAACGTTTCGATCAAATCGAGTCACTCCACGGGCGCGATTGCTTTCACGGTCAACGATGATGCCACCCCTGCCGGAAATCTCGTGCTGAGTGCGCTCAGCACGAATCAAGCTCTTCTCCCGGTATCAAATATCGTNNGGTGGTGCTCACCCCGCTGACGTCGAAATCAGGATCAAGCATCGTGACTATTTTCGTGAGCGACGGCCAACTGACCAGTTCCGCGCGCTTCGATCTCTCGGTCGTGGCAGTGGATTTGCCTCCCTCTATCTCCGACCTTCCTAATCTTTCCATCGCCAAGGGAAGAACCAGCGGACCCATCTCAGTGGGTATCTCCGACCAGGATACGGAGGTCAGTCGCCTCGTTTTGACGGCTCAATCTTCAAACCCCACACTTCTCCCTCTAAGTGGAATTTCCCTGACTGGGACGGATCGAATTCGGACCGCTGTATTCACTCCTACGCCCTCACAAGTGGGAACAACGACCATCACGCTCACGGTAACAGACGGGGTGTCGTCCGCTAGTACCAGTTTCGTGTTAACGGTCTCCTCCTCGAATACGCCACCGACCATCAGCGACGTCGCCAATCGCTCTTTGGTCGCCGGAGCAGGCCTCGAGCCTATCGTATTCTCGGTTGGAGATGCTGAAACGTCTCCCTCTGCGCTCACGGTGTCTGTCACCTCGTCGAACCCCTCCCTCGTGGATAACTCCTCTCTCTTAGTGGTGGGTTCGGGTACAAGTCGCACGCTGGCTTTCACTCCCATTGCCGGGCAAGTCGGGTCGACAACTCTGACGCTCACGGTTAATGATGGCGCGATGACTGCCAGCACGAGCTTTGTCGTCACGGTCACAGCTTCATCGAGTGCCCCCAGCATCAGCAGTCTACAAAATCGAACCATTCCCATGAACGGGACGACAGGAGCGATTGCTTTCAGTGTTTCCGATACCGGAGTGCCTGGCGGTTCGTTGACGGTGACGGCAAACTCCTCGAATCCGCTTCTCGTGCCCGACCAAAATTTGGTTCTGGATGGATCGGGTTTGAATCGCTCGATCACGGTCACTCCTGCGAGCAACCAGTCGGGTTCTGCGATCATCCGGGTGAGCGTGAGTAATGGTCATGCAACTACCTCGACGACCTTCGTGCTTACGGTGACGCAGCCGAATACGCCGCCATCCATCACCTCGGTTGCTTCACAAATTCTTGAGGCGGACACGGTCTCACTTACCATCGAGTTTATTGTCAGCGACGCCCAAACGCCCGCATCAGGTCTCTCGCTCACGGCCACCTCGTCGAATGCCTCAGTGTTGACCAATGGAGGTATTTCTCTCGGCGGTGGCGGTGGCATTCGTTTCCTGACGCTGACGCCGGTCGCAGGAAAAGTCGGACTTACGACAGTTACCCTCACCGTAAGTGATGGATCTCTGACGAAGTCTACGAGTTTTGACGTGACGGTGCAGCCGAAGAACACGGCTCCGACGATCTCGGCGATTGAAAATCGTTCGACGACTCGCAACGCCCAGACTGCTGCGATTGACTTCACGATTGCAGACGCCACCCACCCGGTAGCTGGGTTGACCCTATCGGCGACCTCGTCCAATCCGGCCCTGGCTTCGACGGCAAATATATCGTTCGGAGGCTCGGGAGCGAACCGCTGGTTGAGGATATCTCCCGTCAGTGACCAAACCGGTACTGCTACCATCACGGTGACAGTCAGTGACGGCCAATTGACGGCCAGCAGTAGCTTCGTGCTGACGGTGATTCCTCCGAACACGGCCCCGACGATTAGCGCGCTGGCGGACCGATCCACGGTGGTCAACCGTAACTCGGGCGAAATTGAGTTTACCGTGAATGACGCAGAAACTGCTGTCGGCAGCCTTACCGTCACGGGAACCTCTTCGAATGAGAGCATTCTTCCCTGGAAGAATATTGTGTTCGGGGGACAAGGGGGAACTCGCACGGTGACGCTAACTCCCGCTCAGAATCAGATGGGCACGGCTACGGTGACCTTGACCGTCAGCGATGGTACGCTGACCTCATCGGCTAGCTTCAAGCTTACGGTCACGGCTGCGAGTACTGCTCCCAAAATCAGCGACATCCCTAAACGCTCGATCGTCAAAAACGGGACTGCTGGTGTCTCGTTTACCGTGAGTGATGCTGAGACTGCAGCGAGCAGTCTCGTGGTCACGGCGGTATCGGTGAACAATATTCTGGTTCCGCAGGAAAATATCATCATCTCCGGCACGGGTGGAAATCGTTCGGCGCTCATCACTCCGGCGATGGATCGGACGGGTAACGGAGTGATCACCTTCCGCGTCAGCGATGGTACCTACACGGCAACGGCTAGCTTTACCTTAACGGTGACCGAGCCGGGAACAACGCCGACCATGAGCCGCATTTTCAATCGCTCGATCAATGCCAACTCCAGTACAGGAGCGATCGCTTTTGCGGTGGAAGATTCTGACACCCCGCTCAATTCCTTGGTCTTTTCGGCGACCTCGTCGAACACCACGTTGGTGCCTAATTCCAACATCGTGTTTGGTGGCTCTGGCGGTGGACGTACCCTCATGATCACGCCGGTGGAAAATAGAGCAGGTAACACCATGATCACGATCAGCGTGAGCGATGGTCGTTCATCGAGCTCACAGAGTTTCTTCCTCACGGTGCATCCGGTGAACGTGGCGCCGACGCTGGGAACGATCGCCAACCGTGCGTTGAAACCAGACTCGGGCAGTGAGCAGGTTGGCATCACGATTGCCGACGTGGATACACCGGTTTCTAGTCTGACGCTCACCGCCAGCTCAAGTAACCAGGCGCTGATCCCAAGTTCTTCGATTACCTTTAGCGGAGCAGGATCGTCTCGAATCATGACCCTGGCGCCGATGGCAGGTCAGTCCGGCGTTGCGACCATTACTGTCACGGTCAGTGATGGAAACTTGAGCACGTCAGGTAGCTTTGTGGTGACGGTTGGAGATATGGGAACAAATCCGAATGATCCCAGTGTCCCCCCTGACCCCGCGCAAAACACGATCACCATCAATCGCCAGCCGCAGAACGTCACCGTAGCGCTAGGAGCTTCGGCGACCGTATCCATTGATGTAGCTCAGGCTAGTCTGTATAGCTATCAGTGGTTTGCTGGTGAGCGTGGCAACNNACCAACTCGCCTATTGTGGGTGCCAACAAATCCACGCTGACTCTACCCGCCGTAACGGCGACAGGCAGCTACTGGGTATGCGTTTCTTCGTCTACCACCTCGGTCACCAGCCTAGCGGCTGTGGTCACTGTGTCCGCGAATGAGCGCTACTTCTTCGGAACGGTCAGCCTGATCGGGGTGAGTACCGGAGCTTCCGGCACGCAAGCCTCCGGTGGTGGCTTTGGCTTCATGATCCGTTCTGACAATACCGGCCTCTTCCTGGCCGATGGAGCCTCTCTCGCCCAAGGGATTGCGGTGGTCTCCTTTAACGTCTCGCCGCAAGGTACCTTCAGTTTCGATGCGCCTGGTGTAGGAAGAGTCAGTGGTACCGTCGTTGGCTCTCAGGTCAGTGGGACCATTGGCGCTTCGCTCGCCTTCGCAGGCACGCAAGAGCCGGCTCAGGGTACAGCGGTGCCTTACGCGGGAAGCTACCGCGGTGCGCTGGTTAATTCCTCGAATAGCGAAATCTATGCGTTGACCGGTGCATCTGGCCGCGCCTTCGTTGCGCTCTCTGAAGGCGGCGTGATCCACGGCAAGTCCGCTAACGTTTCGGCGGATGGTGTGATTGCGGTGACTCTGAATGATGGGCGTTCGATCGGCCTGGATACCGAAGGCGGACGACTTTACGGATCAGTGGTCGTGGCGGGTGCGGCCATGGATGTGAGCGGTGGACGTGAGGGCACGGTCGTCGCTACACGGGTTTATAACATGTCGGTTCGGGCGGCAGCAGGTAAGGGAGCGGAAACGCTGATCGCTGGTTTCATGATCTCCGGTTCGGGTACCAAGCGCGTGGTGGTCCGGGCTACAGGTCCCGCGTTGAGTGCGTTCGGAGTCGGGGGTGTGCTCGAAGATCCTGTTGTTAAGATCTACCGTCAGGGATCATCCCCGGAGGCATCACTAGTCGCTCAGAATGACGATTGGTTAGAGTCCGATCGCGCGATTTTCC
>DKKJ01000135.1 GCA_002455175.1 Opitutaceae bacterium UBA6669
CGCCGCAAGCTGGTGGAGCACGACGTGATTGAAACGGTGCTCGGTCTCGGGCCGAACCTGTTTTACAATTCGCCAATGGAAGCCTGCGTCGTAGTCTGCCGGATGAAGAAGTCACGCAAGCGAAAGGGCAGGATTCAGTTCATAAACGCGGTGAACGAAGTCACCCGCGAACGGGCCCAGAGTCTTCTGACCGACGCCCATATCGCACGAATCGTTGCGGCCTACGGGTGCGACTACGATGAGCCAGGCTTCACGCGGCTGGTTCCGCTCGTTGAGATTCGCACCCAGCAATACAACCTCAGCATTCCCTTGTATGTCCGCACGGAAGCGGCCGCCGGCAATGGAAACAGCCACCCGCAGGGATCGCTCTCGCAGGCGATTGACGCATGGCAAACAAGCTCGCNNCCCCAAGGGGTGGCGGAGGGTGCGGTTTGGTGAGGTGGTGCGCGATGTCAATGAGGCCGAGCGAAATCCGCTCGGTGTCGGCCTGGAGAGATACATCGGGCTGGAGCACATCGAACCGGAGAACCTGCATCTCAAGACGTGGGGCGACCTATCATCCGACGAAGTGTCGTTCACGAAGCGATTTCGCAAAGGACAGGTCTTGTTCGGCAAGCGACGGGCGTATCAGCGGAAGGTCGCAGTCGCGGAGTTCGATGGCATCTGTTCCAGTGACATTCTCACGTTCGAGCCGAAAGACGATACGCTGATACCCGAACTACTGCCATTTATCGTGCAGTCTGATGGCTTCTTCGAGCACGCCCTTGGCACGTCGTCGGGATCGCTCTCGCCGCGAACGCGCTGGAGCCAGCTACGGGATTACGAGCTCCCGCTGCCGCCGAAGGACGAGCAACGCCGCATCGCGGAGATCCTATGGAACGCGGATGAGTCACTTCAGACGCACTTAGCTGTCCGCGATGCGGCCGAGTTGCTCACGGAATCTATCGCCGCCGAGTTCCTACGCTCGGATTGGCCACGCGTTCCCTGCGAGCAGTTGTTCACAAAAGGTCCTCGCAACGGCTTGTCCCCAAATTGCAACGCCGAAGAACGTGGCTACCCAACGTTGGCGATCGGCGCAGTTCGTGAAGGCCGTGTCATCGCTGAAGGCAATGTCAAATATGCAGAGATTTCCGAGGGCGATTTAGAGCAATTTCGACTTCGTCGGGGTGATGTGCTCGTGGTGCGCGGAAATGGCAATCGCCTACTATGCGGAAGATGCGGCGTGGTCGATCTTGTCCCTGAGAACTGTTTCTATCCCGATTTGCTCATCCGGCTTAGCTTTGACTCGGAACAAATTCATCCTGAGTTCGCAGCACTTCAATGGAATACAAGCGAAGTGCATTCGCGACTTCTCCAACGCGCCAAGTCGACAAATGGAATCTGGAAGATTAATGGCAAGGACATTCGGCAGCACAGGCTAGCGACGCCACCGCTGGAAGAGCAAAAAGATTTCATGAAGAGGCTCGCACCCGCGAACGACGCAGTTGAAAGGTCCGCAGATACCGTTCGATTTACTGAACAACTGAAGCATCGCCTTGCAAATGAATTATTGCGAGGACTACATCATGTTCACTGAAGCCAACACCGTCGAACAGATGGTCCTAAATACCTGCGTTTCGCTCGGCTGGCGTTACGTTCCCGCGCCCACCCTTCCTCGTCAGCCTTCCGAAGTCTTTGCCGAGTCGCTACTGCGCGAGGCGCTCATCCGGCTGAACCCCGAGATCGCCGCCCAGCCCGACCGAGCCGACGAGGTGATCTATAAGTTGCGGGCCATCGTGCTCGCGGTTCAGAACGACGGCCTTGTGCGTGCCAACGAAGCGCTCGCCGCCTGGCTGCATGGCGACAAGACGATGCCGTTCGGCCCCAACGGCGAGCATACCACCGTCCGCCTGATCGACTTCGAGAGCCTTGCCAACAATGACCTCGTGGTCTGCAACCAGTGGACCTACCGCGTCGGTCAACTGGCCAAGCGATTCGACGTAGTGCTGCTGGTCAACGGGCTGCCTATCGTCATCGGCGAAGCGAAAGCGCCCGTCCGCCCGGCAGTCACCTGGGTCGATGGAGCCAGCCAGGTTCATGACGATTACGAGCAGAGCGTCCCAGCGATGTTCGTGCCGAATGTGTTCAGCTTTGCCACCGAAGGGAAAGCGTTTCGCTATGGATCGGTGCGGATGCCAATCGACTTCTGGGGGCCGTGGCGCGACGCCGGCAACCAGGGCGAGGGCACTCTCTCCAACGTGCGGAAATCGGTCGCCAGCATATTCCGCCCCGAGGTGGTGCTCGACATTCTGCAAAACTTCACGCTTTTCGCCACAGACAAAAAGCACCGCCGCATCAAAACGATCTGCCGCTATCAGCAGTACGAGGGGACGAACCTAATTGTCAATCGCGTGGTGCAGTCGAAGATCAAGAAAGGGTTGATCTGGCATTTTCAGGGGTCGGGCAAATCGCTTCTGATGGTGTTCACCGCGCAGAAACTGAGGATGCATCCAGCGCTGGGGAACCCGACAGTGCTGATCGTTGTGGATCGGGTCGACCTCGACACGCAGATTACCGCGACGTTCAGCGCCGCTGACGTGCCGAACATGATCAAGGCCGAAAGCCGCGAGGCGCTGCAAGCCTTGCTGGCCCAGGACGTGCGGAAGGTGGTAACCACCACGATCCACAAGTTTGCCGATGCCGAAGGTGTTCTGAATGACCGCAAGAACATCATCGTGCTGGTGGACGAGGCCCACCGCACTCAGGAAGGTGACCTGGGCCGCAGGATGCGCACGGCTTTGCCGAACGCGTTTCTGTTCGGCTTGACCGGAACGCCGATCAACCGCGCTGACAAGAACACCTTTTGGGCGTTCGGGGCCGACGAAGACGAGAAGGGATACTTGAGCCGCTACACGTTTCAGGAGTCGATCCGCGACAAGGCGACGCTGCCGCTGCACTTCGAATCGCCTGAGATTAAGTTGAAGATCGACAAAGCGGCCATCGACGAAGCATACAAGCAAATCACGGATAACCTGAGCGAGCAGGACCGCGATGATCTCGCCAAGCGAGCCGCCAAGATGGCTGTGTTGGTCAAGTCGCCCGAGCGGGTTCGGGGCGTTGTGCAGCATGTCGTCAATCACTACCAGTCCAAGGTGGAGCCAAATGGCTTCAAGGCCCAGGTGGTGACCTTCGACCGCGAGTGCTGCGTGATGTACAAATCCGCGATGGACGAAATCACTGGCGATCCGGAATGCAGCGCCATTGTGATGCACATCACGCAGGGCGATCCGGCTGAGTGGAAAGCACACGGCCGCGACAAGGATGCCGAGGAAAAGCTGCTCGACCGGTTTCGCGATCCAGGCGACCCGCTGAAATACCTGGTCGTGACCTCGAAACTGCTGACCGGATTCGACGCACCCATTCTGCAGGCGATGTATCTCGACAAGCCGATGCGAGATCACAACCTGCTCCAGGCGATCTGTCGCACGAACCGCCCATACCCGAACAAGACCCACGGCTTGATCGTCGACTACATCGGTATCTTCGACGACGTAGCGCAGGCGCTCGACTTCGACGAGAAAGCAGTCCATCAGGTCATCACAAATCTTGACGATGTGAAAAAGGAGTTACAGAGACAGGTCGTCGCGTGCCTCGCTTTCTTCCCCGGTGTTGACCGCACGGTGGGCGGCTACGAGGGACTGATAGCGGCGCAGGATTGTCTCCCGAACAATGAAAAGCGGGACGCGTTCGCAGCGGCATACTCGGTGCTGGGGCGAATCTGGGAAGCACTTTCGCCTGACGTCTGCCTGTCGCCTTACGAGACCGATTATCGCTGGCTCACACAGGTGTACGAGTCGGTGAAACCGCCCAGCGGCAACGGCAAGCTCCTATGGCATGTGCTCGGCGCCAAGACCATTGAGTTGATCCATCGTAACACGCACTTGGACACCGTCCGCGACGATCTTGATACCCTCGTGATGGATGCCGAGGTGTTGGAAAGCGTCCTCGGAGCCCCAGGCCCCGACAAGAAGGGGAAAACACTGGAGATCAGTCTGGTCGCCCGGCTTCGCAAGCACGGCAAGGACCCGAAGTTCGTCGCCTTGGGCGAGCGACTTGAGAAGATCAAAGAGAAGCACGAACAGGGGCTTCTCGACAGCAAGGAATTTCTGAAACAGCTTCTCGAACTGGCGCGTGACGTGGTCGAGGCTGAGAAGGAGGTCGACCCAGTTGAAGAGCAGGACAAAGCAAAGGCGGCGCTGACGGAGCTTTTCCAGCAGGTTAAGAACTCCGAGACGCCAGTGATCGTTGAACGGATCGTCGCGGATATTGACGAGATTGTTCGGATGGTGCGATTCCCCGGCTGGCAGCAAACCAGCGCCGGCGAGCGCGAGGTGCAGAAGGCGTTGCGCAAAACGCTGCTAAAGTATCACCTGCACAAATTTCAGGAGTTGTTTGATCGGGCCTACGGATACATTCGGCAGTACTACTAGTCTTAAGCGAGCGCTGCAGCATGAGTAATGTGGTAAGTTATCGCATTGTGCGTGCGGATGACGAGACATATGTCAACGCTCTGCTCAGTCTAGCTGAGCATGAGTCGGCAAAGTCTCTGACTGCCTTTGAATTTGAGTTTGTTGGCGGAGGCAACGATCAGTGTGCCGTCTCTGAGGTTGGGTCGAACGAAACGCTCCGCCAAATCATGGTCGCAGGAGGGCAGGTTCTTCGGGGCGTCAAGTTGAAGTCGGGGAACTCGCATGTCTATGTTCACATTATCCGTCCACCCGCGGATGGCTCTGGTGGCGAGCAGATCTTCGACACTGTTTCAATGTCGCGTGGCCATGATCGCGGGAGTATGTTGGATGGCGTTCAGTTTGCGAGACTTATTGCTCGAGCTCAGCAGCTTATCAAGCCGGTTTCAGCATCAAATCTAGGGCCTCTTCTGGGGCCGGGTGTAGATAGACACTTCGCAGCAAGGGAAGAGGCGTTGAATCGCCTCGAGCAGTTTGTTGACAAGGTTTTGCGGGAAATGGAGACGACTCGCAAGTCCAGGGAGGAGGAGTTCCTGAATCGCGAGCGCGAGTTGGAGTCGAAGTACACTAGGAGGCAAGCGGAACTTGAGTCCGAGTTTCAATCCAAGGAGGCGTTCTTGGAAGCTGAGCGTGCCTCTTTGGCAAGAATGAAGAGCGAAATCGATGACCGGTCTAGCACTCATGCGCGCCGCGACATCCGCAAGGAGCTAAAGCAAGTATTGTCAAAGAAGGATCGTCTAAAGCACAGCCCAGAGACAGGGCGTCGACGGTTGGTGATTGGGGCGGTCTATGTGGTGTTTATTAGTTTGTTCGGCGCTGTCGCGGGTGTGTTTCTTTTTCGAGAGCTGAATTCAGAAGGCGGTGTTGACTATTGGCAATTGGGGGCNNGCTGTGTCCGCTGGGTTCTTTCTCCGTTGGTTGAATGGCTGGGCGCAGCAGTTAGCTGACGAAGAGCTTCGGCAAAAGCAGTTTGAGCTCGATCTAGATCGTGCGAGCTGGATTGTTGAAATGGCTCTAGAGTGGAAGGCAGAGAAGGGTGAAGAAATCCCAGAACATCTCCTTGCACGACTCAGTAGCAATTTGTTTGGTCGTTCTGAAAGTTCCGAGAAATCGATGACAGCTTCGGATGCACTTGCGTCTGCAATTCTTGGAACGGCTGCAAAAGCCAAAGTGAGTGTGCCTGGCGCAGAGATCGAAATCGATCGAAGTGGTTTGCGAAAACTGAAGAAGTCCCTATCCAGTGGTGGCTCATAACGGTTTGTTGAAAGT
>DKKJ01000157.1 GCA_002455175.1 Opitutaceae bacterium UBA6669
AGCCGCGCTGCCCCCTTTTTGCACCGTCTTCACCGACTGGCTGTCGATAATGCCAAGCGTCGGATCGGAGTTGCGCCCTGCCTTGACACGCACTCGCTTGCGCAACTCATGCAGGATCTTTTCCCATAAGGGGTTCTACGCCCAAGTGCGACATGAAGTCGCGTTTGTAATTGTTTCAGTTAACGGTACGTTAACGAGGAAACCTGTTGTTCCATCAACAGTAGCCTACCGGCACACGTCATTCTTGGTAACGAGGAGGGGTGAAGCTGCCGGGACAATGGAGCTGGGTCGTTTGACCTCGCTCGAACCGTGAGGGGAGAGCGCCGCTGCAAGCGTCAATGCGGCGGGGCACTAGGCTGGACGGGAAGACCAACGTCAGTGAACTGCTGATAAACATCGTCAATAACAACAAGCCAAAGGCGCTGATAGGCTTGAGCCAAAACGGCAACGTCGTGGGCTGCTCTTGTTTGGGCTAAGGGCACATGGACATCGGACACGACCGGTGGATAGGCAGGGTCTCATCCGTTCTTGTTACTAACGCGAAACATGGTAAGCCCGTAGGTCCGCCCATAGGGCAGGCGAACCGCAAGGAACGCTGTAGGACGTGCGGGTAAAGGATGACGGAGAAAGCGAATGCCGGTGGGTAATTAACCGGATAGAGGTTGAACCGCGTAGGAACATCACCTCACGCGAAAGCGGGCTGACTTCCGTCGGGTCTTTCTTGACGAGAGAAGAGGTAGAACCTTCACAGGAGGGAAAGCAAATGACTGCGCTGAGCGTGGGTGCGCTCTCCGACAAACCGTGGTCGTGGTCTTGGCATGACATTAACTGGAGTCAATGCCAGCGGGAAGTCAGAAGGCTGCAAATGCGTATCGTCAAGGCAACACAGGAAGGCCGCTGGGACAAAGTCAAGGCTTTGCAATGGCTGCTCACCCATTCGTTCAGCGGCAAAGCTCTCGCCGTGGAACGGGTGACAACGAATCAGGGGGCGAAAACTCCGGGCGTGGATGGGGCAACGTGGCAGATGCCGGAGACCAGATATAGGGCAATTGGATCGTTGCGGCGCCGCGGCTACCAGCCGCAGCCGTTGCGACGCGTCTTCATCCCGAAGTCCAATGGGAAATTAAGGCCGCTGGGAATCCCCACGATCAAGGACCGGGCTATGCAGGCTTTGCACCTGCTCGCCTTGGAACCGGTCGCGGAGACCATCGGTGATCCCAACTCCTACGGATTTAGGAAAGCGCGTTCGACGGCGGATGCCATCCATCAATGCTTTGGTGTGCTGAGTCATCTCGATGACTCGGCGGAATGGGTGTTCGAAGGCGACATACAGGGCTGCTTTGATAACATCAGCCATGAGTGGATGCTGACGAATATCCCGACCGACACGGAGGTGCTGCGAAAATGGCTTCGGGCCGGCTAGCGGCATCATCTCGCCGACGTTAGCGAATCTAACCTTGGATGGACTGGAGCGAGTCTTGAAGGAGCGGTTCCGCGCCAGCAGCGGCACGGGGCCGCATGCGACCAGAAAACGGTCCAATCCCAAGGTGCACCTCGTCAGGTATGCAGATGACTTCGTTATCACCGGCTGCTCGCGGGAGCTGTTGGAAAACGAGGTTCGTCCGTTGGTCGAACGGTTCTTGAACGAGCGCGGGCTTCGGCTCTCGCCCGAGAAAACCAAGATCACACATATCCGGGAGGGCTTCGACTTCCTCGGGCAGAACGTGCGCAAACACCGGGAGCGACTGCTCATCACTCCGGCAAAGAAGAACGTGCATGCGTTCTTGGAGCGGGTTCGCACGATCCTCGGTCAGAATAAAATGTCGGCACAGGAACCGTTGATCCGCCACCTCAGCCTCGTGATCCGGGGCTGGGCCAACTATCACCGGCATGTCGCCGCCAAGCGAACGTTCTCGAAAGTTGATCACAGGATCTTCGAGAGCTTGTGGTACTGGGCGACGTATCGGCACCCGAACAAAAACCCGGGCTGGATTGCCAAACGGTATTGGCAGCAGATCGGGCCACGGTTCTGGGAGTTTGCCGTCGATGCCCAGCACTCGCGGGACGGTCGGCAGATCAAGCTGCGGTTGGCACGGGCCTCTGCGGTGACAATCCGCCGGCATATCAAGATCAGGTCGGATGCTAACCCGTTCGACCCAAGTTGGCGTTCCTACTTCGAGGACCGTGCACTCCTCAAGCAACGGGGACTCCAGCCACGCGGGGGCAAAGAACAAACGTTGTGAAGCCGGTGCCGTCTTGCACGGCACTTTGGACAGCTCGAGCCGGATGAGCGGAAACCATCATGTCCGGTTCTACGGGGAGGGGGCCGGTTTATCCCGGCCTCCTTACCCAAGCTGCGGGCCTCTAGTGAGGCCCTTTTCTGCGATGGTTCGCGTGGCGTTCCGAGTGATCTTAGGCTCAATTAGCCACTTCATTTGCGGGGAATCTCATAGCGTAATTCGGCAAAGCCCGTTCCGACCTGCCGAACGGAGCTGAGTACTAAAGGAGGCGTGGTGAGACGGCGAGGGAACAGCGGTTTGCCTTTCCCGAGTGTCACGGAGCCCACTTGAACGATCAGCTCATCGAGTAGTCCGGCATCGTGGAATTGCCCAGCCAGATCCCCACCGCCCACGATCCAGATGTTCTTGCTCCCCGCCTCTAGACGCATCTCCGCGTGGACTGGCCTGACATCGCCTTTCACAAAATGCAGATTGGCTCCGGGGACCGCTGGCAGGGCGCGACTCGAAAAGATCCAAGTAGGCTGGGTGTATGGCCAAGGAGAGCCGGTTTCGGCCTTAACGGCCTGGGCGTGCCGAAGCATCCACTCGTATGTCGACGAACCCATCGCCACTGCGCCCACCTGCGAGATGAATGCCGGATAGCTCGTGGCGTTGAGATCACCAAGTGGGAAGAGCCACTCAATTGAGTCGTCCTCGGTGGAGATGAATCCGTCGAGGCTACTGGCGGTGAAGTATTGCGTTTTCATGAAGAAGGGCGGGTTGCTGCCTTTCCGACAGCGTTTACTGACGCTGGTAAGTGAGTCGGCTCGGCCGAAAGTCGGGGTTGGATGTAAGGGCATCGTATTGATGGCAAGCCGGACGACGTGGCGCCCGCTTTCTGTCATCCCACGCCATCGCCGAACGTCGGCGCACCTTGACGAATCTATTCTTACCGGTGTTCTTACTTTACGGTCGCTGAAAACTTAAAAGCCCGTAACGCGTTAGAGCTACGGGCTTTTAAAGTGGCGTCCCCACGGGGATTGGCTCGGCGGCCTCGTCCCGCTGCGCGGGATCCACCTTTGGTGGCCCGTTACGGTGCTTTGCACCTCCACAAACCCCTCCGGGGTTCGAACCCCCGTGAAGAGTGTGCAACAAAAAGGCCCGCCAACGTATTCGACGTTAGCAGGCCTTTAAAAGTGGCGTCCCCACGGGGATTGGTTGGCCGTTGGCCAATCGCTTCGCGATCCACGACAGAGTCGTGGCCCCATCTCCGCTTCGCTCCGTCGAACCCGGGTTCGAACCCCCGTGTCTATTGGCCCATAAACAAAATAACCCGCCCACGTGATTTACGTTGAGCGGGCTATTAAATTGGCGTCCCCACGGGGATTCGAACCCCGGTTCTTACCGTGAAAGGGTAGTGTCCTAACCGGGCTAGACGATGGGGACGCAAAAAGAACAGAGGGGCGAACGTAGGGTTGAGGGTCTTTCGTGCAAGTCCGTTTTTTCGTTCGTTTGTGCGGCGCGAGGTCTAGGAATGGCGTTTGGGTCGGTTAATGTTATTGATAAGCGACTTATGTGATGAGATTGGTGAGTACGTCTAAGGTGGATTTACCGAATTTCTCTGTGTTTTTAGGTTTCCGTCGCTGGATTCTCCGGGTTCTCATGGGGTTGCTTCCATGACTTTTGCCGAAATCGCTGCCTCGCTTCCTCCTACCGCCGTCACGTCGTGCCGGGGATTGCCGTTCCCTTTGCTGGGCTCGGGTAAGGTGCGGGAGATTTTCGACTTGGGTGACGCTTTGCTGTTGGTGGCGACCGATCGGTTGTCGGCGTTTGACGTGATTCTTCCCGATGGAATCCCGGGGAAAGGGATTTTGCTCACACAGCTGAGTCTATGGTGGTTTGAACAAACGCAGAGCATTCTGGAAAACCACTTGCTTGCGGACCAGGCAGGCGAGTTTCGCCGCCGCGGAATCACCGATCGTGATCTCCAGTTGCGCAGCATGATTGTCCGTAAACTCAAGCCGTTGCCGATAGAATGTGTAGTGCGCGGGTATCTGGTGGGAAGCGGCTGGAGTTCCTATCAGAAGTCAGGGCAAGTCTGCGGTCATCGTTTGCCAGCGGGATTGCGTCAGGCGGACCGCTTGCCACAGGCGTTGTTCACGCCGACCACCAAAGCCCCCAAAGGCGAGCATGACATGCCGATCGATGATGCGCAGGGTATCGCAACGATCGGGCAGGGGCTTTACGATCAGGTGAAGGCGACCAGCCTCGCGCTGTATCAGTTGGGACATGACCGCGCGGCGAAGGCCGGTATGATTCTTGCGGATACGAAGTTCGAGTTCGGTACCGATGCTGGTGGAAAGCTAGTGCTGATTGACGAGGTGCTGACGCCAGATTCGTCGCGCTACTGGCCGGCCGAGAGTTACGCACCGGATCAATCTCCCCCGAGTTACGACAAGCAGTTCGTCCGGGATTATCTTCTCTCGGTGAAGTGGAATCAGCAACCGCCTGCGCCGACCTTGCCCACGGATGTGATCATGCGCACACGCGACAAGTATTTGGCGGCGCTGCGGAATTTGATGAAGTGAGGGCGAAAAGCGGAAATTTCGAAACGCGGAAAAGCGGAAATCGATCGAAATTTTGAAACGCGGAAAAACTGAAATAGGGAAACGCTGAAAACTGAAGGCTGAAAGGGATCGGAATTTCGGAATTTCAGCATTTCGTCGTTTCAGCGTTTCTTCTCATTTCCGCTTTTCCTCACGCTGCTTTCATCATGCCGGCGAGGCGGTCGGCGATGCGTTTGGTTCGTTGGACGCTATCTTGAGCTTCTTTTAAGGTAAGTCCGGCTTGGGCAAGGACGTCGTCGCTTAGAGCCCAGGCGTGTTGCTCGATTGAGAGGCCTTGGCCTAGCTCCGCGGTGATCCAGCAGGCGACGTGAAGGAGAGCGGTGATGCGTTGGCCACTGGGATCTCCCGCGGGTGCGAAATGGTTCCGGATGGGCTCCGTCAAACTGGGTCCGAAGCCCCACATATGAAAGAGACGATCCACGGCTTCCGTACTGGTGGTGCCAAAGGTGTCGAATTCCCAAGCGGCCACCAATGCGGCGGTCGGATGGCGCCCGCTCAGGGGCTTGCAGTCTTGATCTCCCGAGACGCTTTGTAACAGAAGTCTCCCTACAGGGCGCAGGAGGCCGAGGGTGTATCCCACGCTGCCTTCCTCTCCGACATTGGCGGCCATGGCTTCGAGACCAACCGCGGTGGTCACTGAATTGAGCCAGAGTTGCTCCGCGGTGACGCCGTAAATACTAAGATCTGAATTGTAGAGTTGCGAAGCGACAGCCGCGCCTACGAGGCGGTACACTTCGTAGAGGCCGATGCGATCGACCGCTTCATCGAGTGCGGAAACATGTCCCCCTCGCGCGAACTGTGCACTGTTGCAGACGCGAAGGACTTTGGCGCTGAGCACTGCATCCAGCCGTACGACGGATACGATGTCGTCCACGCTGACGTCCGGATCTTTCATGGCAGCACTCAGCTGTTGAAAAACGCGTGGCGCCGCCGACAGCTTGGCTGCGGCTGCCGCAAGACGAGCATCAGTAATGGGTTTGGCGCACATGCAGGACCGAAGGACCTTCAATCGGGCCAGTCAGTAGCTTATTTAATCTATTCACTTACGGAAGCCTCTTCGGCGGCTATTTGCCGATACCGGTCTTTGGAAAACGCCCTGACCTAAGTAGATCTACGACAGAGGATGGGGGCGGGTATGCGTAGAATCCGCAGGGAGGTGCGAGCGGATCAGCTCACGTCGCAACCAGTCGAGTGCTGCGTTTACAGCACGAACCTTGATGGTGGGGCGGGGGCCAGGGTAGGAGAGTTTTTTCGACCAGACTCCCTGTGGAGAATAAAGGGCGACGTAGATCGTTCCGATCGGATTGGCGTCACAGCCTCCCGCCGGTCCGGCGAAGCCCGTGATGGCAAGCGCGTAGTCGGCGCCTAATTTCTCGGCGGCACCTGTCGCCATGGCTACCGCATTTTCGGGAGAAACGGCACCGTGCTGGGAGAGGATATCCTCGGGAACATCGAGCAGTTCCACTTTGGCTTGGTTGGAATAGCAGACCCAACCTCCAGCGAAAAATTTGGGTGCGCCGCAGATGTCGGTAAAGGCGTTGGCGAGCAGACCTCCCGTGGCGGTTTCGGCCACCGCGAGAGTGACTTCGCGAGCGCGGAGCATGTCGGCGCATACTTGGGCCAACGAGTCGTGGCCGTAGCACATGAAGTCCTCACCGAGAAGCGACGAACATTCGGCGGCGATTTCGAAAAGTTGGGACTCACCAAAACGTCCGCTGGGCGAGCTGAGCCGACAGTCTNNTGGTGGGCGCAGAAGGCGATACTCAGCGTGTCTCCGTAGCGATCGAAGACTGGCTGGAGTTTGGTTTCGAGAGCGCTTTCACCGAGTCCGGCGGTGCGAAGTTGGACGTAGGCTTCGCGGTTGTGAACGTATCCAAGGGCGGCGAGACGGGGCAGCACCTGTTCGATGAACATGGGTTGCAGCTCATTCGGAGGGCCTGGCAACATGCAAAGGACCTTGCCGTCGATCACCACCCACAAACCGGGAGCGGTGCCGTTGGCGTTGGGAATCACTTCGCCTTCCTTGAATCGATACGCCTGCTTGAGATTATTGGCGGTCATCTTGCGACCAAGCCGCGCGAACCGTTCTGCAATGGATTTCTCGATAGAAGAATCGAACACCAAGGTCAGGCCGAGTACTTGGGCGATCGCTTCGCGTGTGCGGTCATCGCACGTCGGTCCCAACCCTCCTGTAGTGATGATCACATCGGACTGTGCCCAGCTTTCGCGGAACTGTCGCGCGATGACATCGGCGTCGTCGGTGACCGTTACATTGCGGGCGAGCATGACGCCACGCCGGCCGAGTTGCGATCCGATGAAGGTGAGGTGACCATTGGCCGTCAGCCCCAACAGAAGTTCGTCGCCCAGGGTAATGAGCTCAAAACGTCGTTGAGGAAGGGGGTTGATCACAACGTCAGGCGAAGATGAAACCATACTTGCGAGCGGCCAAACTAAGCTAAAC
>DKKJ01000150.1:0-11410 GCA_002455175.1 Opitutaceae bacterium UBA6669
TTCTACACCTGGCTGCCGGGCATGGGGCGAACGGATCCTGATCGGGTATTTACGGTCGTCGATCAGATAGACGGGGCTCCGGCGATCCGGGTGAGCGGGCAGCACTGGGGTGGATTTGTCACCGAAAAAAGCTACGCCAACTATCGTTTGGTGGCGGAATTTCGCTGGGGTACAGTGACGTGGGATCCGCGCAAGAACCGCGCACGCGATTCTGGCATTCTTCTGCACTGCAATGGCGAGGATGGCAATGCCAAGGCCGACTTCCTTTCGCCTTGGATCCGCTCGGTGGAATATCAAATCATCGAGGGGGGCACAGGAGACATTATTCTGGTGCGTGGTTATTACNNCTTTCGACGCGCTTGACGAGTCCAATCGCAGACAAACGGGTATGGGGGCCGAAGGGAACGTTGACTGAATTTGAAAGCGGTCGAGTCGACTGGGAGTTTCGAGATCCCGCCTGGAAAGACGTGCTTGGGTTCCGAGGAGCCAAAGACGTGGAGTATCCGGTGGGTAAGTGGAACCGCATTGAAGTTGTCTGCGACGGTGACACCCTGGACTACTTCCTCAACGGAGTTCGGGTGAACGGAGGTTCCAAGAGTGAACTTACATCGGGCAGGTTACTTTTCCAGTCTGAGGGAGCAGAGATTTTCTTCCGTCGGATTGAACTGCATCCATTGCAAAATCTAAATCGCTCAAAACGGTAGCGGTGGGCTCGCTTGAAATTTCGCTGCGCTTCAATTTCCGCCTGGCTAGCTCCTCCTCGTTGGCTACTCCGATTGAGAATGAAAGTGGAACCTAGGGCGCTCGGGCGAACTGGATCTCGTAATAGCGGGTGAGGTCATTGACCTCACCGGGCTGAGCACTACCTAGGGCTTTGAGCTGACGGATCCAATGGCGGGCGGCCGGCTCGTCTTTGCTTTCTATGGCGTGTCGAGCGAGGGCCATGAGCGGCATGGGGTGGCCTGGTTCTGCCGCGTGGGCAGCGCGGAGTTCGGTGAGTGCTACTTCCGATTGGCCAATGCGGAGGTAGAGAACGGCAAGGTCAATGTAGGCAGCGGCCTCTTGCGGACGAAGTCGTTTTGCTTCCTTGAAAGAAGCGATGGCAGCGGAGGTTTGGCCGGCTGCCGCTTGCCGGCGGCCGAGCTCTTGGTGGAGACCGGGCGACGTAGGGCAATACTGGAGTCCGTCGCGTAGTGCTTTCTCCGCGGCCTGCTGATCTCCCAAGGCAAGCAGGGTCTGCAGGAGGTAGAGCCAACCGTCCGGGTGCTGGGGATCGAGCTGCACGGCTTTTTCCAGTTCCTGGCGGGCGGAAGCGAGTTCGTTGCGCTCGGCGAGAAATTTCCCGAGAAGTCGACGGGCCATAGCATCGTCAGGGGCCAGAGTTGAAGCGCGTTGAAAGCCTCGACGTGCTTTCTCGTGCTCGCCGGCGAGCGCAGCGATGGAAGCGGCGACGCCGATTTGGTAAGGGTCGTAGTGATCTTCCAACGGAACGTCTATCCAAGGATCGGACGGAGACGGGGGCTGGCCTTGGGCACGTGCGCGCGCAGCTTGGGCGAGGCTCGGTTCCTTCATTTGGTCGTAAAGGGAGGCGAGCAAGGCCCACGCTGTGGAGAGCATCGGTTGGAGCGTGACAGCTTGCTCTAACAAACTCCGCGCTTGTTCATTGTGCTGGCGGGCGAGTTCGCATCGTGCCCTGCCGAGATAAGCAGAGGCTTGGTTTGGATCCTTACTCAAGACCTGCCGATAAAGTGAGTCTGCGTCATCAGTGCGGGTTGTTTTTAAGTAGGCCTCGGCCAGGGAAAGTTGCGCCGGGAGATAATCCGGCGCAAGGAGCACCACCTGGATCCAAAGAGGAAGAGCAAGATCGATATCGCCATAGCTNNTTTCGTAAGAGGTCTCTGCCTCGGCAGAAAATCCGTTGACCTGGTACAAACGCGCCAACTCTTCTAATCCTGCCTTGGCCTGGAAACGACCCTCGGCGGCGGAGTGGGCGGCTCGAAGGCGTTGCTGAAGCTCTGGTTGACGACCTGCCAAGTCAGGGAGCGGAGCGAGGCGAGGCGTAATAAAATTATGGATGCGGGTCTGATCGGCGTACCAAGTTCCCATCGCAAAAAGCGCAGCCAGGAGAGCCGCCCCAATTGTGATTAGGATCCAGGAAATTCTTCGCTTTTTTGAAGCAGCGCTCCTTGTCGGGCTTGGGGTGGTACTTTCTTCAGCAGGCATGGGAGCACCTTTCAACGGGGTTGCCAAAGGGTGATGCGACTCAACTTATCCCAGGGTGGATAAGCGTGGAAGCCTCCGGTGACGAGTGCGGGCCGGTTACTCCCCTTATGGGGTAGGGCAGCCACGGTGACCAGGTGGGTGGGAGTATGGGCGAGAACGAATGGGGTAAACTGTTGGTGTCCGTTGTTTCGATACCACATGAGAGAAACAGCCTGAGGTTGGCTCCAGGTGTTGAAGCCGCTGACGACGACGATGTCGACGTTGCCGTCGGAGTCGAGGTCCACGCCAACCGGGCTGTAGGCACCGGGGAGATCGCCAATCCGTTGATAACGAAATTGGCCGTCGCCCACGTTTTCTAACCACTGGACGCCGTGCCACGGGCGTGGGCCGGGTTGCGCGTAATCGAAACCGTCGCCGTTTGTATAGAGGATATCTGGCCTACCGTCTTGATTGAGATCGGCTAAACTGATCCCGCTGCTGCCGAAGTCGGGATTGGTCGATCCATAGATAATTTTGGACGCAAAGTTTCCGAGGCCGTCGTTCCGGAAGAGATGGATTTCTTCCCATTGTTGGGAGATGAGGGTGACAAGGTCGGGCGTCTGGTTCCCATCCAAGTCGGCGATACAGATATTAATGGCTCCGGCGAGGGCGAGGAGAGGGTGGCTCCGGTAACTGACGTCGGGAAGACTTTCCATCCAGCGAACCTCTCCGTCATCATATCCGAACTGAGCTACGGCCAAATCGAGCCGGCCGTCGCCATTCAAATCGACCGCCCGGACATCGGTCACGCGTGCTACGCGATCGAGTAAGACCCTCTTTTCAAAACTTTGGTCACCGCGATTCACCAGCAGGATGACAGCGCCAATCTTATCGTTGGTAGGAAAAACCTGCCCCATGCTGGCTATAAGAATGTCCAGGTCGCCATCACTGTCGATATCCACGACGTCGGTGTGGACAGGCCCGGGCACACCATCTGCGATGATTGTTTCGGTAAATATTCCTGGAGCGTCTTGCCGTAGCCAAATGATGCGATGCTCCTTTCCGTCGCAGGCAATGATGTCGCTCTGCCCATCTCGATCGAGATCGATAACGTTGATGTGCGTAATCCAGGGATGATCGGTGAACGCTGAGCCGATGGGATGTGCGGAGAAGCGTTCCAGGTCGGGACTCGGTGCAGTGCGAGCCGGTTGGCTGCGGGGTTTGACCGTGGCTTCACGTCGCTCGCATCCCAACACCAGCAACAGAGCGGATGCTAGAATTAAAGAGAAGAACGTGAAGGCAAACGTTCGAAGAGAGGTCACGGAGAGAAAGGCTGCCAGCCGACCGGTCTTTTTCACGACAATTGTCGAGGCCCATAAAACAAAACACGTGCTACTCCGGAGAGGTAGCACGTGTTGATTGCTAACCGAGAGCGCGAGCGGCGCGTTCTCGAAGGATGGCGGTGTCGTCTAGAAGAAGAGTGTGTTCGTGACGGACCATACGTAGGGATCGGCAATGCGGCCGACCGCCATCGTGCCGTCGGGCTGAACGGTGATGGGGATGAGTTCTTTCTTTGACGTGATGTTACGTCCATTGAACTGAATCCGCCATTTGATTTTCTCGGTCAGCTGACGCTCGTAGCCTATCCAGATATCGATATTCTCTTCAGTAGGACCACGGAAGGGATTGGCTAGATCGTAGGCTGCAGGATCAGCCGCGTTGCCCGTGGACGCTTTGAGCCGGTAGCCTGTCACGACACGGTCCTGCCAGCGATAACCCATACCGACATTCACGTTCTTGAGGAACCCTTCGCTGAACCGGTAGTTGGTCACGAGGTTGAAGCGCCAGGGACGCAGCTCAGGAACGTCAGAGTTTTCCTGCAAACGGTAGAGGGTGTAGGGGGCCATGAACTCACGGCCGAACTTGCCTCGGACGGTTTCACCCGGGTTGTAAGCGCCGTTCCACATCCTCACGTCGCCCACCAGGACGCGACCGTTTGTACCTGCGACTGGTGTGTTGAAGAACGCCCAGCGATCTTCGACCCAAACGGCAAACGATTCGGCCATGTTGGTGCGTTGCGCGCGTGTCTTAGAAGCATTAGCCGAGACCTGCCAGTTCTTGGTCACATCGGCGGCGACTTCAAATTCGATCCCCTTCGAAATCGTGTCGCCCGTTACGGTGACCCCAGGAGGTGTCGTCCAGTTCATCCAGCTGTTCCATTGCGTGCGATCGATACCCCAGAATTTATACCAGGCGTCCGAGGGAACCCCCGCAATAAACGCACGGCTAGCAGCGTCGCCGTCGGCAATCGCTTGAGCGGTATCGGTCTGGCCTGGAGCAAGCTCGTAGCCGTTCTGAAAGTTGCCGTAGCGTTCGAGGTTTTGGCGGGCGAACATGTAACCCCAGGCTTCGACGGCGGGGAGCATGTAGTCGCCGGAGAAGTTTGAGAGTTTATCGTTGGTGACGGAAGTCTTGTACCAATTGATCTTGAAAGTGACGCGATCGTCGAGGGTGCTGATCAAGATCCCGTAGTCCTTGGTTTTTCCACTGGGAGGAGCGAGCGTGTTGCCCACGGCATCGACACGACCAGCGGCAGGTTGGAAGTTGTCGGAACGATTGTAGAATAGGCTGATGCTAGAGCCAAAGGGCAGATGGTCACGAATGATGCGAGGAGAGTGCCCTACGATGCTCCAGCTCTTGGAGCGTCCGGAGNNAGGGAAGTTTGTAGAGAGGGCTCGCCAGATTGATGGACTCATCGGGATTTTTCGGTCCGCTGGGGAGCGAATAACTCCGTGCCTTGTCGGTGCGGAGACCAAAGGTGGGAACCAACGCCCCGTCGAACAGGTAGGCCTGCCAGACAAGCGCGCGCGATTTCACCTTGTCCTTGGTCAGCGCCGCATTGGTGGTAAGAGCGTCGCGTTGTCCAGCGTCTTCGCTCACCACCGTCAGAGGACGATTCGTCCAGCCGATATAGTTCGCTGGATTTTCCGATTGGGTCGACGTGTTGCCATATTGGTCGATCCATGGGTCGCCAGGGTTGACGGTGCTGTTCCAGCGGGAGTCGAAGTGAAGCAGAGACCCTGAGGTTGGAATTTGAAGCGCGCTCAGGTTAGGGAGCGATGCTCCGGCGGCGGAGCTGCGATTGATCAGTGAGGGTCCGAGGTAAGTCAGAATATTGACGCCTCGGTTGCGCAGGAGCTTGTCGTTGATGACGTCGCCATAAGAGGCGTCGGCTGCGTGACGGAACCAGCTGCGCGTCTCGGTTTTGACTGACTCATCGCTGAGCAATCCGGTGAAGACGTGGCGACCGAAGACTCGGGAGACCCACGACTCTTTGTCGACGACATCGCTGAAGCGGAATTCTGCAAACCCGGTCAGGCGTGCGCCTTCGCGCTCGCTTTCGTAAGAATTGTTGGAGAATCCATCCGAGATCATGGCGGCGCGACCTACATTGGGATTGGGCGTGCCGTCTGGGTAGAAGCGGTTCATGTCGATCGTGATCGACTGCCCAAAATCCGAGGTGAGATTCACCTGGCCTCGATCGTAGTCCTGCTTGTCGAAAACAGCCTCAAAACCCAGGCGATTGTTCAGGAAGGTTTGAGAAAGAGCGGCGTTGAACGCTTCGTGATTGGACCACTCACGTTTGTTAGGTCCATCGATGAGCAGATTATAGAAGTCAAAGATGCTGGAGTCCTGCAGCACGTAGTTTTTATACAAACCGTATTCTTGCCCCGGAAACCGCGTGGAACCAACCGTGCCTGTGTAGTCCTTGAAGGGAATGATCCCTGACATGATCGTCCAGGGAACCCCCCCAATGTTTCCGTCTTTGGCACCGCTGGAGTTAATCCCACTTCCCGTATTCAAGTCTGTAGTACGGAGAGTAAAGTTACTCGAGTTCGGATCAGAGAAAACAGCGACGATCCCACCGTAGTTACGGCCGAATGAACCGATGCGTGGATTGTAGTAGGGGTTGCTGGTACCTCCGGTGAGGGTAGCTTGACGAACCCCTGTGCCCGGACCACCCGCGGCGACAGCGGCGGNNCGACGTCGGGTCCCCACCAGGGCGTGAGAAGGTCGCCGGGAGGAAGGGTGCGCGGACGATTGGCGCGAATCTTTCCTTTTTCGTAGTTCACCTTGAGTGAGGTCCGATTGGAGTCGCCACGAATGAACTTGGGATCCCAGCGAAGCGCTGCGGCCAGGCGTTTATCGTGATTGTAGGCAGGATCTTGCCGGTACTTGGTGTTGTCATCCAAGCCGGAGATACGGATGGCCAGCTCATCCCTGAGGAGCTGGCGGTTGAGCATCACCGAGCCGCGAGCGCTTCCGAAGCTACCGAAGCGAAACTCGGCATTGTTCTCGTTGCGGAAGGTTGCACCGTTGATGCTGCCGTTGATGATCCCGGCCGGACTCCCCAATCCATAGAGAATCGAATTCGGTCCGCGTTGGATATCGATGCGTCNNTACTTCCGTTCCCGTGGTGTAGACCAGGAGATCCTGTGAATTACGGGAGCCCGTGTCCTTGAGGAATTGGCCGGTGACCACCGAGATCGCCGAGCCTACGTCCTTGAGTTCAGTACGAATACGCGTTCCCGCCAGCGTACTGGTGGCGCGGTAGCCGGAATCCTCTTCGGTGGCTACCACGAAGGGTGAGAGCTCGACAATTTGCTCGTCGGCCGGAGCCGGTGCGGTCGAAGCGGTGGCTTGAGCCCTCAGGGAGGGCGCAGCGAGCAGACAGAGCACAGAAGAAGCGGTGAACGCGTAACTGCGCACAACGGTGCGTTTCATGGTGTAGGGGGTGGGGGGTGAAAGCCCGGATGGGCACGACCTAACTGGGGAGAAAATCTCTAGTCAGGCGAGGTGCGTGACTGTAGTGATCTTGGCGACAACTGGGAATGAGTTCGCTTGCTTGGGGATTGAGATTGGTTGCCGACACCTCAGGTGGCGGGGAAAAAGCCCTAAATCTCTCTTTTTCAGAGGGTGAATGAGAATTTTCACCCTGAAACCCGGAGGTGCACCCGGCCCGTCGCCTAACCCTTGGCGTGAACCTTTTTGCGGTATTCGCCCGGCGCGTTTCCAGTGAGACGTTTGAACACCACGCACATGTATTCGACATGCTCAAAACCAGTGAGTTCAGCGATGCGTTTCAGCGGGAAATCCGTTTCGAAAAGGAGTTGGCGAATCTTGGCGACCTGTACACGGCGAATTTCCGCTTGTGGAGAACGTCCCAGATGCTGGCGGAATTTCTTCTCGAGTTGGCTGCGAGAAGCGAACGCGTGTTTGAGGACATCTTCGACCGAGATGCCTTGGCAGGCTCGTTCTCGGATAAAGCTCAGCGCAGCCGCCACATTTCGGTTGTCGATGGCGAGGACATCGGTGGAGGGACGAGTGACGACGCCAAGTGGCTCCACACGCCGGTCCATGTCAGCAGGGCGTTTACCCACCATCAGGGTCGCGAGCGTTTCGGCGGCAGCGTGACCAGATTGAAAAGCATTGGGCGCAACGCTGGAGAGAGGTGGATACGCAAGTTCGCAACGGATATCGTTGTTCGCACCGAGCACAGCGACCTCTTCAGGCACGAGAAGGCCGGCGGTCTGCGCCGCCGTGATCACCTGTAAAGCGCGCATGTCTAGACATGCCATGATACCGATGGGCTTGGGCACACGTTTTAGCCAAGCCGCCAATGCCGTGATCTGCTCGTTGTCCCAGAACGGCGTGAGATCGCCGGGGTAATTCACATCAAAGACCTCGCAGGTATGCCCTGCCAGACGCAGCGCTTCCAAAAATCCGTCGCGGCGCTCGCAAGCCCAGCCGTTGTTGGAGAATCCACAGAATCCAAAGTGCCGATACCCTCGCTCGATGAAGTGCTCGGCTCCCATGTGACCCATGGCGATGTTATCGGGACGTATTTTGGGCACGCCCGGAAAGGGTGGCGTGTCATTCAAATCAACGAGCGGTAGTTTGAGTTCCGCGCAGGCTGCGGCGAGGGCGGGCGTAGTGTGCCGGCTGATCACCCCATCCCACTTCTTGCTTCGTATCCAACGGGGATCATTTTCTGCCCGAGCTTCATCGTCCAAAAAAGCCGACCAGAGCTGGTGAGTGCGCTCGTAGTTGGCAATTCCCCGCAGCATGGCGGAGCTTTCATCAAACCGGATCAAGAAAACCAGCAGAACTTGGGGTCTCACTTTTCAAGATTGGCCGGAGAGGAAAGGAGTGACAAGCTCTCCTCCGCTTCAGCAGGCGGTGAATGCCTTCCTCGAGAGGAAGAAACTAGGATACGGCGGACGGAGATCCAAGCCTTCGGGCGTTGAGATCGGCGTGAATGGTAGCCATGCGATCCTCGGTGAGCGGATAAAAGAGAAATATTCCAATCGAGATTAGTCCTAGACCCGCTGGGATGATGCTCATCAGCAGCACCAATACACTTTGTACCTCGGCGGTCGGAGTGACATTGGCCACGAAACCGCCGAGCGAGAGCATTTTAAAAGCGAGGTAAGCGGCCAAAGCCCAACCAAACTTCTGGCTCATACTGGAAGCCGAGAAAACGAGTGCGGTGGTCCGGCGACCGCTTTTCCATTCTCCGAAATCAGCGGTATCTGCATACATCGCCCACAGCAATACGGACAGAGGTGCACCCGAAATCGAAGAGGCAAACTCAACGAGAAAAATTGCGCTCAGATTGCCGGGGGTGAGTATGTAATAGCAGGCTGTCGAGGCCACGCTCACCAAGAAAAGTCCGATGAACAACGGCTTTCGGCGCACACGATGAGCAAGAACCCCCACCAGCACGACACCCAAAATGGACGTGGCCTGTCCCACCGTATTAAAAGTTGAAACCAGCGCTTCCAGCGTGAACGAGTAACCGAGAAAGGTGAGTTCGCGGTCAGGTTGTCCGGCGTACAGATAATACTTGAAATAGTGAGTCGAGACCGAGCTGCGGATGGCGTAGAACAAAATCAACGTCAGCGTGGTCGCCAACAACAGCAGCCAGGGTCGGTTCGTGATCAAGAGGCGCAGGTCTCCTAAAATGGAGACGTTTCTTTCGCGCACTGGTGTCACTCGCTCTCGCGTGAAAAAGCCGGTCACCAGAAAAAAGAGAACCGCCACCGCGCCGTAGACGCAAAAGGCCAATTGCCAACCCCGCTGTGGGCTATCTCCGCCGAGGACTTTCACCAAGGGGAGGAGAGTGGCGGAGACAAGTGTGCCCGCCGAAAACGCAAAGATGAACTTGATCGAGGAGAGGCGCGTGCGCTCGACCGTATCGCGTGTGAGCACCCCGAGCAATGCCGTGTAGGGGATGTTCACAACAGTGTACATGACCATGAGCACGTTGTAGGTGACGTAGGCCCAGATGAGCTTTCCAGTAGCTCCCATCTCAGGTGTTGTGAAAGCAAGCACCCCCGCGAAAGCAAAGGGCACGCAACCGAAAAGAATGTAAGGACGAAATTTGCCCCACCGCGTTTCGGTGCGATCGGCGACCATGCCGATCACCGGATCGTCGATCGCATCCCAAATGCGACTCAAAAGGAGCATAGTGGCCAGTGCGGCCGCTGAGAGGCCAAAGACGTCCGTGTAGAAAAACGGTAGGTACCGCATGAACGTCTGCCAGTAGAGCACGGAGGCAAAATCCCCGCACCCGAAGGCGAGCTTTTCACGCAGCGTAAGGGGGGCAGAGGCGAGGGGCATGGGGCGAGGGAAGCAAAGCATCCCGCCGCACCTTTGCGATACTCAAATGAATCGCTCGTCAGGCCTAGCAGTTTTCCTCGTAGGTATCGACTAGGGAGCGAAATCGAAGCAGTGATTCCAGCCGTGCTCGCGTTACGGGGAGCGGAAACGTAATCGTCAGCCGTTTGGGTTCGTTAGGGAAGAGTTCGATGAAGTTGTCGCTGAATCGAGGAGAAAGACCCGTGAACTCCAGAGCAAACCGATGTTGAAAAACGGAGGAGGTGATCACCACTTCCGCCTCCGTGGTTGTTTTCATGGTCAACGCAACAGCAGTTTTGCCTCGGCGAAGGTTTAGAAACCGGGGAGGCGCGAAGAAGACGCTTTCTTCGCTGATGATGGTTCCGTCGACCTCTAAGGAGATTCGGAGGACCAACTGGTCTCTACCATGTTGTTTGAGCAGTCGGCCTAACGAAAGCGTTTTCTGGCGCACACTTTGGGCATACCGAATTGTAACTGCCTTTTTTTGCTGAACCAGTTTTTGGCCGTCGAGGTGCAAGATCTCCCAGCGAAGCCACGCACGGCGTGCGGCAGGTGAGTCGCTCACCGTGTAAAGGTGCACCTCATTTATCTCGAAGCGTCGGGTATTACCAATTCCCGCCGTTTCCTCGCCGGGGAGATGAGCGGTCACCAAAACGGGTGCGAAAAACCGACGGGCGATGTGATGCAGTGCCTTCCAGTGTCCGGTATGCTCGATCGAGCTCCATGAAGCAACGGGCCAGCAGTCATTGAGCTGCCAATACAGCGCCCCCATGCAGTGGGGCATCTGGCGTCGATAGTGTTCGACGCCCGTTTGCATGCAGTAGGCCTGATTGAGCTGAGAGAGATAAATCAGATCGTCTTGGGATTTAGGGAACCGATAGCGCCGGGAAACGTAGTCGAGAATGACTTGGTTTCCGCCAATGTTCTTTTGATGGTTCTCCAAAATAGGCCCGAAGACATTGGCGTCGTCGGGCGGACAGAACGTCATCTGCGTGGCAGGAGAGCTGTAGCTCTGCATTCCGAATTCCGATACGAAGCGGAAGCGCCATTTTTCATAGTCTTTGACGGGAGCACGGTTGTGCCACACCCCCCAAAAATGGGTGTCGCCTCGTTGCTCGCCCGCTTCGGGAGAGTTGTCACCATCACCCCGATACGGAGAGGACGGCCAGTAGGCGGTGATGCCATCCTCGTGCTGGACCACGTCCGGCAGGAGAGTGTGAAAGAGCGCGGTGTAGGCTTTGCGTTGGCGGGAGTTTTTAAGCAGATCCTCGTTCAACTGTTCGATCTCATTGTTGCCGCACCAGAGGGCGAGACAGGTGCGGTGTCGCAGTCGTTTTACCTGGTATTCCGCCTCGGCGCGGACGCTTGCCAGGAAATCGCGATCTGCGGGATAAAGGGAGCAGGCAAACATGAAATCCTGCCAGACGAGGAGTCCGAGTTCGTCGCAAAGATCGTAGAAGTCCTCGCTTTCATAGATGCCACCACCCCAGACGCGGAGCATGTTCAT